>JAKQJD010000366.1 GCA_029561355.1 Bacteroidota bacterium | reverse complement strand
AGGCCGTGCTACCGACCGGAAATATGAAATTTCGATTCAAATACCAATCCGTTATTCCAGCGCTGCAATTCCGTTTTTTATGAAATAATGTTTTAAGTGCAGGCTTTCCGGCGGTTTAAAATTTCAAAACCGGTAAATAGTTCTGATTCTTCCCTGAATAGTGCAAGCGACAGTGAAGTGCTGCGTCGCAGTTTTGCATTGGAAATCTTCATTCACTTTTTACTGATTTACATGTCACACCATCAAATAGTCATCGTAGGCGGCGGCAACGCCGGCATTTCTACCGCCGCCCAGTTGCTGCGGAAAAACGCATCGCTGGATATTGCCATCATCGATCCGGCCGACAAGCATTATTACCAACCCGCCTGGACGCTCGTTGGCGGCGGCGCTTTCGATATCCGCAAAACTGAGCGCACGGAAGCCTCCGTAATGCCGAAGGGTGTCACCTGGATCAAGCAGAAAGCCACCGGATTCACACCTGAACAAAACCGGGTGGAACTGGACAACGGCTTCGTGGAATACGAATACCTCATCGTGTGCCCCGGTATTCAACTCAACTGGAGCGCCATCAAGGGCCTGCCGGAAACGTTGGGCAAAAACAACGTGTGCAGCAACTACTCGTTCGAGTCGGCGCCCTACACGTTCGAATGCGTGAAAAACTTCAAAGGTGGGAAAGCCGTTTTTCACAACCCCTCCACGCCGGTGAAATGCGGCGGCGCACCACACAAAATCATGTACCTGGCTGCCGATTATTTCCGTAAACACGGCATGCTCGACAAAGCCGATATCCAGTACTGGAGCGGCGCCGCCAAACTGTTCGCCGTGCCGCAGTATGAAAAAACCTTGCTGGAAGTAGTCAAACGCGGCAACATGAAACTGAATTTCATGTACAACCTCACCGAAATAGACGGACCGAACCACACGGCCAAATTCGTCGGCTTCGGAGAAAATAACAAGGACGAGGTGAAGGAAGTCGTGTTCGATATGATCCACGTAACGCCGCCGCAGAGTGCGCCCGATTTTGTCCGCAACAGTTCGCTCGTCAACAGCGCCGGCTGGGTGGAAGTAGACCCGGGCACCCTGCAACACCTGCGCCACGCCAATATTTTCTCCCTCGGCGATGCTGCCGGGTTGCCGATTTCCAAAACCGGCGCCGCGATCCGCAAGCAGGCGCCCGTCGTGGTAGCCAACCTGCTCGACGTAATGGCCGGCCGCAAACCTTCGCAAACGTATCTGGGATACACCTCGTGTCCGCTCGTGACCGGTTACGGCAAACTCGTACTGGCCGAATTCGACTACAACAACACACCGATGGAAACCTTCCCGTTCGACCAGTCGCAAGAACGCTGGAGCATGTACCAACTCAAAAAACAGGTGCTGCCACGTATGTACTGGGGCGCTATCCTGAAAGGGCTGGCGTAGCAGCGTCCGTGACTTTAGTCACGTTGCACAAATTACCGATTCCGGATATTTGCCCTGCTGTCTCGTTGGGGCCTGTATGATTATGCATTCAAAAACTTTACCCTCATGCACACACCGGTTTTCCTCGGCTCTTCTTCCGGGAATTTCTATTCCAGGCTATTTTTACACTTAAAACAGACCGCCAAACCATGAGCAACGGTTTTTATTACCCTGCCATGTGGCTGGTCATCGGAGGGCTGGCGCTGGGCCTCGTGTTGCTCAACAGCAGCCTTGCATTTTACCGCAAACAGGTTTCACACGACCCGGTACTGCGCGGTGAATACAATCGGACGCTGCGTGTATTAATGGCCGGACACCGGATTTTGTGGGTATTTGTGCTGGCGCTGGTTTCGCTCGGGTTCCTGGCGATGTACCAGGATTATTCGGCTACTCAAAAAACGATAGCCGCTGCCCGTAAACAACACTGGCCTGTATACGACAAACAGAAAATGTGGGAGGCCCCCGATCCGTATCTTGCCGAAACGGATGCGGATGCGAAACTCGTCGCATACGGCCGCGATTTGATTGCGCACACGCAGGATTATTTTGGGAAAGACGGATTCCTGCGGCCTGCCAGCATCAATGGCCTGAACTGCCAGAATTGCCACCTCGACGCCGGCAGCAAGCCTTTCGGAAACAATTATTTCGCTGTAGAAAGTACGTACCCGCAGATGCGCGCGCGTTCGGGTATGCTCGAAACCGTCCGCAAACGGGTGAACGACTGCTTCGTTCGAAGCCTCAACGGCCAGGCGCTCGACACCACCGGCCGGGAAATGAACGCCATCGTAGCCTATCTGCGCTGGCTGGGCACGGGTGTTCCGAAAGGGGAAAAACCCAAAGGTTCGGGCCTGGTGGAAGTGCCTTTTCTCGACCGGGCTGCCGATCCCGCGCACGGCAAACAGATTTATGCGGAAAAATGCGCTTCCTGCCACGGCCCCAGCGGCCAGGGTCAGCCCATGCCCGGCAATCCGCGCGACTACCCGCCACTGTGGGGCCCTGAAAGTTACAATGAAGGCGCCGGGCTGTTCCGGATGTCGCGTTTTGCCGGTTACGTGAAAGCCAACATGCCTTTCGGGGCAAATTACTCGAATCCGCAACTGACCGATGAAGAAGCCTGGGACGTAGCGGCTTTCGTCAATTCGCAACCGCGCCCGAAACACCCTTTTCTCGATACCGACTGGCCCAAAATTGAGAAAAAACCGTACGACCACCCCTTCGGGCCGTATGCCGACACATTCCCGCAGGAACAACACAAATATGGCCCGTTCGGCCCTATCTTGGCCTTCTACAAATCACAACCAAAAAAGAACTGATCGCTTCCTATGCCACATCACGCCGATCACCCGCCATCCGGTTTCAACCGCCGCAAATTCCTGCGCAATTCCCTGCTAACCGGCCTGGGAGCGGGGCTTTCGCCGCTGGCGCTGCAAGCGGAACAACCGGCATCCCTGGAAACGGGATTTTCCGGAAATACCAAAAAAGAAGACCTCGCTCCCCTGAACGGTACCATCACCCTGCTGCAAACCACCGACGTGCATTGCCAGATCCATCCGCACGACGAGTTGTTCTGGGAAAACGGGCAGGCCGTATTTCGCAAAACGGCCGGATATGCCCACCTCGCCACGCTGTTCGATCAGGTTCGGAAAAAGAATCCGAATACGTTCATCATCGATACGGGCGATATGTTTCAGGGCAGCGAACTGTCGGTAAAAACCACCGGCAAAGCCATTTCGCCGATCCTCAACGCCATGGGTTACGACCTTTATTTGCCCGGCAACTGGGAAGTGGTATACTATAAAAAAGCCATGCAAACCCTGCTGGGCGGCCTCGATGCTCCGAAGGTGTGTGCGAATATGTACCACGATGCCGGCGACGGCAAAAAAGGCGAACTCATTTTTCCGGCCTACTTCACCTGGTCGCGGCTGGGTGTAAAAATCGGTTTCCTGGGTTATACCGACCCGCTGGTGCCCATCAGGCAGTCGCCCAATTATTCCAAAGGCATCATTTACACCAAGCCCGAAGAAAACCTGGCCTATTACGTCGACGTGATGCGCGATCAGGAACAGTGCGACGTGGTGATCATCCTGGCGCACCTCGGCTTGTCGCAGCAAATCGCGCTGGCAAACATGCCGGAATGCGAGGGCGTCGATTACATTTTCGGGGGCGATACCCACGAACGTGTACGGGAACCCATCGAATGCAAATATGCCAAAGTGGTGGAGCCGGGCGCATTCGGTTCATTTGTCGGCCGCCTGGACCTGGAAGTGAAGGACGGAAAGGTAACGGCGCAGCGTTACGAACTCATGGAGGTAGATCCCCGCAAATACAAGGCGAAAAAAGAGGTGTCGGCGCTGATCGCGCAACTCGAAGCGCCGTTTGTGGCCGACATCGATCGGGTGGTGGGTTACAGCAAAGTGCCGCTGTACCGTTATTTCGTAGTGGAAAACACCATCGATACGCTCATTCTGGATGCCCTGGAATGGAAAGTCGGTACCGAAATCGTGCTCTCCAACGGCTTTCGTTTTTGTCCGCCGCGCAGCACCCCGAATGCCGAAGGGCTCATTCCGATCACCGAAGGTTTTATCTACGATATGTTGCCCGTCGACGCGACCGTGCGCACCGCCAAAGTCACCGGCGCGGAGTTGCTGAAATGGCTGGAAAAGGAACTGAACAACGTTTTTTCCAAAGACGCTTCCCGGCGTTTCGGCGGCTGGGTAGTCAAGTTCCGGGGTATGGAAGTGGCGTTCAACGCCTTCGGCGAACAGGGCAAACGGGTACAAAAAGTGACCGTCGGCGGCAGTCCGCTCGATCCCGCCCGTGCTTACACGGTGTCGGCCTGCGAGCGCGACGGCGACCCGGATACCATGCTTTGCCGCATTCCCAGCGTTACCGAGGGTAAAAACATGCCGTATTCCCTGCACCCGGTGTTGAAGGAATATCTCGCTGCAAATTCGCCGGTATCGCCCCTGCCGCACGGCTCGGCGAAGGTGCTCGATGCGCCTGCCACCCTGCTGACACAGGTGAGTGGCGTGAAATATGAATTCAGGTAAACAATGAAAGGAACTGTGAACGAGTCTCTCGGGCTTCGAGCCAATATCGGTCAGTTTACGCTGCTGGTTTTTGTGAATGCCTTCGTTGGTGCTATGGTGGGCCTGGAGCGCACCCTGTTGCCATTGCTGGCAAAAGACAAATTCGGCCTGACCTCCTCGTTTGCAGTACTGTCGTTCATTGTGGCTTTCGGCGCGGCCAAAGCGGTAGCCAACTATCTTACAGGAGCACTGTCAAATCGGGTGAGCCGGAAGAAACTGCTGGTAGTTGGCTGGATACTGGCCTTGCCAATTCCTTTTTTACTGGGTTGGGCGCCTGATTGGGGTTGGATAATTGCTGCCAATGTGCTTCTTGGCGTACATCAGGGATTTGCCTGGTCCAGTACCGTTGTGATGAAAATTGACCTGGTGGGAGAGCGGCAGCGCGGGCTGGCAATGGGTTTGAACGAATTTTCCGGATACGTGGCTGTTGCACTGGCGGCTTTCGGTTCGGCAACGCTGGCACACCGTTTCGGCTCCACGGAAGTGATTTTTTATGCCGGACTTGTGGTAGCCGTTTGCGGGCTGTTGTTAAGCGTGGTTTGGGTTCGCGACACCCGCAGGCATGTGGCTGCGGAAACCGCTGTTTCCTGTAGAAAAAAACTCCGACACGTATTTGTCGACACGACCTGGAAGCATAAAAACCTTTCAGCTGTGACGCAGGCCGGTTTGGTAAATAACCTGAATGATGGCATGATCTGGGGTTTACTACCGCTTTTAATGCATCAGCAAGGGTATTCCCTGCCGACTATTGGTTTTGTGGCAGGGTTGTACCCGTTTGTGTGGGGCGTTTCGCAGGTCTTTACCGGAAGATGGTCGGACTCCGTTTCTAAAAAGCAAATGCTGGTGTTAGGCATGTTACTGCAATCCGTTGGTATTTCCGGGTTTCTTTTTGCGGACAATACTTTACAATTTGCAGCATGCAGCGTATTGCTTGGGTTGGGTACGGCTACCGTTTACCCTGTATTTTTGTCGGCAGTAGCAGACAATACACACCCGGAACAACGCGCTGAGGGCATTGGAGTGTTTCGGTTCTGGCGTGACCTGGGATATGTCGTAGGCGCTCTGATGACTGGCTGGCTGAGCGATTGGGCCGGTATTGGAACAGCATTTTTAGCGGTGGGAGGATTAACGGCTTTGTCGGCCTTTGTCATTCAGATTCGTATGTCGGACGTGCCGCCGTGTGATGCGCCTTTGCCTGTTGCAATCAGGGTTTGGATTCGCCGGAAACTGAATCAGATATTTGTAGTAAAACTGGCATTTTAACGGAAAGGATCATGGCAAAAAAAATGCCCACTTACAGCATTTGTAACCTGCTCGGCGCAGACAGGTGCATGACCGAAATTGTGGTGACGCGGCTGCGCGATTTTGTCGATTCGCACCACGATATACAGTTTCCGCACCGGCACGATTTTTACCAGATCGTGCTTTTTACCCGGGGCGGCGGGAAGCATTCCATTGATTTTCAGCAGTTTGAAGTGGTGCCGCACCAGGTGTACTATATGGCGCCGGGACAGATACATACCTGGGAATTCGATGCGGGAGCGGAGGGTTACCTGGTCAATTTCAACGAATCCTTTTTTACCTCGATTTGCCACAATCCGAATTTCGTGCGCGATTTCCCGCTGTTCAGTCATATCGGCAGCACCTCCGTAAATACGCTGGATATGTCGTGCTGTTCGGAAGTGGAACAGACGTTCGCGCAAATGCTGGAGGAATTTGAAAAAGGAGGAGATTTTATGATGGACATCCTGCGGGGTATGCTGATTATTATACTGGTTCGTTTATCGCGGGTAGCGCCCGATTCGTTCCGGGAAGGCGCTTCCAAACACAATCTGGTGCTGATGCGCCAGTTTGAAAAACTGATCGAAGCGAATTTCCGGGAAAAACGCCTGCCCCGGGAGTATGCCGAAATGATGTTCGTGACGCCCAATCACCTCAACGCGCTGACCAACAACGTGATGGGGAAAAGCGCCGGCGAACTCATCCGGGAACGTATCCTGCTCGAAGCGAAGCGCCTGCTGGCCAATTCAGACCTGATGATCGGGCAGATCGCCGAAACCCTGCACTTTGAAGACAATGCCTATTTCACCCGGTTTTTCAAAAAATACCTGGGCACCACACCCGAGGGATTCCGGGCGGCCTACGCACAAAGTATCGGCGGATGATACGGATCGGTAAGTAGTGCCATAACTTCTCCTGAAAACACAAGTGGAACACGCCTGAATACCCCGAAATTTGTACCCTGAACTACTAAGAGCATGTTGAGCTTTTCATTGCCGGGCTGCAAACGAAAAATTTTATTTCAGTCTTCGTTAAATTTTTCGCCGGATTGCCCGCATCCAACTGCAAAATTTGCCTTGCCTGAAATAAAATTTTTCTGTTTTCGCCTCAGCATGAAAAACTCAACATGCTCTAATAAATTTACCATGACATTCTCAGACCTGACCAATTCCGATAAACCCGTACTCGTTGATTTTTACGCCGACTGGTGTGCGCCTTGCCGCGCCATGAAACCTGTGCTGGAAGACCTGAAAGCCCAATTGGGTGAAGATATTTCGATCTTCAAAATTGACGTCGACCAGAACCAGACGATTGCCGAACGTTACGGCATTCGCTCCATACCCACGCTTATTCTGTTTAAAGACGGCAAACCGGCCTGGCGTAAATCCGGCATGGCCTCTTCCGTCGAGCTGCAAAAAGCCGTTGCAGCCTTACAATCCTCCTGAACTACATGGAAAAATACCGTCACCTGTTCCGCGACCTGGAACTTGGCCTGCAACAGGAGTTGCAGGAAAAAGGCCAGATTCTGGAAGCCAAAGCGGGCAAAATACTGATTCAAAGCGGCCAGAATATCCGGCACACGATGATCGTGCTCGAAGGGCTGGTCAAGTTGTACCGCGAGAACGACGAGGGCGGCGAGTTTTTTATGTACCACCTGCATCCCGGCGACGGTTGCGCCCTGTCGCTCATTTGCGACCGCACGTTCCGCGCCAGTTCCGTGACGGCCAAGGCTGTGACGGATACCGTGCTATTGGTTGTGCCTGTGGATGAAACCGAAAACTGGATGCGCCAATACCGCACCTGGTACCATTTCGTTGTGGGCACGTACCGCAAACGATACGAAGAATTGCTGGAAACGATCGACCACATCGCGTTCCAGAATATGGACGAACGGCTGGAGTTTTACCTGCGCCGCCATCGCAACGCGCTGAATACCAATGTGCTGGAAATAACCAATACACAAATTGCCCAGGAACTCAATTCTTCCCGCGAAGTCATTTCCCGGCTCATGAAAAAACTCGCCGAAGACGGCAAGGTGCGTTTGCTGAAGAATGGGGTGGAGGTGTTAAGGCTGTGAATTAGTTATGAGTTATGAGTGTTGAGTTATGAGTTATTGGTTATTGGTTATTAGTTATTAGGGTGGTAATGCCTGGCTTGAGGAAATATATCGGCCAATGTTTTTTGTTAAACCAAGCATTACCACCCCTAATAACCAATAACCAATAACCAATAACCAATAACCAATAACTCATAACTCAACACTCATAACTCAACATCCCTTCCCAACGTGACAAATATCACACAATCCCGGCCTCCCAGGCATCCACCTTTGCAGGATCAATTTGACAGCACATTTCAAATCAATCTTGCATTATGGAAATCCTGGGTTATTTCGCATCGGCACTGATCGGTGTTTCTCTTGGGCTGATCGGCGGTGGCGGCAGTATTCTGACCGTACCTGTTCTGGTGTATCTTTTCGGCGTCAACCCTGTGCCGGCTACTGCTTACTCACTTTTTATCGTCGGTGCAACCAGCCTTGTCGGCGCCGTGCCCAAATACCGGGAAGGCATGGTGAACCTGAAAACGGCGCTTATTTTCGGTATTCCCGCTATCCTTGCCGTATATGCCACCCGCGCCTGGCTGGTCCCCATGATCCCGGATCGGGTAGGGGGCTTCGGCGATTTTGTTGTGACGAAAGCCATGCTGATGATGGGGCTTTTTGCCCTGTTGATGGTATTCGCTTCGTATTCCATGATTCGCTCCGACAAGGGTAGTCCGGAGGAAACGGTCACAGGGCCGCAGCAATTCAACTATCCGATGATCCTGGCAGAGGGCGCCGTTGTAGGCGTACTGACCGGCCTGGTAGGCGCCGGCGGCGGATTTCTGATCATCCCGGCACTGGTATTGTTCAGCAAACTGCCCATGAAACAGGCCGTGGGAACCTCCCTGCTTATTATCGCCGCCAAGTCGCTCATCGGTTTTACCGGCGACCTGTCGCACTACCAGTTCGACTGGTCGCTGCTTGGCATTGTCACGTCCCTGGCGATCGCAGGCATCTTTATCGGCAACCGGCTCAGCCGCAGCGTAGACGGTGTAAAACTCAAAAGAGGTTTCGGCTGGTTCGTGCTGGTTATGGGTATTTATATCCTGGTAAAAGAACTCTATCTCACACCTGCCATTCCTGTGGCTGCCATAGGGCATTAAAATCATGATTTTCATGAAAAAAACGGCTCGCGTGATACAAGTCACGGATACGCACCGGCCGCTTCCCCCAACTTTGAAGCGCTTAACAATAACAACGATTCAATAAAAAGTCAGCACCACATGTTTTTCCAACACGTTTACGATAAAAGTCTTGCACAGGCCAGTTATTTCATAGGTTGCCAGAAAGCCGGCGTCGCCATGGTCATCGACCCCAAAAGAGACGTAGATACGTACCTCGAGATTGCCAGACAAAACAATATGAAAATCACGCACGTGGCGGAGACCCACATTCACGCTGATTTTCTTTCCGGCGCCCGCGAACTGGCAGCGCTGACGGGAGCAAAAATGTATCTCTCCGACGAAGGCGGCCCCGACTGGCAATACCAGTTTCCGCATGAAGGTGTAAAAGACGGCGACGTGATCAAAATGGGTAACCTGACTTTCGAGGTTATTCATACCCCCGGGCACACCCCGGAAAGCATCAGTTTCCTGTTAACTGACCATCCTGCCAGCAGCAAACCGGTTATGCTTTTTTCGGGCGATTTTGTGTTCGTCGGCGATGTAGGCCGCCCCGATCTGCTGGAAAAAGCGGCCGGTATCAAAGGAACGCAGGACCTCGGCGCACGGCAGATGTATCAGTCAGTAAAGAAGTTTGCCGAATTGCCCGATTACGTACAGGTGTGGCCCGGCCACGGCGCAGGCTCGGCCTGCGGAAAGGCCCTGGGCGCTGTGCCGAGTTCGACGGTGGGTTATGAAAAAGTCAGAAACTGGGCGTTTCAGTATCCGGCGAATGAGTCGGGTTTTGTTCAATACCTGCTGGCCGACCAGCCTGAGCCACCCAAGTATTTTGCCATGATGAAACACCTCAACAAAGTGGATCGTCCGTTGCTCACCGAAGTGCCGAAGCAGAAAAAACTGACAACCGCAGAGCTGAGCGCCAACCTGGCAAAAGGAGTAAAACTCATCGATGCCCGCAATAAAACGGATTTTGCCGCAGGGTTTATTCCCGGCAGTATCAATATTCAGGGGAACAACGCATTCGCTACCTGGGCAGGCTGGTTCCTCACCTACGAAGAGCCGTTCATGATCGTGGCCAGTGAAAACCAGATCGAAGACCTTACACGAAAACTGATGCGCATCGGCCTCGACAAAGTGGTTGGTTTTGTAGACAATGTAACCGAATGGGCCGCAGCCACCGGACAACAACTTGAAACGGGCAAGGTGATTTCGATGGACGATCTGAATGAACTGAAACAACAAAACAACCTGCAGCTCGTAGACCTGCGCGGCGCGGCCGAATACAATGCCGGACACATCAAGGGCGCCGAACACGTATTTGTGGGCACCATCGAAAAAAATCTCGACAAGGTGAGCAAAGACCGGCGCGTAGTCATTCTCTGCCAGGGTGGCGACCGTGCCGCTATCGCTTACTCCGTACTGGCGAAACACGGATACCATAATGTGCTGAATTATTCGGCCGGCATGAACGAATGGGTCAACAAGGGAAATCCGGTTATTTCAGAAAACTGATAAAATTATTGCCCCCCGTGACTTTTGTCACTTTCCGGCAGCATCACATCGCCTTACCTTTCATATCAAATTCAATCCAACACCACAACAAAATTTCACAGACATGAAAATCGAACAAATCTATACAGGTTGTCTGGCACACGCGGCCTACTACCTCGAAAGCAAAGGAGAGGCTGCCATTTTCGACCCGCTCCGCGAAGTAGAACCCTACATACAACGCGCCGTAAAAGGCAATGCCAAGATCAAGTATGTATTTGAAACCCATTTCCACGCCGATTTTGTGAGTGGTCATTTGGACCTGGCCCAAAAAACGGGTGCAAAAATCGTCTTCGGCCCAACCGCCAAACCCGGTTACGACGCTATCGTGGCCGAAGACAACCAGGTGTTTAAAGTAGGCGACTACTCCGTGAAGATCATCCACACGCCGGGCCATACCATGGAAAGCACCACGTACCTGCTGATCGACGAAAACGGCAAGGAACACGGCATCATCTCCGGGGATACGCTGTTTATTGGCGACGTCGGCCGCCCCGACCTGGCACAACACGTCATTGCCGATCTGACGGAAGAAAAACTGGCCGGATACCTGTATGAGTCGCTTCGTAATAAAATCATGCCGCTGAGCGACGATCTGATCGTTTACCCGAACCACGGTGCGGGAAGTGCCTGCGGTAAAAACATGAGCAAGGAAACGACCGATACCCTGGGACACCAGAAACAGGTCAATTACGCCCTCAACCCTAACCTGACGAAAGAAGAATTTATCAAGGAAATCCTGACCGGCCTCGTGCCGCCTCCCGGCTATTTCCCGCAGAACGTGCTGATGAACATCAAAGGTTACGAAAGCCTCGACAAGGTGATGGAACGCGGCACGCATGCGCTGTCGCCCCGGGCATTCGATGCCGCCGCCAACGAGACCAATGCCCTCGTGCTCGATACCCGCAATGCCCAGCAATTCTCGCAGGGTTTTGTACCGAATTCTATCAATATCGGTGTCGACGGTAACTTCGCTCAATGGGTGGGTGCGCTGATTCCCGATGTGAAACAGCAAATCCTGCTGATTGCCGAACCGGGCCGCGAAGAGGAAGTGGTGACCCGCATGGCACGTGTAGGTTTCGATTACTGCATCGGGTACCTCGATGGCGGTTTCGAAGCCTGGAAAAATGCCGGTATGGAAGTAGACGCCATCGAACGTGTAACAGCTGACCAACTGGCCGAAATCGTTGCCGCCCATCCTGAAACACCCGTCTTCGACGTGCGCAAACGCAGTGAATACGACAGCGAACACGTGATCGACGTGCAAAATGCCCCGCTCGATTTTATCAACGAATCCATGGCAAGTATCCCGAAAGACAAAACCGTTTATATCTACTGCGCAGGCGGTTACCGGTCCATGGTCTTTGCCAGCGTGCTGCGTGCCCGCGGTTTTGACAACCTGATCGATGTGATCGGTGGTTTCAAGGCGATTAAAGACGGCGGAAAACTTAAAGTGACAGATTACGTATGTCCCACCACCTTGTTGTAGGTGATAAAGAATCATAACAGTGAATTAGTTTTTTGATGACAGTCGGGAGCGGATAACCGCTCCCGACTTATTCGTTTTAAGAATCCGGAATGTTGCTGTTTTGGTGATTGCGATATTTACCTTTGAAAATCGAATTCCCGGAATCCCGCGCACCTTGTCTTCTACACCTTTTAAATATTTACTGGATGAAAAATCTGTTTCCCTATTTCGTCGGCGCCGCCATCGCGCTGGTTTTTGTCGGCATGTTCGCATTTTCGGTTACTCCCCGGGTTGTACAGGAAAATGGTGGTAAAAAGGCGCATCGCGTGGTGTTTCAGATCACCACCCCGGATACGGCGGCTTACCGGTCGCTGACGCGTCAAATCACCCATGTGCTGGAAGGCCTTCCGAACGCCCGGATCGAAGTGGTGGTGCATAACAAAGGTATCGCCATGTTGCAGACGCAAAAAAGCAATGTCGCTCCCGAATTGCAGGCACTTGCCGGGCAGGGCGTTCAATTCATGGCCTGCGAGCAAACGCTGAAAATTCAAAAACTTCAAAAATCGGATATTCTGCCGCTGGCAGGTTTCGTGCCGCGCGGGCTGGTGGAAATCATCGAAAAGCAGGACGAGGGCTGGGCGTACATCAAGGGCGGGTTTTAGAGTATGTTTTCTCCTCAGCATGAAAAACTCAATATACTCTTAGTTGTCCTGCTTTGTGACTTTCGTCACGCATTCCGGGCAGGCCTTCCCCGACCTTTGCAGCCTCTATGAAACGAACTGCTGCCAAATCATGAGGAAAATACTGATACTGGGTGTCGCTGTCTTGCATGCCGCCATATCGTTCGCCCAGGACACACTAAAAACAGTGCCTGTGCTGCATCCGGCCGAGGTCAGCCATTCGGGCGCCCGGGCGGGCAATTTGCAGGAAGCATTCAGGCAGGGGCGTTTTGACGGTAGTTTTCGCACGTATTTTATGCGTACCGACAATGCCCCGGACTTGTCCGATTATTACGCACTGGCCGCAGGCGGTTCTTTGCGATTCAGGTCTTCTCCGTATTACGGCGTCAGTTTCGGCATCGGCGGATTATTTAATTACAACCTGGCCTCGTCCGACCTGAGTGTGAAAGATCCCCGAACCGGCGCCCTGAACCGGTACGAAATCGGGTTGTTCGATGTGAAAAATCCGAAAAACCGAAGCGACCTGGACCGTATGGAAGAGCTCTGGCTGCGCTACCAGTGGAAACAATCGCAGGTTACGCTGGGCAAACAATCCATTCAAACCCCTTTTGTGAATAACCAGGACAGCCGCATGCGTCCGACCGCCGAATCGGGCTTGTGGATGGAAGTAAACGACCTGAAAAACTTCAAAATTGAAGGCGGCTGGCTTTGGAAAATATCGCCGCGCAGCACCGTAGAATGGTTTAGCGTGGGCGAATCCATCGGCTTGTACCCGAAAGGGCTGAACCCCGACGGCACCGGCAGCGGCTATCCCGAAAATCTCAAAAGCGCAGGGGTAGGATTGCTCGGGGTTACCCGGCAGGCGGGCAAACACACCCGTATACAAGTGTGGAACCAGTACGTGGAAAACATATTCAATACGGTTTTTGCGCAGGTGGATTACACCCGGCCGTTGAAAAAAGAGCATGCCTTGTTATTCGGCTTTCAGGTGATTCACCAGAATGCCCTGGCAAACGGCGGCAATGAAATTGCTTCCAAAACCTATTTCCTGAAAGGCGGTCAATCCAATGTTTTCGGCGCACAGGCTGGCTGGCAGCGCCACGGCTGGCAGGCGCTGGCGGCCTATACGCGTGTTACGGCGGATGGGCGTTTCCTCGCGCCACGCGAATGGGGGCGGGAGCCTTTTTACACCTTTATGTCGCGCGAGCGTGTGGAAGGCAGTGGCGATTCACATTCGGTAACAGGGCGCGTCAACTGGCAGACAAAAGATAAGAAAATGCGCATCGAGGCTGCCTACGGACATTTTTACCTGCCCGATGTGACAAATTTTGCGCTCAATAAATATGCTTTTCCCGCTTTCAGGCAATTGAACGTCGACGTGCGCTACACTTTCGGGGGCATGTTCGAAGGCTTGCGCGCACAGTTCCTCTATGTCTGGAAAGGCCGGATCGGGGAAGTATACGGCAACGACAGGCTGGTCATCAACCGTGTGAACCTGTCGCACATCAACCTGATTCTGAATTATATCTATTGACACAGGGCCTTCCGAACAAGCCGGCGCCCGGAACGAAAACGGCAGCCGTGACAAATGTCACACCATGGTATTGACCGGCGTCAGCAACTTTGCTGATAAAAATCATTCACTCTGAAATGGAACAACTCTCTCAACCCTGGCCCTGGTGGGCCGCCGGTACCATTATCGGGCTCATTGTGCCGGCCTTGCTGATTCTTGGTAATAAACACTTCGGTATTTCTGCCAATCTGCGTCATGCCTGCGCAGCGTGCCTGCCTGCCAACATCAAGTTTTTTAAATACGACTGGAAAAAGGAGATCTGGAATTTCTTTTTTGTCGGCGGTATCATCGCAGGGGCTTTTATCGCCTCCACCTTGCTGGCCAATCCGGAACCCGTACAAGTAGCGCCCGAACTGGCCGCCGAATTGAAGGGGTACGGCATCACTGATTACAGCGGTATGGTACCGGCCCAGTTGTTTTCCTGGGAAAGCCTGCTGTCGTGGCGGGGTTTTATCATGCTGGTTGCAGGCGGGTTTCTGGTAGGCTTCGGCTCCCGTTATGCCGGCGGATGCACCAGCGGTCATGCCATCATGGGGCTGTCGGACCTGCAATGGCCGTCGCTTATCGCTACGATCTTCTTTATGGTTGGCGGTTTTATCATGGCTAACCTGATACTGCCGCATATTCTGACGCTCTGACGCCATGCTGACCCTCTTTCTTTTCCACATGTTCATAAAATTTCTTCGCAGGAAAAATGTCTGATAAAAAAGTGTTTCAAACGCCGCTTGCCGGCGATATGCCCAGAGAACTCTATACAGATTTCGAAGTGCGCTCCCTCGATACCATGTGTGTAAATGAGTCTCAACTCGTTCACCCCTGGTGGTACAACCTGAAATACGCGGCCATCGGGATGGTATTCGGTATTGCTTTTATCAAGGCCGAAATCGTTTCCTGGTTCCGCATACAGGAAATGTTCCGCCTTCAATCGTTCCACATGTACGGTGTAATCGGTACCGGCGTGGTGCTGGGCGCCATTTCGGTGTGGCTCATCAAACGGTTTAATATCAAAACTATTTATGGCGAGCCTATCGAGTTTCAACCGAAAAGATTCAGCAGGGGCCAGATTTTCGGCGGCACCATTTTCGGCCTCGGCTGGGCAATGACAGGCGCCTGCCCCGGGCCCTTGTTTGCCCAGATCGGAAGCGGCGCATTTGTCATCCTCGTCACGTTGCTGAGTGCCGTAGCAGGCACCTGGGTGTACGGGTATTACCGCGACCGGCTACCGCATTGACTTTTTTTTAGAAGTGAGAGGGTGAGAGATGTGAGAGAAGTGAGAGGCGTAGAGTAAGCCGCTTCGCTCAACAACCCTAACTCTCTCCCCCTTATAAACCCATAAACCTTATCAACCTTATCAACCTTATCAACCTCATAAACCTTATCAACCCATAAACCTCATAAACCCATAAACTCATCAACCCATCAACCCATCAACCTCAAACCCCATCCACCGCTCAACATAAAATCACCACTCATGACAACTACACTATTAAAAAACTGGCATTTTATGCGCCTGTTCCGGGCAGGTATCGCGATCTGGGCTTTTGCGGAGGCCTGGCGCACCGGCGAATGGATGATGCTCGTACCCGGCGGTTTCTTTGCCATGCAGGCCATTTTCGACATAGGCTGTTGCGGAGCTGCGGGCTGTGCAACGCCCGATAACAACCGCAAGGCAGTACAGGAAGTGGAAACGGTTGCTTTTGAGGAGGTGAAGTGAATTGACCGGTATTATGGGCTTACCCGGGTTGTTTTTCCCGGTTTGAAAGATTCCACTTGTTTGCCATTTTAAAAACGATGCCCCGGCATTGCACCCGTGTTTTACACCCGGTGCTGTGCCGGGGTGTTTTTTTGGGGGAATCTGCGTTTCGTTTTAAATGATATTAACTAAAAAAACAGGTGAAAATCAGTTTTATGTAAACCCTTTGGGAAATATCACTTTTAATTAAAATAAATGCCGATTTTTGATAAAAAACTTATTTTCTGACTTTTTAAAACGCTCTAAATACAGCGGTTAATGATACGGGCCTTAAATTTTATTATGAAATTCGGTGATATCGTTTATATTTGTACCCGACACCTCCCCACTTATCCCCGATTTTCGTATCACGAATGACGCAAGCACACATTACCCGTCGGCAGCCGGGCTTTTTTAGGTTCCGGTCCATGTGCAGTGTGAATCAATGTGTCTGAGAAATAGTATCATTTTTTTAAAGTGTAAGTTATAGATTATCATTCCCTTTTTAGTAACTTTTGTATTTAGATAGATAATTATACAGTCTATTTAGGTAGTAAAATTAGTTGATTGATCTGGCGGCTGATGACCCTTTTTAAACACTGTGCTTTCCGGTGAACGTACAGCGCTTTTGGACCCGGCTCCCATTCTTCGATGGGGGCCGGGAATAGAAGTTTTCGGTAGAATGATAGCGTTTGTCATAATAATTTGATCGTTGCGGCGTAAACTATTCAAGCACCGTATCCCGAATCCGTTTATTTTTGTACAGCCAAATCTTTTCCTGACCGATTAAATCAGCCGCCACCATGGAAAATTACAATCCTCCCGCACCCAATCCGGAAACCATTCGCCAGGTTCTTGCCGCCCAGGACGAGAACATCAATCACCTGCGCAACCTGGTTTCCAACATCACCGGTGACAACCTCTCCGAACTCAGAAAAACCTTGTCCGACCAACTTCGCCAACTGGAAGACCTCGAACGCCGCATGTGGGCCGCACTCTTCCCTTCCGATGCGGGCACAGAACCGGCTTCCCACCGGATGACGATGAGTTACAATGCCAACATCGAGCAGTATTATTAAAATCGCCGCAGTAAATTAGAAAGACCGATGGAGCGGATTGTACAGTCAGGTAAATATATTTGAGCCTGATTGGATCCGTTCCATCGGTTTTTTTATTACACCTGCTGTCTCGTGCGCACGTTTTAACTGGTTATCGTATGTCCGAAAAAGATACACAACCGCTTGTTTCTCCCAAACACTTTTACCCCAGGCTCCTGCGCTATGCCGGGTTTTCGAGCCTGATCATCGGATTTTCGCTGCTGATTGGCATGCTTGGCTATCAATTGTGCACCGGAAGAGGCTGGATAGACGCATTTTACAACGCTTCCATGATCCTTACCGGCATGGGCCCGGGCCTGGATATGAACGAACTGACGCCACACCAGCAGCAGGTCACCAAGGTGTTTTCCGGTTTTTACGCATTGTACAGCGGGGTAGTGTTTCTCGCAGCCTCGGGGCTCATTTTATCGCCCGTGTTGCATCGCTTCTTTCGTATTTTCCACCTCGACCTGAAGAATTGATACCTGCCCTGATTTATATGTGTCAGGCCAGCCCCCGCAACGCAAGATTCTCAACGTCTTTTCGACCGGTTTCCTGCCAGAAAGCCCCATCCGCTGGAGCCGATCAGGAACCCGAAGTCGTACCAGGCGCCTGTGTTGTTCACGGCATAAATGGCGGTGTCATCTCCAAAAAGTTTGGCGACGAAACTGACGGGCGTGATAAAGCCGTGGATAATACCGTGTAAAAAGCCGTAAGGTTCGCCGGTAAGGCATTCTTTCACCGGCGTAACCTGCGCACAGGAAACCAGTGCGGAACAAATAATAAGGGCTGCCAAAAACAGCACTGGTCTGCTATAGTGTTTCATTGGATATAAATTTGATGAGTGAATGTGTGGTATAATTACCCAAGGTATTTATTTCCAAAATAATAATGCCACCTTAACTTCGGCACTCATTTCCAATTAAAATTCAGCCATGAACAAGCATGTTGTGCAGAAAGTACATTTTAGGCAAATGCGCGAAGTATGGCCGTTTCTGGTCGTCCTTCTGATTGGCTTGCTGATCTTTCTGGCAGACATGTACGAACTCGAAAATCCCTTTTTTCGCGAACTGGTGCTCACTGCGGTCAGTCTCGGCAAGTCGATCTGGTTTGTCTGGTTTGTGGTGCGGCGCATTCGTATGAGCACTGAACAGGATTTCTTTTTTCACGAATTCATGTCGTTCATCGGCCTCAGTGTTCTGCTGTACGTCCTGTCCTATGCCATCGACTTTTACTGTCTGTACCAGATCCGGCCCGATTCGTTCAAAGGCCTGCCCGCAACGTCCAATTTGCTCGATGATTTTATCACGTTCTTTTATTTCAGCGTGACCAATTTTACCACGGCCGGCCTGGGCGATATCCTGCCTAGGACGGTCAGCGCCCGGCTGTTTGTATCGCTGGAACTGATGATCTCGTTCTTTTTCACTATTTTCGTGATTGCCAACCTGGCTATGTTAAGAGAATCGTTTGCACGCAAACAACAGGGATAATTTGGCGCGTATGTTTCCTGTTTCATGCAGATATCAGTTGTTTTAAAAAATAATTTCTGTTAATAATATTGAAAATCAGGTATTTATAAATAAACCCCTTACCTTTGCAGAGACAAATTGTCAAAATCACATTATTATTTTTTTTGCATGTATCAAGGTACCGTAAAGTTCTTCAACGAATCTAAAGGATTTGGCTTCGTAGTAGACAACTCTTCCAAGGAAGAAATTTTTGTTCACGTAACAGGTTTGATCGACAACATTCGCGAAGGCGACCAAGTCACTTTCAACACTGAACGTGGTAAAAAAGGAATGAACGCAGTTGATGTTAAGATCGCTTAATTGCGGTCTGCACCTAATTGATAAGTAATTTGCCCCCGATGGTTCTTCCGTCGGGGGTTTTTTTGTGCCTTTTTGTGAAAGGCCCGGCCGCTGGACACTGGAAAAAACGGCTCATTTCCTTTGGCCTATTGAATTCATATTTTGGCATTTAGCCAGTCCTGCCCAATAAAAAACCGCTATTCTTTCCATCGGTTTTCATTTCATTTCGTTTTTGCCGGCACATTTGCCAAAAAGTACATGAATTTCTCCAAATCGGACAACCTGCCGATTCGGGAATTATGTTCTCTTTACGCTCCGGATCAAAACGACTTCGAAAACCTCTTATCCATGAAAAACATACTGCTCGGTATTGCCTGTTTCTGCATGGCGATGGCTGCGAATTCGCAAACCGTCGCGCCCGCTCTTTTGCAAAAACAATGGGACGCTTCCTGGATTACCGTGCCCGACGTGCCCGCCCACGAATACCAGGTTTTTCTGTTCCGCAAAACGCTGGACTTGCCCCGGGCCCCCGCAAATTACCTGATCCACGTCTCCGCCGACAACCGCTACAAACTCTTCGTAAACGGCCAACTGGCCTCGCTCGGCCCCGCCCGAGGCGACCTGAGCCACTGGAATTTTGAAACCGTTGACCTCGCGCCGTACCTGAAAACGGGCCAAAACGTGCTGGCTGCCCAGGTCTGGAACGAAACCGAATGGCGCCCCGAAGCACAAATTTCCCTGCGCACCGGTTTTATCCTGCAGGGAGCGAGCGCTGCCGAAGCGGCGGCCAATACCAACGATACCTGGAGATGCCTGCGCGATGAAAGTTATCAGCCCCTGAAAGTCCAGATGCGCACTTATTACGTGACCGGTCCCGGCGAATACGTCGACATGGCACGCCACGCCAGCAACTGGGCCGCGCCGGATTATCAGGATACGGGCTGGCTAAATGCCCGGACACTGTTCAAAGGTGTCCCCAAAAACGTCATGGGCCCTTACGGCACCCCCAGCGGCTGGATGCTGGTTCCTTCCACGCTGCCGCAACTGGAACGGCGGCAGGAAAGGTTTCAAAAGGTATTGCAGGTGGAAGGTTTTTCCGTGCCCGCCTCGTTCCCGCAGGAAAAAACGAGCCTGACCGTGCCGGCCAACACCACCGTTACCCTGCTGCTCGACCAGGGCTACCTCACCAACGCCTACCCGACGCTGCAATTCAGCGGCGGAAAAAACGCCACGCTTTCCATCGGGTATGCCGAAGCGCTGTTTAGCAAATATCCTGAAAAAGGCAACCGCAACGAAACCGCCGGCAAACAACTGATCGGCAGAAAAGACAGCCTTTTGTCCGACGGATCCCGTGCCCAGGTTTTTACTCCGCTCAACTTCCGTACCTACCGGTTTGTAAAAATCACCATTAAAACCCTGCGCGAGCCGCTGGTGCTGGACGACGTGTCTGGTACGTTCACCGGCTACCCGTTTCAAAAAAATGCCGTTTTCGATTGTCCCGGCAACCCTGAAATGAAGCAAATGCTGGAAATCGGCTGGCGCACTGCCCGCCTTTGCGCCGTGGAAACGTACATGGATTGTCCCTACTACGAGCAGTTGCAATACATCGGTGATGCGCGTATTCAGGCACTCGTGTCGCTCTACAACAGCGGCGACGACCGGCTACTGCGCAATGCGCTCAACCAGATGGACCAGTCGCGGCAGCCCGAAGGCGTTACGCTCAGCCGCCATCCTTCTTACACACCTCAGTACATTCCTACCTTTTCGTTGTGGTACATCGGTATGCTGCACGATTATGCCCGGTATGGAAAAGACCCCGGTTTTGTGCGAGACAAACTGCCCGGTGTACGGCAAATTCTGGGCTATTTTCAAAAATACCAGCAGCCCGACGGATCGTTGAAAGGTGTTCCGCAATGGATGTTTACCGACTGGGTGGAAGAAAAAGGCTGGAACTCCGGCACCGCACCGATGGGGGAGGACGGCACTTCGGCTCTGCCCGACCTGCAATTGCTCTGGGCCTACCAACTGGCGGCTGACCTGGAAAAACATATGGGTATGCAGGCCTATGCGGAACAATACGCCGAAAATGCAGGGCAGTTGAAAAAAACGATCCAGGCCAGGTACTGGGACGCCGAAAGGCGACTCTATGCCGACCGCCCTGAAAAGGACTTATATTCCCAGCATGCCGGCGGACTTGCCATCCTGACCGGTATGGTGGAGGGTGATGCGGCGCGCCAACTGGCCGGGCACATTCGCGACGACAACTCGCTGGCGCCCGCTTCCATTTATTTCCGGTATTACCTGCACCAGGCCTGGACGAAGGCCGGACTCGGCAACGATTACCTGAAATGGCTCGATAAATGGCGGGAAAACATCGCCATGGGGCTTACAACCTGGGCTGAAATTTCGGAAATCTCCCGCGCCCGTTCCGATTGCCATGCCTGGGGAGCGAGCCCGAACATCGAATTTTATCGTACTATCCTGGGGGTCGACAGCGACGGATGGGGTTTCTCAAAAGTAAAAATCGAGCCGCACCTGGGCAGCATCACCGATATCAGCGGCAGCATTCCGCATCCGGGCGGCCCGCTGAAAGTGTCGTATCGACTCGAAAACGGCGCCTGGAATATCGAAATAGATTTACCGCCGGGTGTCAGCGGAACCCTTTTCTGGAAAGGAGAAAACATCTCCTTGCAGGCGGGCAAAAATTCGTTTAAAAAATAAATTCATTCATTTTCCATGACTATAAAATCCACCCTCCCTTTATTCTTCGTACTGTTTTGCCTGACTATTCAGGCGCAGGTGCGCATCGAACATCCGAGCGTCGAGAACCTCGTCAATCCAATTGGCCTGGACGTCGTACAGCCGCGCTTCGGCTGGCATCTCGCCGCCGAACGCCGGCACGTGTTGCAAACGGCCTACGAAATCCGCATTGCCGCCACTTCTGCCGATCTGGTGGCCGGCAAAAAACTGCTCTGGAATTCCGGCAGAACAGCCTCCAACGCTTCCATTTGGGTTCCCTACGGCGGCGTTTCCCTGCAATCGGGCAAAAAATACTGGTGGCAGGTGCGGGTTTGGGACGACTTGGGCAAAATGTCCGAATGGTCGGCCCCCGCTTTTTGGCAAATGGGGCTGTTGAAACCCGAAGACTGGAAAGCGAAATGGATCGGACCCTCGGCGCCCGAAGATTCGACCTATCCCAGTCCGGTATTTCGCAAGGAATTCAACGCCCGCAAAAAAATCGCCTCGGCCACCGCCTACATCACCGCACACGGCTTGTACGAAGCGCGGATCAACGGCCGGCGCATCGGGCAGGATTTCCTGACGCCCGGCTGGACGGCTTACCAGAAACGTATCCAGTACCAGACCTACGATGTGACGGACCTGCTGAAAAACGGCGCGAACGTCCTCGGCGCCACACTCGGCAGCGGCTGGTGGCGCGGCGCGATCGGTTTTGCCAAAGGAAGGGAGTTTTACGGCTCCGATGTGGCGCTGCTGTTCCAGTTGGATATTCAATACACGGACGGAACGCGCGAAACCATCGGCTCCGACGATACCTGGAAATACAGCGCCGACGGCCCGATCCGCAGTTCTGAAATTTACAACGGCGAAACCTACGACAGCCGCATGGAACTGACGGGCTGGTCTTCAGCGGGGTACAACGCGGGCAACTGGCGCGCCGCTGCGATAAAGGATTTTCCGGTCGGTAACCTCATCGCCACGTACAACGAACCCATTCGCAAGCACGAAACCTTCAAACCGCTTCGCATTTTCCGCACCCCCAAAGGCGAACTCGTGGCAGATTTCGGCCAGAATCTGGTGGGCTGGGTGGCGCTACAGGCCAATGGCAAAAGCGGCGACCGCATCGTGCTGCAATTTGCCGAAGTGCTGGATAAATTTGGCAATTTTTACACCGACAACCTGCGCGCAGCGCGTTGCACCGATACCTGGACCCTGAAAGGCGAGAGCATGGAAACGTTCGAGCCGCATTTTACTTTCCACGGTTTCCGGTACGCTAAAATTGAAGGTTACCCCGGCGACCTGAAATCTGAAAACATCACGGCCATTGCGTTGTATTCCGACATGGAACCGACAGGCAAGTTTACCTGCTCAGATCCGCTGGTCAACCAGTTGCAACACAATATTCAGTGGGGGCAGCGCGGCAATTTCCTCGACGTACCCACCGACTGCCCGCAACGCGACGAACGCCTCGGCTGGACCGGTGACGCGCAGGCCTTCAGCCGCACCGCCGCATTCAACTTCGACGTGCACAACTTTTTTGCCAAATGGCTGAAAGATGTGGCCGCCGACCAGCAACCCAACGGCATGATCCCCTGGGTCGTTCCAAATGTGCTGGGCCCGACCCAGGGCGGCTCTACGGGCTGGGCTGACGTAGCCACCATCGTACCCTGGAACATGTGGCTGGCATACGGAGACAAACGTATCCTCGAAGACCAGTACCCGAGCATGAAAGCCTGGGTGGAATACATGCATACCAAAAGCAAAAACGACCTCTGGAATACGGGCTTTCACTTCGGCGACTGGCTGTTTTACAGCGTGACCGACGACAACGACGGGCGCTCTGCCATTACCGACAAATACCTGATTGCGCAGTGTTTTTACGCCCATTCCACTCAATTGCTGATCAATGCGGCGGAGGTTTTGGGCAAAAAAGAGGATGTGCAGACGTATACGGATTTGCTGAAAAAAGTCAAAACGGCCTTCCTGAAAGAATACGTTACACCCAACGGCCGGCCTGTTTCGTCCACTCAAACTGCCTATGTGCTGGCCTTGCAATTCGATATGCTGCCCGAAGACCAGCGCGAACAGGCTTCCAAAAACCTGGCAGCCAACATCAAAAGTTATGGTAACCACCTCACCACGGGCTTTCTCGGCACGCCGCACTTGTGCCACGTGCTCACGCGTTTCGGGTACAATGACCTGGCGTACAAACTCCTGAACCAGAAAACCTACCCATCGTGGCTGTATCCGGTCACTATGGGCGCTACCACGATCTGGGAGCGTTGGGACGGCATCCGGCCCGACAGCAGTTTTCAGGCCGTCACGATGAACTCCTTCAATCACTATGCTTACGGCGCTATCGGCGACTGGATGTATCGAGTCATGGCCGGCCTGAACATCGACGCACCGGGCTACCAGTCGGTACGCATTCAGCCGCAACCGGGCGGCGGCTTCACGGCGGCATCCGCTGAATTGCAGACGCTGTACGGTCCGCTGGCGAGCCGCTGGCAACGCGACGAACAAAATCTGACACTGGAAGTGGAGATTCCGGTGAATACCACGGCAACCGTTTACCTGCCCGCTTCCGATGTGAAATCCGTCACCGAAAACGGCAAAGCGATTGCCGACATTCCGGAAATTCGCACGGCGCCTACGGAAAGCGGTCAGGTGCTGCTGAAAATCGGTTCGGGCAAATACAAATTTACCGTAGCCGGCGCCGGTATTAAAATATTGAAAATCAAGGCCGAAGACTATACCGGCAAATACAAAGTGACCGGCCTGGCATTTCCATACGTGGAAATTGTGGATGAAAAGGGCGTTCTGACTGCAAAAACCCTTTTCTTTAGCCAGCCACTGGAAGCAAGTCCGGAACAAACCGACGTATTCCTGGGCGGAGAAGGCCCGGTGCGTTTTTCCCGCAATGCACAGGGTAAAGTCGATCACCTGACGATATCGATCATGGGCGGTTTGGTGGAAGGTGTGCGGGAGTGAAAATAGTGCGAAGTCGGCAGCGCGAAGTCAGTTTTAAGAAACCGATCATCATTGTAAAATATTCATTCAGTCTATATGTCCAGACATTTCCCTCCATCCTTGTTACGGCTTGCTTTTGCGAGCCTTTTTCTACTCATAATCAATACGTTGTCATTTGCTCAGAACCGGATTCTGGTGTTCAGCAAAACGGCCGTATTCCGCCATGCCTCCATAGGGACAGGTAAAGCGGCCATTCAAAAACTCGGCGCCGAAAACGGCTTCGCAGTGGATACGACCGAAGACGCGACGCTTTTCAACGAGCAGAACCTGCGCCGCTATGCAGCCGTTGTTTTCCTCAGCACTACCGGCGACGTGCTAAACGATTTGCAGCAAAATGCCTTCGAACGCTACATCCAGTCGGGTGGCGGTTACCTCGGCATCCACGCTGCCACCGACACCGAATACGACTGGCCCTGGTACGGCAAACTGGCCGGCGGTTATTTCAAGGATCACCCTTCCACACCCAGCAACGTGCAGCACGGCGTGTACCACGTAGCCGATAAAACGCACCCTTCTACGTCGTTTTTGCCCGAACCCTGGGAGCGCACCGACGAGTTTTACAGTTTTAAAAACTTCAACCCGGATGTAAAGGTGCTGCTCACCCTCGATGAAAAATCGTACATCGGCGGCAGCATGGGCGACTACCACCCTTCGGCGTGGTACCATGAATACGACGGTGGCAAGGCATTTTACACCAGCCTGGGCCATACGGACGAAACCTTTGCCGAACCGCTGTTCCTGCGCCATTTGCTGGAAGGACTGCGCTACGTCATGAATGCCAAACTGGATTACAGCAAGGTGCATACGCCGCTGATGCCCGAAGAAAACCGCTTTACGAAGGTGGTTTTGCAGGAAAAACTCGACGAGCCCATGGAACTCACCACGCTCGGCGACGG
>JAKQJD010000363.1 GCA_029561355.1 Bacteroidota bacterium | reverse complement strand
TCCAGTTCCGCAATGTCTTTTAAAAAGATGGCATCAGCCAGATCCTGATCGGCGGCTTCGAATTTTTTGCCTTTCCATTTTTTATATACCGGCAGCGCCAGGTCGTAACGGTTGTTCAGAAGATAACCCAGCGCCAGGTCGGTTTCCACTTTTCCTAAAGCAACTTTCGCATAGCATCAAAAAGCCGTTCAGCCTGCAAGTAATTGATAAACAATTGTTTATACATGCCAGGCAGGCTCTTCAAAAAAGCAGGTCGTTCCTCCCCTACCCATTTCCCATTTCTTCCCGCTTCTCTAAAACCAGATAGATTTTCTATTAACTGCCATTAATTTAAAACCAGAGCCGCCTAATACTCACAACTCACAACTCACAAAAAAAGCGGACTGCACCGGAAAATCCGGCACAGCCCGCTTTTTATTGATCACACAAATTCTCTCCTATCGAACGATCACCACAGGAATCGTTTCATGCATGGAAGCAGAGTGGATACGGATGAAATACATGCCGTTTCCAAACTGTTTGCCTTCCCACTGCAGGCGATTCTCGCCCGACATTTTATTGTCGAACAGGGTTGATACTACTTTTCCGGAAATGTCGGTTACGACAACTTGTACGTTCTCTTCAGTTTCAAGCGCGATATCGATGTTCACCACGTCCGTAGAAGGATTCGGGAAGCAATGTACCTGGCCACCGGCGGTGGTTACTTCACTTCTTTCTTTCGTGGATTCGGCAGGACGCTGAGATGTAAGACATCCAAAGAAGTATACGCTACCTTGGTCAAGTCCGGTGACATCGTCTTTGTATGCCCCTATTGCAATGGAAGATCCTCCAATGGAAACACTGTATCCGAAATTGTCATTCGTTCCAATCGTTGCAGCAACCAATTTATCATCCTGTGCCCAGCCACTGGCTTCCGAAAACACATATGCGGATCCAGAGTTAGTACCTCCGCTCACACCTTCATCAAAGTGCGAACCAATGATCGCGACGCCTCCCTCTACAGCAACACTGATACCAAACTGGTCAGATATAGCTGCATCGGTAGGAATCAGCTTGGCCGCTTGGCTCCAGAATGCCCCTATGTGTTCGAATACATAGGCAGATCCCGCATTGTTCAAACCTGCTCCATAGTCGTCGAGGTAAGAACCAACCACGATATGGATATCATTGATGGCTACACTGGAACCGAAATAATCGCCTCCAGCACCGTCGGAAGGTGTCAGTTTTTGTAATTCTCCCCAGTTATTGACTCCTCCCTGGTCTTTGTACAGCACATATGCAGCACCGCTATTTGTACCAAAGTCGTCGTCATAACGGGAACCTACAACTGCATAGTTGCCATCAATTGCAACACTTGCACCGTAGTTGTCATTCGTAGCACCATCTGAAGCGACTCGTCTTCCAATTTCGCCCCAGTTGTTTGTGCCTCCTTGATCTTTTCCAAAAATGTAAACAGATCCACGGTTTACCTGAGGTGCATCGTCGTTCAGCGATCCAACAATTGCATGCGTTGCACTGATATCGACTGAAAATCCAAATTCATCAGGACTAGCGCCATCAGAAGCAACTAGTTTTTTGACTTGTGTCCAGGTAGAGCCGGAACCGGAGAATACATAAGCTGCGCCTTTGCTATTCAGATTTTTATTAGCGCCAACAATTATGAGACCACCTTTGATGGCAACGCTGATACCAAACTGATCGTTTGCAGCACCATCTGAAGCAAGTAATTGGGCTACTTGTATCCAGTCACCCGATCCGTTTTTCTCTAGAACGTAAACCATGCCGCTGTTTATACCTCTGCTATTATCGTCAAATGGTGCGCCTACAACAGCGCGGGAACCGTCAACATCTACGCTATAACCATACAGATCTCCGGCGAGCCCGTCTGAAGCCAACTCCATACTTAGCAGATCAGTACATACCACATTGCCGCCACTTGGCACAACGATATCGATGGTCTGCACACAAACTGCATCATTTCCAGCTGCGTCGACCGCAATCCACGAAACTACATCCCCATCGTACAATTCGTTGGGCGCATCGTTTGTTACATCCACGGTACCTGGGCATGCATCACCGGCCGTCAAGATGGGCAGATCAATGCTCAAGGCAAAAGATTCACCCGGTTCTGCATTTAAGGTAACTGTTGGCGGGCAACTCGTAAAGGATGGGTCTGCCACATCGGGAGAACACGGATTTGCCGAGTTGCAACTTACACTTACCGTACGAACGCAGGTGGCGGTACTCGACCCTACGGATGCAGAGAAGGTGACAGTTTGAGTGCCGCTGGCATTTACGTTAATGGTTTGGCTTGCTACGTTCAAGCCATTGCCACAGTTATCAGTAGCATTCAAACCCAATTGTAAAGCGGTTACTGTAATAGTCGCCGGGCAGTTGGCATTTGGCAAGGTGAATGGTGTTGGACTTCCACAGTTGCTTGCTTGATTGAAAGAAGCAGTAGCCGGTACGCAGCTTGGCGGTGCGCTCACAATTACTGTACGGGTAAAGGTTATCGTACTGTTGAACTCTGCTTCATTATCATTCCGGAAATTTCCACCGCAACTAACCGTATATGATACGGAATAAGTGCCTGGAACAGAGAATGTATATCCATATGGCGGTGAAGTAATGGAGAAACCCGTATTCGGCAAAATACTGAGCGATACCACTGTAGCACTGGCACAGCAAGATTGAATATTTGTAAGATCGCCCAGATTCGTTTGAACACCTGCAACAACATTTAATGTACCTAGTTGACAAGTGTTTTGAACGATTACCTGATACTGACATGTGCCTATACGACCCGCCGCATCAACACCCTGCCATTGCAGGAAGTTTGTTTGGCCTACACAGTACTGACCCGGTTGGCCCAACACACGTGAAATAGTTACACTTCCGGCGCCGCAGTTGTCAGTAGCCGTCGGTACAGGAGGGTTGAATAATGGATCAGCCGGTCCACCGTTGTTACCATTTTCAACGCAGGATGCATTCGTTGGCAAAGTGACCACATAAGGTGTCACCTGGCATGTAAGTACAGGGTTTGTCTGGTCTGTCACTGTAACACGCTGAACACAAGGCGTATTATCCGTTTTAAGCGTCCCAATATTGTTAGACACATCTTTTGCACTCCAGGATACATACAGGGAGTTCGGTGCAGAAACAGAAGTTCCAAGCAACGGAAGATTCGTACTGTACATCAGTTGTACCTGGCCTGCCGGGCAGTTGTCTGTAGCAATCGGGCGCTGATTGGAAGGCAATGAAAGCAGGTAAGCAGTAGTAAGGGTTCGCGCGCAAGTATTGCCATCTGTGCTGATTGTGATATCAGGGCAGGTCTGGAATACCGGTGGAACGTTTTCAGTTACCGTTACCGTAAAGGAACACGTGCTTTGATTTGGCGTCGGCGACACCGCGTCGCGGTACGTGTAAGTAACCGTGTTGACCCCGATCGGGAAGTTGGCATTCCGCGAGGATGAAGTACCCAATACAGTTACCGAACTACCATCCTGGGCAGTAATTACCGGTGCAGGACCACCAATCTGAGAAACGGTAGGTGTGCAATCAGTAAAGCTGGCTGGATCGGCCCAGTTTGTGGCTCTCTGTGCTGTGCACAATGATCCCCCACCGATTGATACAGTAGAAGGTGCAGGGCAATCATTCACGATTGGGCCGCTTGCGTCACGCGGGCGTACCGTGAAAGTACAAGCCACAGAGGGATTCGTGCCATCAGTTGTAGTCGCTGTATATATTACATCTGTTCCAATCACAAAGCTTGGAGAAAGTGGGTTAGTGGTATATGCAGATACCGGCGCCGAACCGCAGTTGTCGGAAGCCGTCAATACGGGCGGCGTATAAATTGCAGTACAACTTGGTGCTACTACATCAACAAACTGAATACCAGTTGGGCAATTGTTAAAGGTGGGAGGCTGGTTATCTACTACGTTGACCGTTACGATACAAACCATCTGATTGTTGTTAGCATCGGATGCTCTGAATGTCAGTACATTCGTTCCTTTTGGCAGTGCAGTATTTGCCGTAAACGCTGCCGTATTGCCTGTCGGAATATTCTGATAGGTAGCAGACGTCGATGCAATAGAACAGTTGTCCTCGAATACTGGTGGAACAAATGATGGAACACCCGAACACTGTCCGGCAGACGTATTCGTGGTCACGGTAGTATTGCATACCGGCAAGGTCGCTGTCGATACGTGAGGCGCTTCGTTATCACGAATCGTTACGCTGAACTGGCAAGCAGCCTGGCTGCCGGAGTAGTCGGTAGCAGTAGCGCGCAATACATGAACACCTGGCGACAACTGTGAACCGATCGCTACAGGAGAATTGCCGGGAAGGCGAACAAATGACATATTACCTACGTCACAAATGCCTGTACCTCCAGTTCCGGGAGTAAGACCGAGGTTAGTTGAAAAAGAACTGGTTGTTAGTGTAAGGTAGCATACGCCTGGATCTGTGCTGACTGTGCCAATACTACCTTGCAGACTTGGGCAAAGCGAAAAACTAGGTGGAATATTATTCTTCACTTTCACTTTGAAAACGCAGGTTTCCGTCAGGCCGCCCATATCTGTTATGCGGTATGTAACCGTAGATTCACCTTCATTAAAGGTTTGTGTGCTACCATTGGGTGGCAATGTAACATAACCTGCAGTAGTGGTTTTGCCAGTGATTTGTACCTCGGTGAGGAACATCGGGCAGTTGTCGCTTACAGTAGGATGCGCCCAGATATAGTCGGCTCCGCAAGCATTGTTCGCAGGGCCGCCCAGGTTCACATCTGTAGTTACACAGTTGGTAAATTTGGGCTTCTCATTGTCGTTCACAGTAATCAACAAAGTGCAATTGTTCGGATTGCCGAATGCGTCGACAATGTCAAAACGAACACCTGTAGTCCCTTTGTCGAACCGGTAGTAGTTGGGAAGTCCCATCGGAGTTGCTGTCTGCAACATCAAAGTCGACGTGTTAAAGGGCCCAGTAACCGGAGTTGTCGGTAAAGTACAGTTGTCGCTTATAAAAATACCACTTGGCAGCGGTAGAAACACATCTGCATAACATTGTCCTTGTGTCGTATTGGTAGTAATAGGATTGGGACATGTAATAGTGGGTACAATATTATCCACAACTGTAAATTCAAATGTGTAGGCATTCACGCTTGCATTGCCGGCCACGTCAACATAGTCATAAATGACGCGGGTAGTACCTGGAGGGAATGTAGAGCCAGGTGCATAACCGGTGACCGGAACGAATGCTACCGGCAGGCCTGGTGCGTCGAATTCATAACGAACCCTGCGTATAGGCGTTGTGTTAGGAGGCGTGCAGTTGTCAGTGACACCAGTTGTCGAAGGCTGCGTCCAGTTCACTACTACACCACAAGACTGGCCTGTGTTGAAAGTGGTGCTGCTTCCGCTTGCGAAGCTGCCGGCGGAAGGTGCTGTACGGGCGGCTTGAACAGTCCAGCTGCCAGGTACGGGCGCTACGGGCGCTTCATTATCCGTTACCGTTACTGTGAAAACACAATTGATGGTATTGGAACCAAGCGTCGCCGTATACACGACCGTCGTAGTACCAACATTGTAAGTGCTCAAAGGATGGGTATTGGTATAGGTTATTGTTCCGGGATTGCCGCAGGCATCTGCCAAAGGAGATGGAAGTACAACCGTTGCGCTGCATGTGCCCGAAGCTGCTGAAGCAGGAATAACAGGGAATACGACAGGGCCGGGGCAACCCACTACGTTCCATTGCAGCGGAGTAGTGGTTACAACCACCGTTTGCGATATGGTGGAACTGTTAGGCGTGGGCATTACGCCGTCGCTAAATGTCCAGATAATCGTGAACGTACCGGAAGAAGCAAAAGAGAACGTATAGTTCGGAGCCGATCCGGATATAGTAAACCCAGAGCCGGATGGAACGCCCAAAATGCTGCCAGACGTGCAATTATCTGTAGCAGTAGGCACACTGGTAGTCATATATGTAGCGGCAAGCATGTTACAACGTGTCAAGCTCAAGGGCTGTAAGGCCGGGCCGCTATAAACCGGAGCAGACTGATCGCGGATACGGATATCGGCCGTACACAAAGCGAAATTTCCTGCAGGGTCGGTTGCACGTAAAATGATTTGATAAGGGCTGCCACCCATGACGAATGGTGGTGCCGTAATATTAGTGCAATCGAACTGGAAAACTGCCGGAGGTTGCGCTTCTACCGTTAAGGTAAGCGGGCAATTATCCGAAAAGGTGTTGGGCACCGAATTCGGATTTACAGTACCCATACTTGCCGTGCCGCTGGCGCTTAGATCAATATAATATGGCGTAGCGGAGCAAATAGTAGGACTGAATGCATTCACAGGCACCGTGTTGTCATTCACGTCCACATACACTTTGCAGGAGGTAGCGCTTTTGACACCCGTGACAGTATTACGGGCCTTGATATCTATTTCAATAAGCCCCGTCAGGTCATCGCAATCTACGCTCGAGAGCGAGTAGTCGACCACAGCCGTATTGCAACCATTGGCATTGGCAGCAGGAGTGCCGATGTCGGCCGGCATAATGGTATAGTTACCGGTCGGATCAAGGAGCACAGGAGGGTAAGTGCCTCCGCAGCCGGGGCCGCTCGTAAAACTGAAAGTCGGAGCAATGTTGCAGGTAGTATTTCCAAAATATACCAGTGTACCACCCAATCGTCCGGAGATAAAATCAATATCGCCGTCACCATCCAGATCGCCAGCAGCAGGATAGGAGTAGTCGCTGGTGGCGCCAGATATGTCGGCTCCATTTAAAGGAGCACTACTACCGGAGATGGTACTGAACCGATGGTCGTATCCGTTGGCACTGATTGGCTCAAGTGCACGAAACTGGAAGGTGCCGATCCGAGAGCCCGAAAGAATATCGTAGAGGTGATCACAGTTCATATCCACTACGCAAACCGTCGCATTTAACAAAGAGCTGCCCGAACCTTGCAACACTTGGGGAGAAGAACGAAGGTTGACTGTACGCGGAGCACCGGGATCATATACAGGGAAATAAGGCGTAAACATATCGCCTTCATTTTCAAAATAAAAAAACTGACCTTGTGAATTACTCACAACAACGTCGAAATCACCGTCCGGAATAGCATCCGCATCCAGAAAACCAATGCTCGAAACGGCACCTACATTGTGAGGCAGGTAATTGCCAGGATTAATCGGATCTTCGTACCACATCGGATTGTCACCAAAAAAACGTTCAGTGAAATTCGGAATGGTAGCGGAACCAATGTTCTCAAAGTAACTGAATTCCCCAATGGAATTGCCGGAGAACATGTCTTTGTCGCCATCCCCATCAATGTCTACAAAAGAAGGGGAGGAGCGAAAACCAACATCCATAAAGATGGGAAATGGATTGCTCGCCGGAGAAACCCAATTGGGCACATTCGGAGTAGCAATCAACGGGATGTTCGGGTAATAGTAGAATTTGCCATCCTGGCATCCTGTCACAATGTCCAGTTTGCCGTCACCGTTCAAATCGACCAGTGTCGGTGTCGTGTAACCACCCTGAGCAAGAAGATTAATGGAACTAAGATTGCCGATGGTACCTGCTGGGGTAAAAGTGTATTGTGCTTTGACAGACACACTCAGCAATGTGAAAAATGAAATGAGCAATAAAGGAAGAATGCGCTCATTTGTGGTCAGGCACACATGCTGAGGTAGACACGTGCTGCTAACCCGCGTGTTGCCACGCTTGGGATTTGTAAACTTTTCCATGAGGACTCGTTTAACGGTTAGAGAATCTGTTGCAGTAGATGTCGGAAACAACAGGTGCGTCGAGGGAATGGACGCTTAGGATGAGGATTCGGTATGGAAGATTAAAATAATGGGGTCAAAAATATGAAATAAAATAAATGAATACCAAATTTTGGTTAATAAAATTATTATTTTCCCAACAAAATCTTAAAGCGCCTGAATGCTTCGATACTTTTGCGGCCATACTTTCACCGTTCACTTTTACGATCCTTCCAAAAATGACCTTAAGCGAGTTTTTCGACTACCTCGGCTCCAATCCTATCGTGATACTGGCCTATTTCATCGGTATTCCCCTCACAGCGTTGCTGGCCGGCGTCATGGGCCGGGGCGAAGGCAACATGAGTCCGTGGAAGTACCTGTATGCCACGCTCATCTACCTGGTTTGTGTACCGGGCATTTTTGCCGTCGCACTGAGCGTCTATTTCTTTTTGTTCGAGCGCGGAAACATTATGAACGCCAATGTGCTCGTACAGATACTACCTATTATATCTATGGTGTTCACGCTGGCCATCATCCGGCGCAATGCCACTTTCGAACTTATCCCGGGTTTCGGCAAACTGTCGAGCCTGATGACGATGATCGGTTCTGTTTTCGTGCTTATGTACCTGCTCGACCGGATTCACCTGATCGCCTGGGTGAACGTGCCGGTGCAATACCTGATTTTGATCGTTGCGGGCTTGCTGATCGCTTTCCGTTACGGGTTTAAAAGCCTCGTAAGTTAAATGACAGGTAACACAAAGAAACCTGCGTAACCCGCGTTATAGGTGCCGCCCGCGTTACCATTGTCTCTCAAATACAACTCTGTTGAACATCAAAAAGCACACCCTGTCGATTTTGTATCACAAATATCTCCTGTTTTTCACGGCCCTGCTGCTGGCCGCACTGCAAGCCTGCAACGACTCCGCCAAAGAAACCCGGCAGGTGTTCACCCAGGACGATACCGCCGTGGAAGTGGGCAAGGCCGTCGAAATCCTGTATTCCGACAGCGCCTTGGTGCGGGTGCGGGTCACCGGTCCCGTTTTGCACAATTACGTCACCCGCGATAACCCGCGGCAGGAATTTCCCGAAGGCATCAAAATCGAATTCCTGGAAGCAGACCTTTCCGTTAAAAGTGTTTTAACCGCTAAAAATGCCATCCGCCAGCAGGAAAAAGGCAGGATTACGGCGCGCGACAGCGTGGTGATGACCACCGTCAAGCAGGAAAAACTGGAAACGGCCGAACTCATCTGGGATGAAAAAACGGCCAAGGTATACACCGACAAGTTTGTAAAAGTCACCAAACCCGGCGAGGTAATCTACGGATTCGGCCTCGAAGCGGAACAGGATTTTTCGTACTGGAAAATCATCGTACCCAAGGGCCGTATCAAGGTGGAGCAACTGGACGAGGTGCTGGAATAGTGGGGTATGCGGTTTTTTTACGATCTTTGCGGTTTAGTTATTGGTTATTTGTTATTCGTTATTGGGCTGGTTAATCCTGGTGTTTTTGAAAATGCATGGTTTATGGATGTTGAACGATTAAGCGCTTCCACCCTAATAACGAATAACGAATAACCAATAACGAAAGAAATTACAGACAGATAAACATGAAATATTTCGCGTTTCTGAAAAAACTCCCCGACTTTTTCCGGCGAACGGGCGATGATGACCGCAGTCTGATGGACAAGTTGCGGGATAAGTACCGTCTGGTGATCATGAACGACGACACGTTTGAGGAGGTAACTTCCATCAAACTGACGCCGCTGGCGGTATATGTGGGCTTGAGTTCCCTGATTGTAGGCACTGCTATCCTGGTCACCATGGCTATCGTGTGGACGCCCCTGAAACGCTATATTCCAGGATACGGCGATTTTAAACGCGATGCGGAAATCTCGCAACTCGTCAACAAGGTAAATGACCTGGAAAACGAGATGGAAGCCACCCGGCATTACAACGAGAACTTCCGGAAACTGCTCGTCGGCGACCTCGAAACCATGAGCAAACAAACGGCTGAAAAACAGGGCCAACCCACCGATACCGCCGACGCCCTGCCGAAAGAAGTGGACCGTATCCCGGAAGATGAACAATTGCGCAGCGCCGTTGCCAAAGGAACGTTCACGGCCGATCCTGCCATCACTGCATCCGCTGCTTCTGGCAATAGCAACTATGCTCCGCGCGATATTCCGCTCGAACAACTGTTTTTTATGCCGCCCGTGGCCGGAGAGGTCACTTCCGGTTTCGATTTTAAAAAAGACCATTACGGCATCGATATCGCCGCACCCAAAAATACGGCCGTCAAATCTGCTGCCGATGGGGTGGTTATTTCCGCAGGTTATACCGTAGAAACGGGATACAGCATCGCCATCCAGCACCCCAACAACGTGGTGACTATGTACAAGCACAACTCCGTGTTGCTCAAACGTACGGGCAGTTCGGTAAAAGCCGGCGAAGCCATCGCGATCATCGGCAATTCCGGGGAAAGCACTTCCGGCCCACACCTGCACTTCGAATTGTGGTATAAAGGCAGGGCAGTGGATCCGAGCGACTATATCAACTTTAATTAGTGTTTGGGGTGTGGTGTTTGGTGTTTAGGGCGCGTTGCCCTTGGCTACTCACTAAAGCCAAGGGCAACGCGCCCTAAACACCAAACACCACACCCCAAACACTAAAATAGCCTCATTTGCGGCGACTTATGCCGCTCGTGCAACTCCAGATTATACGCCGGCATTTTCCTGTCTTTCATAAATTTTTCCTTGCCCACCCGAAACTGCTGATGGATCACATCGGCAATGTTTCCTTCGCCGCGCATACGTGCGCCGCTTTGATAGGCGGATAATTGCCCGCCATGTACGTCGCGAATCCGGTTGAGCACCCTGTCTGCACGGTCGGGCATGGTGCGCCGAATCCAGTCTTCGAATAAAACAGCCACATCGCCATTCAAACGTACCATCGAATGCCCGATGCCGAGGGCGCCGAGGTCCGCCACCGTTTTTATCATCGGAATAATTTCGTGGTCGGTCAGGCCGGGAATGATCGGCGCCATCATCACAAAAACCGGAATTCCGGCCTGGGAGAGCGTTTCTACCGTGCGGAGGCGTTGTTGCACAGAAGCGGTACGCGGTTCCAGAAAACGGCGCAGGTCTTCGTCGAGCGTAGTAATGCTGATGGCCACGTGGACGAGGTTCTCGGAAGCAAGTTGTTTCAACAAATCCAGATCGCGGAGGATCATACTGTTTTTGGTGATCATACCGACCGGGTGCCGGTATTTCCAGAACACTTCGAGGCAGGCGCGGGTGATACCGAATTTGCGTTCGGCAGGCTGGTAAATATCCGTGTTGCCGGCAAACATGATCGGTTCGGCGCGCCAGTTTTTCTTTTTCAGTTCCTGTTCGAGCAGCGCGGCGGAATTGCGTTTCACCAGGATTTTACGTTCGAAATCGAGTCCGGCGCTGTAGCCCCAGTAGGGGTGCGTATTGCGGGCATAGCAGTAAATGCAGCCGTGTTCGCAGCCCTGGTAAGGGTTCATGCTCCATTCGGCGGGAATATCGCTGCTTTCCACGCGGTTGAGAATGGTTTTGGGGTGCGTTTCCAGGTACTCGGTCGGCAGGTCGCCATCCTCCCATTCATCGGCAACCAGCGCCCAGTCGAGCGGCTTTTGGTCGCGTTGCATCGATTCGTATTTGGACGCCGGGTTGATCTGGGCGCCGCGGCCGCGCAGGAATGGCGATTTCTCCTCCGATGCTTTAATTTTTTGTTGTTTCATTCCTGCAAATTTAAAACAAATAATTTATTTTTACAACTATCGGGTTTCGGGAATTTTGCAAGTCATCCGATAACTCTGAGTCATCGGATGACTTGCAAAATTCCCGAAACCCGATAGTTAAATTTATTTTTCCGCACCCCGCGATAGTTTTAAGTTTGCAGCGATTTTCAAAGGAAGGGTATATCGCCGCTTCCCGCATTTACCAATCATCTTTTACCATGAAAATACTGAAATACCTCTTATACACCCTGGGCATTCTGGCTGCACTCGTTGTGGCACTCGGTTTTTTTGCCAAAAAAACATACCATATTGAAAGGAGTATCGACATCGAAGCGCCGCGGGCGATGGTGTTCGAATCCATCAGCCAGTTTAAAAATATGGACAAATGGTCGCCCTGGAATGAACTCGACCCCAATATGAAAAAATCGTACAGCGGAACGGATGGCACGGTAGGCGCCAGTTTCAGTTGGGAAGGAAATAAAGACGTGGGCGCAGGCAAACAAACCATTCAGGCCATCAGTGCTGATCGCGTGGATTTTATGCTGGATATTTCTGAACCCTTTAAAGCCACTTTCCCGGCCAGTTTTACGCTTACCGGCGACGAAAAAATAACGAAAGTGACCTGGACGCTCGACCCCGTGCTACCCTTCCCCATCAATGTGTGGGCCATGTTCACCAACGTCAACAATGCCATGGGCAAAGATTACGATCGCGGACTGGGCAACCTCAGAAAGCATATCGACGCTATCCTGCACCCGAAATACCGCGGATTCGAAGTGGTGGAAACACAGCGTCCGCTGCAATTTTACGTCGGCCTCCGGGCAGTGGTCGATACGGCCAACGTGCAGGCGTTTTATTCCGCCAATTTGCCGAAGGCGCTCGAAGCCCTCAAAAAAGCGGATATCAAACCCGGCACTCCTCCTTCGGGACTGTACTGGACCTGGAATACTACCAGCGACATGGCTGCCGCCATCGGTATCGGTAAAGAGCAAAAATTCGACAGCCTGGAGGTATTCCGTATCGACAGCAGCCGGGCACTGGTGATCAATTACCTCGGCGCCTACGGCGGCATGGCCGAAGCGCATATGGCCATGGACGACTACATCAAGGAGAAAAATCTGGAATCCATTCCGCCCGCTATTGAAGAATACGTGACGGACCCCGCCACGGAACCCGATAC
>JAKQJD010000345.1 GCA_029561355.1 Bacteroidota bacterium | reverse complement strand
GCATGGAATACCTGGGGTACGCGCTGTCGGTTTTAATCGGCGTTGCGCTGGGGCTGATCGGCGGCGGCGGTTCTATCCTGACGGTGCCCGTTCTGGTGTATGTGATGGGTGTGAGTCCGGTGCTGTCTACCTCCTATTCCCTGTTCGTAGTGGGTTTGACGGCGTTGATCGGCTCGGTCGATTATGCCAGAAAAGGACTGCTGGACTACCGTACGGCGCTGATTTTCGGCATACCGAGCATCCTGGCGGTGTACAGCACCCGAAAATTTCTGGTGCCGCTCATTCCAGATCCGGTGTTGCACCTGGGGAGTTTTGTGCTGAACAAGAACCTTTTTATTATGGTCTTGTTCGCTGTTTTGATGGTGGCAGCCTCGGTTTCCATGATCCGGAACAGGAAGAAACTGGAATCGCACGGATTGTATGAAAAGTGGTACAACCTGCCGCTGATTTTTGCGGAAGGACTGGTAGTGGGCACGCTCACGGGTCTGGTGGGTGCAGGCGGCGGATTTTTGATCATTCCGGCGCTGGTACTACTGGCCGGGTTGCCAATGAAAAAAGCCGTGGGCACTTCGCTGCTTATCATCGGCGTCAAATCGCTGATCGGATTTATGGGCGATGTAGGGCACCAACCTATCGACTGGAAATTTTTGCTACAGTTTTCGACGTTTGCCATTGTCGGTATTTTTGTCGGCGCACAACTTTCAAAAAGCATCAGCGGCGAAAAACTCAAACCTGCCTTCGGGTGGTTCGTGCTGGTAATGGGGATTTATATTTTGATCAGAGAAATGTTGTTTTAAATGTTGATGAGGGTTTATAAGGGTTGATGAGGGTTGATATTCAGCCGCTCGAAAAAAGAAAAATTTCCACGTTTTTCGAGTGGCTGAATATCAACCCTCATCAACCCTCATCAACCTTATCAACCCTCTCAACCAACTTGCATTATGATTATCGACCAAATCTATACCGGCTGCCTGGCACAAGGCGCCTACTACATTGAAAGCGAAGGCGAAGCCGTCGTGATCGACCCGCTCCGTGAAGTGGATTCATACATTCAAAAAGCACGGAAATCGGGCGCCGTTATCAAATACGTATTTGAAACGCATTTTCACGCCGATTTCGTTTCGGGGCACCTCGACCTGGCTCATAAAACCGGCGCTGCCATCGTGTACGGCCCGCAGGCCAATCCTGACTTCGACGCGCATATTGCACACGACGGGGAAATTTTTCAGGTAGGAAAACTCCATTTCCAGGTGTTGCACACACCCGGACATACGATGGAAAGCACCTGCTACCTGCTGCGCGATGAAACGGGTAAAGACGTGGCGCTTTTTTCCGGCGACACCCTTTTTATCGGCGACGTAGGCCGCCCCGATTTGGCGCAGAAAGCCGCCGATATGACGCAGGAACAACTGGCAGAAACCCTGTACGACTCCCTGCGTACCAAGATCATGCCGCTGGCAGACGATATCATCGTGTATCCTGCCCACGGCGCCGGCTCGGCCTGCGGCAAAAAAATGAGCAAGGAAACATACGACACACTCGGCAACCAGAAAGCCACCAACTACGCCCTGCGTGCCGATATGACAAAAGCGGAATTCGTACAGGAAGTAACGGCAGGCCTTCTGCCGCCGCCGGCTTACTTTCCGCTCAACGTCATGATGAACAAACAGGGTTACGACAGCATCGACGAAGTACTGCGCCGTGGACAGCACGCGCTGAATCCGCGCGCTTTCGAAACGGCCGCCAATGAAACCGGCGCCCTGATACTCGATACCCGTGCCGCCGAAACCTTCGCCCTGGGTTTTGTGCCCAATTCGATCAACATCGGTATCGACGGAAGTTTTGCCCCCTGGGTGGGCGCTTTGATTCCCGACATCAAGCAGCAGATTCTGCTCGTTACCGATCCGGGCCGCGAACAGGAAGTAGTCACCCGACTCGCCCGCGTGGGGTACGATTACGTCATCGGCTACCTGGAAGGCGGATTCGAGGCCTGGCAAAAAGCCGGTATGGAAACGGATCAGATCACGCAGATCAGCGCTGCGGAACTGGCCGGATTACTGAAACAAAGCCCCGGCCTGCACGTACTCGACGTTCGGAAAGAAAGCGAATTCGCCAGCGAACACGTCTCCGGTGCCGAAAACACCCCGCTGGATGATGTAAATGCCAGTATGACACAGATCGATCCGGATAAAACGTACTACGTGCACTGTGCCGGCGGCTACCGGTCGATGGTATTTACCTCGATCCTGCGCGCGCGCGGCTTCGACAACCTGATAGAAATCAAAGGCGGTTACAAGGCGATCAAGGAAAACGGCGATATACCGGTGACCGATTTCGTGAGCCCGGCGGCTGCACACTGATCAATTCCTTCTGCATATTTTCTACCTGTGGCTGCGCCTTTGCGCGGCCTGATGAACCATGTCTTTAAAAAAGTTTTTTTCACCATTTTGATATTTCAGCCATGTTAGATTTTCTCAAAAATATTTTCACCAGCGGACCTTCCGCCGATTTCAAAGCGATGATGGAAGCGGGCGCGCTGATAGTAGACGTTCGTACGCCGGGCGAATTCAGCCAGGGTCACATCAAAGGATCCGTGAATATCCCGCTCGACCAGATCGGCAAAAAAATCGCCACCCTGAAAGGCAAAAACGTACCGATCATCACCGTTTGCCGCAGCGGCGGCCGCAGCAGCGCAGCAGCGGGCATCCTGAAAAACTCGGGTGTGGATGTGTACAACGGCGGCGCCTGGGACAGCCTGGAAGCGCAACTGGCGTAAGTATGTCCCGTTTAGTGCCGGGGTGGCTTGAATTCACCCCGACACTACGCCAGTGCGGTCCGTCTTTATGTGCGTTTGAACAAAAGGGAGACATTCCATATTTTACAGCGTATTCGGTTTGATACTTGTAAGTCATCCGATGACTCGAAGTCATCGGATGACTTACAAGTATCAAACCGAATACGCTGTAAAATTTATTGACAATACTTTTCCGGAACTCCGTATGTTCATCCGTACAATTTTGACGAACCATGCTTGAACAACTCAGCCATCCCTGGCCCTGGTGGGCCGGTGGAATTATTATCGGGCTCACAGTGCCGGCTTTGCTGATTCTCGGCAACCGGCACTTTGGCATTTCCGGCAACCTGCGGCACATCTGCGCCGCGCTGTTTCCTGCCAACATTCCTTTTTTTAAATACGACTGGCGCAAGGAATCCTGGAATTTTTTCTTTGCCGGAGGCGTCATGCTGGGCGCAGCCATTGCCGCTACTTTGCTGGCCGACCCGGAGCCGGTGAAGGTGGCGCCCGAACTGGCCGCCGAGCTCCGCACCTACGGCATCACCGATTTCAGCCACCAGTTGCCGCCGGAAATTTTTTCCTGGGAAAACGTATTCACCCTGCGCGGATTGGTGCTGCTCATCGGCGGCGGTTTCCTGATCGGTTTCGGCACCCGCTACGCCGGCGGCTGTACCAGCGGCCACTCCATCATGGGCCTTTCCACCTTGCAATGGCCCTCGCTGGTCGCCACCATTTGCTTTATGGCCGGCGGATTTATCATGGCTAATTTCCTGTTGCCGTTTATTATGCGATTGTGATTTGGTTGAGGATGTTGAGGGTTGAGATGGTTGAGTAAATGCCCTCAACAATCTCAACCCTCAACAATCTCAACCCCTCAACATCTCCTCAACATCTCAACTCCTCCACCATGGCCGACATTCCTGTCAACGCTCCTTTTCAAACCCTGCCCGAAACCGATTTCGAGGTACGGTCGCTGGACGCCATGTGCGTCAACGAATCGCAGGTACAACTCCCCTGGTACCACAATTTTAAATACGCCGCAGTAGGCGTCATTTTTGGTATCGCTTTTGTAAAAACCGAGATTATTTCCTGGTTTCGGATTCAGGAAATGTTCCGCCTGCAATCATTTCACATGTACGGCGTGATCGGCACGGGCGTAGCCATCGGCTTGTTGTCGGTATGGCTGATCAAAAAATTCAAGGTCAAAACCATCAACGGAGAAAGTATACAATTTCACTCCAAACAATTCAGCCGCGGCCAGATCATCGGCGGTCTGATGTTCGGTTTCGGCTGGGCCATGACCGGCGCCTGCCCCGGGCCACTGTTCGCACAGGTCGGTATGGGGGTTTTTACAGTGCTGATTGTCATTGCCAGCGCGTTGGCGGGCACGTGGGTGTATGGGGCGGTGCGGGCGCGGCTTCCACATTAGAAGTGAGAAGTGAGAGGTGAGAAGTGAGATGCGTAGAGTACACCGCTGATTCAGAAGTGAGAGGTGAGATGCGTAGAGTACAACGCTCCGCTCCATTTAATCAATAATATCTGGGGCAAAGAGGTGTACTCTACGCATCTCACTTCTCACTTCTCACTTCTGAATCGGCGGCGTACTCTACGCGTCTCACTTCTCACCTCTCACTTCTATCTAACTAACGTTACGTCTCCCGTAAAAAACAACTTCCTCCCCGGCGCGTATTCAATTTCCGCAACAAAAACGAAAACGCCCGGGTTGAGATCTTCCCCGCGACAGGTACCATCCCATCCTTCCGATAAATCGTTGGTAACGATATCGTTGCGTTCAAAAACCAGGCTTCCCCAGCGGTCGTAAATGCGCAAGAAATGAATGGGTTGCGGCTCTTTACTGAACAGCGTAAAGTGGTCGTTGCCTATTTCCGAAGCGGGTGCAAAAACATTCGGCACATAAATATTCGGCTCCAGCACCACCTGAATCCGGTCGGTAGCGCTGCAACCTTTGGCGTCGGTGACCGTCACGGTGTACCAGGTCGTTTCCTCCGGGCGTACGGTCAGGCGGGGGCAAATGCCGCAGGTCGTAGTGTCGAGCGGGTCCCAGGCATGCAAAATGACGTCGCGGTCGGACTGCGCTTCCAGAATGACCTGTTCCCCGATTTTTACCGGTTCCTGAATGTAGGCAAATACCAGATCGACGCCAAGGCTGTCGGGCTGCCCGATGCTCACGGCGAGCGGACGGTTGTAGCAGCCCGTGGAATCGCGCACCACCAATTTGTAATTGCCGGCAGGCAGGTTTCCGGCATTCGGCAGACTGGAAAAATGTTGTCCGTTATCCACTGAAAACTGGTAAGGTTCCAGGCCGCCGGTGGGCATACCGAAGAGGATTTCCCCGTCGGAAAAACCGTAGCACGACGGCTCTTCCAGGGTATAAGGAAATTCCGGCGAATTGAACTGCGCCGTAATATCGTCTTCCGCATAATCCGTGCGGCGGCACACGCCGAGGTAGCCGCGCGCGGTGTACAAACCGGGGGAATAAGCCACAAAAAACGTGTCGGGGCCGTATTGCAACAATGAATCGGCAAAATACCACTGCACACCATCGAAGCGGCCGCTGGCCACCAGCGTGTCGGGGCAAACGCCGTCGCCGATGATTTGCAGGCCGATATCGGGCTTTTTCGTTTTACTGAACCCGCTGTAAAACCCGCCGAAACCTGCCGCGCCGTTGCGGCCGAACAGGGCTACCTGCACGGCGCCCTGCGCAATAATACTGGCCGTTTCGGGCGGATTATTGGCTGCAAACAGCGTGAGCCGCCGGTACGTCACGAAATCCGGATTGCCCTGCACGGCATCGGGCGTGCCCAGCGGCACCACGACCCCGTCGATGCGCAGCGTCACCGTCGAGTCTTTCATGGCCACGATCATGAGTCCACCGTCGTATTGTACCGAGCCGATCTGGTTGGGCTGGTAAATATTATCCACCGCGTTGGGGATGCTACAGGAAATGGGCGGCACAAAAATCAGTCCGGCCGTTCGTTTCTGGTCGTCGCCGCTGGCCGTCCCACCTACCATCTGGTACATGAATGTCGGCTGGGAGGTGAGGATGTACAGGTTGCCTGCCGACGTATATGCACTGGTGGAAATTTGAAAAAACTCCCCTGCGTTCAGCGTAGCAGCGGGCGTGGTGCTGCCGTTCAGGAAAACGCTGGTGCCGTTGACATGCGCTACGACGACCGGAATTTCCAGGACGCTGGAGCCGTTGCCACGGCAAAGAATGTATTCTTCGCCGACCAGTTCGTACGGCACGATCTGGTCGATGCCCACATCGTTGGCGTTGTCGTTCACAGGCGCGCCGGTCCAGGAACCCACATCGACAGCAATCGGTTTGCTGCTTTCGAGCAGCGAGCCGATGAGCCCGTTCGGCGGTTGCTGGATAAAACTGGAGGAAATGTATTGCGAAAGAACGGCCGATTCGCCCGCCTGCAAGGTCAACTGCACCGAGCCGGGCACCTGCGTATCGGATCCGTTGATGCGGAAACGCACCGACGGATCATAGTCGGAAAGAGTAATCAGCGTGCTGTCTTCGGTCGCCATGACGCCGACAAAATTGGAGCGGCTGGGGCTGCTGCTGCTGCCCTGAATAAGGTGGCCGATCCGAAACGTTTTGCCCAAAGCCGCCCGGCCCTTGCAGGTAAGGTCGCAGGCCTGATACTGCGAACTGCTGTGCGCCCGGAAATTGACGTAAAATTTTTGCGGCCCCACGAGTATTAATCCCTTGTTTTGCAAGGGTTTATGCAAATCATTGTCGGGCACCAGCGTATACGTATCGTCGTTGGTGCCAATGGTAAACCGCTGTGGCGCCGCATTAGAGATGGTCAGCGTGGAAATGACCGCGCCCTGCCCGTCGCGGATTTCCACGGGGAACGGTGTCACTTCCGGCGTAGAAATATATAAATATTGCGGCCCCCATTCCGAGCGGGCGTGCATGGGCGGAATCCAGTGAATGGAATCCAGTTGGGCCTGTACGGCCTGCGCGGCTATTAAAATGAGTAGTGCCGGCAACAACCTTTTAAAAGAACGGACGCTCATGCGTGCAAAGTGAAAGGGGTGAATGTTTTACGGTGTCAATATTCAAAAGGGTTTATGAGTTTCAAAAGGGTTTATGGGTTTATGGTTTATAAGTTGATAAAAACACGTGGAAATTGGAGCGACCAACCCTTGTCTGACAAAAGGGTTTATGGGTTTATGGTTGATAAGTTGATAAAAACACGCGGAAATTGGAGCGACCAACCCTTACCCAACATCAACCTATAAACTCATCAACCTATAAACTTATAAACCATAAACCTATAAACCCTTGTTTTTTCGCCACCCACCGGACTGATTTTAACACTCTTTCGCTTCCTTTTGCCGGCAATACATATTTTCGCCTCAAATTTGACGTTTGTTTCGCATGTTAAAATTTCCTCAAAAGGATTTCCGCGCAAACGCCATTTTTTCACCCCTCGTTTTTAAGAAGTTTTTTAGGCTTCGCTGAAAATCAATGGATCGATTTCCCGTGCAATTACATCGCAAGAACCATCATTTACAATCAATCGGAGCGGTCATTCCCGTTCTGCTAGTTCCTATCGCTAAACCAACCTGTCAATTATGAACCTTCGGAAAGGCATCACATCCCTTCTATTGCTGTTGTGCGCGTTCGCGATGAATGCCCAGCAAACCTCCGTCTACACCGAAGCCACACTCGCCTATAAGCGCGGGGTGGACTTCTTCGAACAGCACCTGTACGGACTGGCGCAAAAGGAGTTCCGCAATGCCATCGACCTGCTGCGCCCGGCCAACGAACCGGAGTGGAAAGCGGTCAAAACGGACGCCGAACTCTATTTCGCCAAATCCGCCGTGCGCCTCGGCCAGCCGGAAGCCGAAAAACTCACGCTCGATTTCCTGCGCGAGAACTCGCCTTCACCCGTCGCCAGCCAGGCCGCACTCGAAATCGGCAACTACTATTTCGACAACAAGGAGTACGACAAGGCGCTCACCTATTACGACATGGCCCCTGCGGGTTCCGGCGCTACGCGCGACGAGATCCAGTTCAAAAAAGGGTACGCCTATTTCGTTACCAAACAATTCAGCCGCGCGAAAGGCGCTTTTGCCTCCCTCAAGGAAAATACCCGCAGCGAATGGTATTACCCGGCCAACTATTACTCCGCCTGCTGCTCGTTTTTTGAAAAAAAGTACGACGAAGCCCTCAAAGGTTTTCAGCGCTGCGAACAGTCCGACAAGTACAAACAGTATGTGCCTTACTACATCGCCCAGATCTATTCGCACCAGAGAAAATACGACCAGGTGATTGCATTCGGCGCCGCCAAAGCCAAAGACAGCAACATCAAAAACCGCGCGGAACTCAACCAACTCGTCGGCCAGGCTTACTATGAACGCGGCGACTACAAGTCGGCGCTGCCTTACCTCGAATATGCCGTCAACAACGGCGCTTCTTTGCGCCCGGCCGACTACTATCAACTCGGTTTTGCCCAGTATCAAGGCGGTTTTTACAAACCCGCTATCGAAAACTTCGAACAACTGACCAAACAGGACTCCCTGCTCGGCCAGAACGGCCTGTACCACCTCGGCGACTCGTACCTGCGCACCAAAAACAAATTTGCGGCGCGCAATGCCTTCGGTCAGGCAGCCAGTATGAACTACGACAAAACGGTCAAGGAGGATGCGTTGATCAACTATGCAAAATTGAGTTACGAACTCAAATTCGACCGCGACGCCATCGATGCCCTGCAAAAAATACAGCCTTCCTCGAAATACTACGAAGATGCGCAGGCGCTCATGAGCGAGGTGTTTCTCAACACCCGCGACTACGACCGCGCCATTGCCACGCTGGAATCGGTGCCCAACCGCACGCCCCGCCTCAACGAAACGTACCAGAAAGTGTGCTATTACCGCGGTTTGCAGTTGTACCAGAACAAACAAAAAGACGAAGCGCGCCGCTATTTCAACAAGGCGCTCGAAAACCCGGTCGACAAGCGCATTCAGGCGCTGTGCTCGTACTGGATGGGCGCCATTTCCAATGAAAGCGGCGAATACGCCATCAGCAAGCAGCATATTTCCTCGTTCGTGGCGGCTGCCCGCGGCATGAACGACCTGCCCGAGGAAAGCAATATCACTATGGCCAACTACGTGCAGGGTTACAACAACCTGAAACTGAAGGACTTCAAACAGGCCCTGGCGAACTTCAAAATCGTAGTCGACGACATTAAACGCAACGATACACGTATCAAAAGCGAGCAAATCAAAACGGCTGTACTCGGCGACGCGGTGCTGCGTGCCGGCGACGCCTATTTTAAAAACAATCAGTACGCCGACGCGTTGGCCTACTACAACGAAGCCATCAACCGCAAATACGAGGGTTTCGAATACGCTTTGTACCAGAAAGCCATCATCCGCGGCCTGCAAGGCAGCCCGGTAGACAAAGTGCTGGCGCTGGAAAACCTGGTGAACCAGTACCCGAAAAGTCAGTACACCGACGAAGCGCTGTTCCAGATGGGCGAAACCTATCAGGACATGGGTAAATACGACCAGGCTGTGCCGCCGCTGCGCAAACTGGTGGCCGATTTCCGCGGCAAATCGCCGCTGATCAACCAGGCATTGCTGCGCCTCGGCCTTATTTCCTACAACCAGGGCAATACCAGCGCTGCCATTAGTTACTACAAACAGGTGTTCTCCAACAACCCGGAATCGAACGAAGCGAAGGACGCTCTGGCGGCTTTGAACGAAATTTACGTGAAAGACCTGAACCGTCCCGACGAGTATTTCGCATTCCTCGAAACGGTGCCCGGTTACGGCAACGTCAGCACGTCGTCCAAAGACAGCGTGACGTACCAGTCGGCCGAAATCCAGTTCCAGCAGGGCAAATACCAGCAGGCTATCGAGGGTTTCACGAACTATCTCGCCAAATATCCAAAAGGTCAGAACGCTATTCAGGCGTACTACTACCGCGGCGAATCCTACGCCTCCAACAACCTCAAACAATACCCGAAAGCGTTGCAGGATTACTCGGCCGTAGTGGCCAAAGGCCCCAGCCGCCTGTACCCGAAAGCAGCCGAAAAAGCGACTTTGCTGTCTTTGAACGTCGATAAAAACTATGTGCAGGGGTTTGAATTTGCCCGGAAATGGGAAGAGTCGGCGACCACCGACGCGTCGCGTTTCGATGCGCAACTGAACGCGCTGCAAGCCGCTTATTTCACCAACAACTCTGTAGCTGTGGGCGAATACGCCAACAAGGTGACCAGCAGCAACCTCGCTTCCAACAGCCAGGTAGCCACTGCGAATTTTTACCTCGGTAAAATGGCGTACGATAAAAACGACTTCCCGCGCGCCTACCCTGCCCTGCAAGCCGTCACTGAAAACGCTTCTACGGAAATCATGGCCGAATCGTGGCACCTGCTGGCGCAGATCCTGTACAAACAGAAAAAATACGCCGACGCCGAACAAACCATCGGCGACGCCAACAAGGCCAGCGCAGGTTTCGACGACTGGATCGCCAAGAACCTCATCCTGCTGTCGGACGTGTACATGGACCAGGGCGATAAAAACAGCGCCTCCGCCGCCCTCGAAGCGGTACTGGAAAACTACTCCGGCAACGACCCGAACATCCTGGCCACGGCCCGGCAGAAGTACAACCGGATTACCGGCACCAATCCCGTGATGAACAACTCCACGCAAAAAGGCGGGCGCAACCTGCTGGATATGGACGAGGGAAATTAGAGGGTGAGAGCGTGAGAGCGGTGAGAGCGTGAGAGAGGCCGGAACTTGGCCATTTCAAATACTCGAATCCTCTTCTCCTCAAATCCTCAAAAAAAACAATCACAGTCAAAAAACGAAATCCATGTTTCCATATAAATTTCTCTTTGCCGCCTTTTTGCTGGGTATGATGTCCCGGACGGCATTTGCCCAGAAAGAACTCGAGGGCGACAACGTAACGGTTATCAAAGACTTCGACGCCCGCCTGCTGGAGTCGAACAAACTCAGTGTGCCGCCTGCGTTGCCGCCGCTGGACACCAATACCCAACTCCAGAATTACGTGGTGCCGCCCCGGCCGCTGTCGTTGCAATACGAGGCGCCCAAACTGCGCCCCATCGGCATGAAAGCCGGCGCGAAAGAGGAAACCTACAATGGCTTCGCGAAAGCGGGCGCCGGCGCTCCCAAAACCTTCTGGGGCGAAATCGGCTACTATTTCGGCATGAAAGACAAGTTCGACGGCAAGGCCTGGTTCCGCCACCACAGCCTGGATGCCAGCAAAAACATTGACAACCAGCGTTTTGCGAACAACGACTTCCTGCTCAACGGCAACTACTACATCAACGAGCAGATCGCCGCGGAAGCCAGGGTGGCCGTGAGCGCCGACCGCGTGCAGTTTTACGGTTACCCACACGACTCGCTGCACGAGTTTTCCCGCGAACGGACGCTCCAGAAATTCAACCTCGTGAACGTCGGAGGCCGCGTGTACAACAAGGAGCGCAATTCCAACGATCTGAATTTTTCGGTGGCGCCGCAGATTTACGTGCTGAACGATTACTATTCCAACAAGGAAACGGGTTTCGACCTCAACATCAATGCAACCAAGTGGTTTGTAGAAAAACACGCGCTGCGCCTGGCGATCCGCACGGATATGACCAAATTTACCGATACGGTGACGCAACGCCTGAACAACATTTACCTGCAACCGTCTTTCACCTTCCACTCCGATGTGGTGAAAATCAAGGTGGGTGGTAACTTCGCCAGCAACCGCGATGTGTTCAGCGTATTCCCCGATGCTGAAATCGCCCTGCGCGTGTTCGGCGACGGCATTCAGATCTTCGGCGGCGCCAACGGCGACCTGCGCAAGAACACCTACCGCAGTTTCTCCGACTACAATCCGTACATCCAGATCCGCGATACGAAACTGAAAAACACCCGTTTCGACAACTACTACGCCGGCGTGAAAGGCAACCTCGGCTGGCTCGACTACTCCGGCCAGGTGAACTACTCCAAAGCATCCGACCTGGCGCTGTACCAAACCTTGTACACTTCGGAAGGCATCACACGTTTCCACGCTATTTACGACACGGTGAAAATCAGCAACATCCAGGGCACGATCAAACTCTCGCCCATCAAGGATCTGACGCTCACGGGCACCCTGAGCCAGAATTTCCTGATGGATCCGTACAACCAGTCGAAAGCCTGGGGCCTGCCCAAACTGGAAGGCAACTTCGGCGCCGTGTACTCCGCCCTCGAAGGCAAGGCCATCCTGAAAAGTAACCTGTACGTGGCCGACGGCATCTGGTTCCTCGATCCGGAAGGCACCGCCAAACGCGGCGACGTGCTGCTCGACCTGAGCGTCGGCGGCTCCTACTTCTTCTCGAAAAATATCGGCGCATTCCTGGATATCAACAACATCCTGAACAACCGCCGCGACCGCTGGAGGGATTACCCGACGGTAGGGCTGAACTTTTTGGCGGGAATCACGGCGCGTTTTTAGGAGCGTGTTTCGTGTATCGTGTTTTGTGTTTGGGGGAGCCTGGGTTTGGCTTTTTTAGATGTGAAACATGAGTCACCCGAATTTTTCGTTTAGAATAATAACAAATGCCGGTTTGTCACCCTGTCGGGGCCCGTCCACTCTACGACGCATTTTCAACCATTTTCCTTCGTAGAGTGGACGGGCCCCGACAGGGTGACAAACCGGCATTTTGTTATTAACTCAAAACCTGTCAAGGTTTTTTAGGAAGAGTGGCGACCCGGAAATACAGCCGAATACGTCCGTTTGACCGTCAGATACGTTCCGGACCTATCCTAATACGTGGTGCGACGTATTCTAATACGTCGGCGACCTATTCTAACACGTCCGTTTGACCGTCAGATAGGTCGATAACGTAAACGAACAGGTTGCCTGACGTAATCGTTTACCTTACAGACCTATCTGACGGTCAAAAGGACGTATTGGGCGGGGTGTGGAATAGGTTTGGCGGTCTGGAGGACCTATCCGGCGGTCAACACAACCCATTCGACGGTCAGGTAAAATGGGCCAACCCGGGAAATCAGGGGATAGGATACGCTTTTGATGCGTTTGCCGGGATAGCACGGCCTTTCAGGCCGTCGGGACAAGGGCATTCATACCCGTTGAACAGGATTAGCAGGATTTAAAAGGATTAGAAGGATTTGGGCAGCCTGGGAAAAGGCGCGCCAAGTTCTTCTGATCCTTTTTTGTTTTTCAATCCTGCCTGCCGGAAGATATTTGAACAGGATTGGAAGGATTTTAAAAGATTTGAAGGATTTTTGTGAGCAGCCCGGGAAGACAGAGCTCCTTCCAATCCTTTTAAATCTTGTAAATCCTGTTCAAACCATGTCG
>JAKQJD010000333.1 GCA_029561355.1 Bacteroidota bacterium | reverse complement strand
CGCGTTGCAATTATTGACGGCCCGAGCCTTCTTTTTCCTGGCTGGAACCCGGAGCACCACCGGAGCGGCCTTTTTTCATTTTCGCTTTATCACCTTTTTTCGGGTGCTTGCTTTGCTTCTCCGCTTTTTTGGCTTCTTTGCGAGCCATGATCTCGTCGTATTTCGCCGATTGTTCGGGCGTCAGGGCAGATTTGTGGGCGCGTTGTCTTTCATCGCGCAGGCGTTTGATATCCTCGTGCTTGTCTTCGCGAATGGATTTCGATTTTTTCATGTAATCGTCATCGGCCGATTTAAACTTCGCTTTTTGCTCGGGCGTGAGTTTCAGTTCGTCTTCCCATTTATCTTGGTGCTTTTGCTGTTTCGCTTCTTTGCCGGCCATTCTGTCTTTACTTTTCGGCGCCGGATCGCTTTGCGCCTGTACAGCGACGGTGAAAAACATAGCGAACAGCATTACGGGGAACATTCGGATTGATTTGTACATTTTCATAATTAAAAGTTCCTTTTTTTTGCGGGAACTGATACTTTGACTCCGGAATGCCGCTGAGGTTTCTTCGCTGCGACTTAAATAAATCTTAAAATTGCGGAACGTCTTCGGTTGGCAAGGCTTTTTCTTTTTCCTGCAAATGAAAACCGTACTTTTGCCCTATCAAGTGTTTAACCACCCGATTAATGAGAAAATTTTGGTTTCCAGGCCTGCTGTTGGGGCTTTTTGTGAGCGCATGTTCCAATGAATTTGACGTAGCAGCACCTTATCAGGATATACCCGTAGTGTATGGAGTTGTTTCGCCCGACGATACAGCCCATTATATCCGTGTAGAACGGGCATTTATTGACCCGAAGGCCAGCGCCTATGAGGTGTCGCTGATTGCCGATTCCATTTATTACCCCGCAAATGCCATTTCCGTTTTTCTGGAGCGCGTAAGCACCGGACAACGCTACCAGTTCACAAGGGTAGATGGCAACCTGGAAGGACACGTCAGGGAAAGCGGCACCTTTGCACAGGCGCCCAACTGGCTGTACAAACTGAAACCCAGCCAGCCGGGCGGCATCATCAAAGGTGGAGAAAAATACAAACTGGTAATTGAAAGAGCGGACGGCAGAGCGCCCGTTACGGCCGAAACGGAGGTGCCAGACACCCTGTTTCTCAATAGCCCCAAGCCGGAAGATATTCCGCGACAGATCGCCATTCATGGCCCGAATCCCAGCGCCATCGATTTCCGGGTGAGTAAGGAAGCCTATATTTTTGATGTCTATATCAATATCCGCTACCGCGAACTGGCGCCGGACGGCACATTACTGGGCAATAAAAACGTGCGCTGGCAAATCGGCAAAAACATCCTGCGCGAAAACAACCTGATCGGCGGCGGCTATTACCGCGGAAAAGCCTTTTACCAGGCCCGGGATTTTTACACCTTTTTACTGGGAAATGTGGATACCGTAGCGAACGTGCAGCGCTATTTCAACGGGTTCGATATAGAAGTGGAAGGGGCCGGCCCCGAAATTGCCAAATACCAGGAAAGTGAAGCGATCAATGCCGGTTTGACGGGCGCTGAAATTTCGACCAGATACACGAATCTTTCGGAAGGGTATGGTATTTTTACCGCGAAAAGGGCGTGGCGTTTTGAAGAATTCGACCTGAAACCGGTTTCCTTCGATTCGTTGAATGCCAACGCCCGTCGTCGCATACTCCTGAAATTCAAAGGATAACACTATCCTGAAAAGTAAAATATTTCATTACATGCTAACATTTTTGCGTGAAAAGCGTTTTGTTTTTCATCTCTCGCTGCAGCAACCCCTGCAGTCTGTGTTACGACATGTTCATGGGATTATATAATTGTTTTAAACAAGGCCGCACCAAAAGAGGTGCGGCTCTTTTTTTTGGGTGCCATCCACTTTTTTCAGACTCTTACTACCTTACCTATGTCAGCAGTTACCGGCGAAGTAAAACGCGTCACTACCCACGTTATCCAGGCTATGAAAAGCCGCGGTGAGAAAATTGCCATGCTTACCGCTTATGATTTTTCGATGGCTCGCATGCTCGACGAAGCGGGGATCGATATCCTGCTGGTAGGCGACTCGGCGTCGAATGTTATGGCCGGCCACGAAACCACCCTGCCGATCACGCTGGATCAAATGATTTACCATGCGCAATCCGTCGTGCGAGCCGTCAGCCGTGCCATGGTGGTGGTAGATCTACCCTTCGGCAGTTACCAGGCCAACTCAGAAATCGCCTTGTCCAGCGCCATCCGCATCATGAAAGAATCAGGTGCGCATGCCGTCAAACTCGAAGGCGGCGCCGAAGTGGAAGATTCGATCAAACGTATTCTTATGGCCGGTATTCCGGTGATGGGGCACCTGGGACTGACGCCTCAGAGTATCTACAAATTCGGCACCTACAGCGTACGAGCCAAGGAAGAGGAAGAAGCACAAAAACTGCGCGAAGACGCCAAATTGCTCGAAGCACTGGGATGTTTTGCGATCGTGCTCGAAAAAATACCGGCATCCCTCACCAAAACGGTGTCGGAAAGTATTGAAATCCCGACAATCGGTATCGGCGCAGGAAAACATGCCGACGGACAGGTACTGGTGACGCACGATATGCTGGGCATCACCAAGGACTTTAAGCCACGGTTTTTACGCCGCTACCTCGACTTGTTCGAAACCATCGGACTTGCGACCAAACAATACGTTTCGGACGTAAAAAAGAAGGAATTTCCGAATGACTCGGAGCAGTATTAAGGGTTGAGGAGTTGAGGATGTGATAAGTTGAGAGAGGCCAGTAAAATCCTCGCATCCTCAACTCCTCACATCCTCAGATTCCAATAACACTATACATATATCATTTACCCTACAAAAACACAAAAAACCGGAAAAGCAAAAACACCTATATCTACCTTTGCGCGCATTTTTTTTATTATCCTTATGAAAAACGTAGACCACGCTCTTCAAGCCCCCTCTGGTATCCAATCATTCAACAACATGCAACAACAAAAAACAGGTAAACGCACCCTGATTCTGGCAATAGTGGTGGCTGCCCTCGCCGCAGGATTCTGGTTCGGCTGGCAACCGCTGAAAGCGATTTATTTTTCCGGCGTACCCAAAGAACTGGCCAACCCGTACGTGTGCATTCCCACCGGCGCCAACTTCGAGCAAGTTGTAACCATTTTAAAAAAACAGGGTATCGTCAAGGACGAACCCGGATTCCGCTGGCTTGCCGGTCAAATGAACTATAAAAAAGACAAGATGCGCGCAGGCCGCTTCCAGATTCAGCCGGGCTGGAACAACCGTGAACTCATCCAGCACCTGCGTACCGGCGAGCAGGCGCCCGTAAAACTCGTGCTCAACAACGAACGCCTGCCCGAAGAAATCGCAGGACTGGTATCGCATTACATCGAGGCCGATTCGTTGTCGCTGCTGGCGGCATTCCGCAATCCCGCCGTACTTAATGCGCTCGGCTGGACGCCTGAAACACTTGTAACCGGCTTTATTCCAAATACTTATGAAATTTACTGGAATACCGACGCCAACGGTTTTCTACAGCGCATGAAAAAGGAAAACATAGCTTTCTGGGACAAAAACAACCGGCGTGCAAAAGCAAAGGCGCTGGGACTGACCGAAACGGAAGCCTACATCCTGGCCTCTATCGTGGAACGTGAAACCAATTACAACCCGGAGAAAGCCACCATCGCCGGCGTGTACCTCAACCGCCTGAAAATCGGTATGAAACTACAGGCAGACCCGACTTCGGTGTTCGCTACCCGCGACTTCACCACACGCCGTGTGACGGAATTCCATACCTCGTTCGATTCTCCCTACAACACCTACATGTATAAAGGACTGCCGCCCGGCCCGATCAGCATGGCCGCTATCCCTACACTCGACGCAGTACTGAATGCGGAAAAACACAATTACCTCTATTTCTGCGCCAAACCCGACGACTCCGGTACCCACGCCTTCGCCGAAACGTTCGCTGCCCACAAGGTAAACGCGGACCGTTTTCAGACCTGGGTGCGGCAGACGAGAGGAATTTAAAAAGTTATGAGTTATGAGGGATGAGTTATGAGTTTTAGTAGTAACCCGTGGCTGTTTCATGTTAAATGCCAAGGGCTACCACCCAAACTCATAACACATCCCTCACAACTCACAAATAAACCTTTCCCTTACCTCCGTGTTTAGGAACCAACTTTGCGCATGTAAAGCAAAACATGTTCCTTCTAACATATGAAATACCGACTTTTTGGAAAATCAGGGTTGCGGGTTTCCGAACCCTGCCTGGGCACCATGACCTTTGGTACTGAATGGGGCTGCTGCGGCGCCGATAAAGGGGAAAGCCAGCGCAATTTCGACACGAAACACAAAAAACCAAACACCTCCAATCATAACTAGTCATGAAATTACTTTTGGTTGGTATGGGTCCGGGCAACGGGATTTCCATAGCCAAACGTTTCGGCCGCGAAGGATTTGAAATCCTGATGGTAGCGCGGAACGGTGAAAAACTCAATACATACGTGGCCGAACTTGCCGGAATGGGCATCAAGTCGTTTGCGTACCCTGCCGATATCGCCGATTCCGAATCCTTTACGCAGATACTGGAAAATATCATTTCCGAACATGCCGATATCGATATCCTGCACTACAACGCCAGTTCGTACAACCCTGCGACACCTTCGCAGATTTCCCTGCCCGTTTTCCTCAGCGATTTGAATATCAATGTGGTAGGCGCACTGCTTGCTGCCAAAGCGGTATTTCAGCAAATGAAAGACCGCGGACACGGCACCCTGTTTTTCACCGGTGGCGGCACCGCCCTGAAGGCGCCCGCAATCCTGGCTTCGCTCGGTGTAGGCAAAGCGGCTATGCGCAACCTCGTCTTTTCTATTGCACAGGAAGGCGCGCCGCTGGGTATCCATGCGGCCACCGTTACTATTACCGGCATGGTAAAAGCAGGTACCCGCTTCGACCCCGACCTGATTGCGGACGAGTTCTGGCGCTTGTATCAGTTGCCGAAAGACAAGTGGGAAACGGAAGTAGTAATGTAAGTGCGAAGTCTGGAAGCAGTCCGAAGTCGTCAGTGCGAAGTACGAAGTCTTTGGTACTCGAGTGAATGTGGACTTCGCACTTCGCACTGACGACTTCGCACTTATCTTATGGTTTGTGCGTAGAGGAGCAGGGTATTTTCTCCGAAATACTCCTTGAATGCCAGGGCGAAAGTGCCCGGGCTGCTGAAACCGACCAGTTCGCTGATTACCTGCGGTGTTCCGGCGCGTTTTTCCAGTAAAATTTTGGCTTTTTCCAGCCGCATTTCGCGGATGAGTTGCACGGGTTCCTTACCGGTGAGCACTTTCAGTTTTTTGACGTAGTGCGTTTTGGTGAGTTGCATTTTCCGGGCGATATCGTCGGCCATAAAATCCGGATCGGCGAGATTTTGTTCGATCATCTGCACGGTATTCGCCAGAAAGGGTTCTTCGATCTGGATTCTGTTTTCGGTGAAGTACAATTGCAGGAACCGGTTGAATTGTTCGTGTTTCGCTTTTCGCGCGTCCAGCAGGCGCTGTACCGAAGCATCGAACTCGTCGTCGATCACCGGGCGTGTAAACCAGGCATCGGCGCCGGCGCGCAGGGCGTCGAGTTTGCCTTCGTTTCCAAATTTATCCGTTAGCAGCACCACCGGGATGTGGTTAGTGCGTTCGGACAATTTGATCTGCCGCGCGACCTCGATGCCTGTTTTGCCACTCAGCAGAGCGTCGCACACGATCAGGTCGGGCATCAGGTCGCTGGCCAGTTGCAGGCCTTCCGTAAAAGTATTGGCCGTTTCGATCTGAAAACGGTCGGACAACAGTGATTTCAGGTACAATACCACTTGCCGGTTCGGTTCGATCAGCAGCGCGATGGCTTCCGGTTTGGGGCCCTGGTACATCGTGTATTGGTCGGGAACGCTGACTACGGCCGAAACGGCAGGTGTAGATTGAACGGCTTCCACCACTGCCGCATTTTGTTGCATTTCGGCGTCGTACTGAATGTTGCTGCGCATGACATCCCATTCCAGTTCCTTCCTTTCCAGTATTTTTTGCCAGCGTTCGTTGGAACGGAAATAGGCGATCAGCAGCACGATGAACAACAGGGCAATCGCAGCGCCGAGCAGCCAGGCCCGTTCGCGTTCCATACGAATAAAACGGCTTTGTTCCGATACGTCGAGGCGACGCATAGCCACCATGGAGTCCAGTTGAGCACGCATACCGGCTGCGGTATTTCTGCGCTCCCGGGCATCGATGGAGTCTTGTGCCACCGTCAGCAATTGCTGGCAGGTAAGGGCCTGATCGGGCAGGTCCCACTTCTTGCACTCCTCCACAATTGTTTTCAGCAAGGTCGCTTTGGTGGTGTAGTTGGGGTCTTTCCGGGCGCTCAATTCGGCATCGGCGAGCATACGCGTGGCGCTTCTATCGTCCTGATTCGCCCGGTAAACACTCGACAGGAGCGTTATTGTTTTGGGCGTAAGCGGCATCTGGTGTTGTTTCATAAATGCACGCAAGGACTCCGCTTCTACTTCAGCCTGCTCATAACTACCTGATTGTGAGAGTTGAACAAGCAAAGCAATCTTGTTCGTCAGGGTATCCTGCACGGCGCCGGGCTGGGCCTGTAATGCAAAAGGCCCTCCCAATATCAATATACAAATGCAATAACAGGTGAATCGGTACATGGGAGTTGGAGTAGTCTGGAAAAATGCAAAAGAGGTTTTATCCAAAAACGGTTTTCTAAGGGCAAACATACACAAAAATACGGCCAAGTAAAAAACCCAAGTTTGTTCCCGTACCTGTACATTTAGCCCAAAATTCAGCAACATTTAAAACCCATGTTCGAACTGCGCGGAAATCTTACCAAAACCCAGAACATAACGCTCGGCATTCTGGGAGCCGTCTTATTGATCGGCCTGTGGTGGCTCATCGCCGAAATGCTGGCCATTCCGGCGCTCGACTACCGGGCTCCCAGTCTCGACGACCCGGCGCTGCAAAACCTGAACCGCGACTCGCTGCTTCGGGCAGACAGCATACAATTTGCCAACGCGAAAACCATTGGTAAAATTTACAAGATCCTGCCTACGCCGCTGCATGTGGTGCAGGCTTACCCGAAATTGCTGGCCGACGACAGCCTGCCCATGCACACGGTCCATTCCGTCTGGCTCAACCTGAAAGGTTATTTCTGGGCCATTCTGATCTCTTTCCTGATCGGAGGGCTCATCGGTTTTATTCCCCTGTTCCGCGGACTGTTTTCCCGGCCGGTGGATGCCATGCGGTATTTGCCGATTTCGGCACTGACGGGGCTGTTCATGTTGTGGTTCGGCCTGGGCGACAATATGAAAGTGGCATTTCTGGCATTCGGCATTTTCGTGTACATGATTCCCGTGATCGTTCAACGGATTCAGGAAGTGGAAGAAGTGCACCTGACCACCGTGTATACCCTGGGCGCGGGCAACTGGCAAACGCTGATCTCGGTGTACCTGCCTTCCGTTTTGTCCAAATTTATGGAAGACCTGCGGGTGCTTACGGCTATTTCCTGGACGTATATCATCATCGCCGAAATCCTGAACAACACGGGCGGGCTGGGTTCACTCATTTACTGGCTGGCCCGGCGCGACAAAACAGACAAAGTTTTTGCCGTTTTGCTGCTGATCATTCTGATCGGTATTTTGCAGGACCGCTTGTTTGTTTACCTCGACAAGCGCCTTTTCCCGCACAAACATTACAAAACCAGGGTGGAGGGGCTGAAAGAAGTACAAACCGGCATTTATATCGTACTAGCCGTTTTTGCCTTATCGGTGTTGTTGCCGATTATGGTCACGATTCCGGACGGATTGCTGCTGCAAGGCGCCGGATTGCTCACACTGGCAGCCGTCGGTCTGATCATCATGGGAGAAATAAAACTGGGAAAAGGCCTGCAGGCCGTGTGATGGATGAGGATGTGAGTATTTGAGGATTCGAGTATTTGAATCAGATACTCACATCCTCAAATACTCGAATCCTCCCCCACATCCTCAAATACTCATTCAATCATCGTCTTATGCTCGAGATAAAAGACACGGAACTTCCGAATATCATCCAACTGAAAAATATCAGCCAGACCTACACCGGCGGCAAGGAATTCATCATCAAAGACCTGGATTTTCTGATCGAAGATAAACCCGGCCAGGGCCAGTTTGTGGTCATTCTCGGCGCCTCGGGTTGCGGAAAGAGCACCTTGCTGCGGTATATCGCCGGTTTGCTGGACCCTACCAGCGGGGAAGTGCTGCTGCGCGACAAACCCGTTCGGCAATCGGGTATCCGGGCAGGCATGGTATTTCAGCAGTATTCGTCGCTGCCCTGGCTGACAGTGCTCGAAAACGTCGAACTGGGCCTTCAATTTCAGGAGGTGGAAGCCAAAGAACGCCGGCGCAGGGCCCAGGAAATGATCGACATGGTAGGATTGAAAGGTCATGAAGACAAATACGCCGTTTACCCTACCCTTTCGGGCGGCCAATTGCAACGCGTAGCCATCGCCCGCAGCATTATCGCCAGCCCCGATATCCTGCTGATGGACGAGCCGTTCGGCGCCCTCGATATCAATACCCGCCTGCAAATGCAGGATTTACTGGAAGATGTATGGCTGAAATTCCAGCCCACCATCGTTTTTGTTACCCACGACATCGAAGAAGCGGTATACCTGGCCGACGATATTTATATCATGGCGGCCAATCCCGGCCGGTTTGTGCATCATATTTCGGTGGATTTGCCTTTTAACCGCAATATGGAAGTGAAACACAGCGCCAAATTCAATGAGATCGTGCGGAAAGTGGAAGACCGGATGATCGAGGTGTCGAATATGTGAGTTGTGAGTTGTGAGTTGTGAGTTGTGAGATATAAAATGACAATGAAGCAACAATTCTGCGTCAAGTAGCGTCTTATATTGTTGTAATTTTGTGGCGCGCAGGCATTGGTTTTAGGGGTGTTTGGTTTCAATATTTCGTATTTTGTAAGTCCTTGAGTTTCAACCTTACCAAACACGAAACACCAAACACGAAACACCTCCAGTATTGGCGCGTTCGCAAACCATTCAATATTTCCATTTTATGAAAAAGACACATATTCTCGCGATCGGTATCCTGGCGATAGCCATCGGCATTTTGATTTCCGCCAGTAAGGACGTTACCACGTACGCCAACTTTTCACAAGCGGCACAAAGCGGGGAAAAAGTAAAACTGGTGGGCCAACTGGTCAAAGACAAGCCGGTAGAATACAACCCTGAAAAAAATGCCGATTTCCTGGCATTCTGGTTGCGCGACGAGAAAGGAGAAATCCGCCGCGTGGAATTAAACGCCGCCAAACCCCAGGACTTCGAACGCTCCGAATCCATCGTTTTGACCGGAGCTATGAAAGGCGACAACTTTGCCGCTTCCGAAATGCTGCTGAAATGTCCTTCGAAGTATAAGGACCAGGAGATTTATGTGCGGGAAAAACAAGGATAAACGCTGATTAGAAGTGAGAGGCGAGAAGTGAGAAGTGAGATGCGTAGAGTACACCGCTTCGCTTTAGAGAAGTGAGAGGCGAGAAGTGAGAAGTGAGATGCGTAGAGTACACCGCTTCGCTCAAATTATTCAGATTCTTGAGCGAAGCGGTGTACTCTACGCATCTCACCTCTCGCCTCTCACTTCTCTTGAGCGAAGCGGTGTACTCTACGCATCTCACTTCTCACCTCTCGCCTCTCACTTCTCTTGTGCGAAGCGGTGTACTCTACGCATCTCACTTCTCGCCTCTCACTTCTCACTTCTATTTCTCATACGCCCATTTCAAATACAACGACCCCCACGTAAACCCGCCGCCGAACGCGGTGAGCACGATATTATCGCCTTTATGCAGTTGGGATTCGTAGTCCCACAGGCACAATGGCAGGGTGGCGGCTGTCGTATTTCCGTATTTTTCGATATTGATCATGACCTTTTCCAGCGGGAAATGCAGGTGTTCCGCCACGGAAGTGATGATACGCATATTAGCCTGGTGCGGCACCACCCAGGCCACGTCGTCGGTGGTCATTTTATTGCGGCGCAGGATATCTTCCACGGTGCTGGTCATCCCTTTTACGGCATGTACGAATACCCGTTTGCCATCCTGCCAGGCGTAATGTTCGCGGTTGGTAACAGTTTCAATGGTAGGCGGATGCAGGGAGCCGCCGGCTTTCATGTGCAACAGGTTGCGGCCCGAGCCGTCGCCACGCAGGATAAAGTCCTGAATACCGTTTCCATCTTTTCTGGGTTCGAGCAACACCGCGCCGGCGCCATCGCCGAAAATCACGCAGGTATTGCGGTCGGTATAGTCGACAATGGCCGACATCATATCGGCGCCTACCACAATTACCTTGTTATACGTTTCGCACTGAATGAATTGAGCGCCGGTGGAGAGGGCGAATAAAAAACCGGAACAGGCAGCATTTACATCGAAGCCGAAAGCATTTTTAGCGCCCACCTTGTCGCAAACAGTATTGGCGGTGTCCGGAAAAACCATGTCAGCAGTTACGGTCGCTACGATGATCAGATCGATCTCGCCGGGTTTAACACCCGTTTTTTCAAGCAGCCCTTTAACGGCTTCTGCGGCCATATCGCTGGTGGCCCAGCCCGGCGTACGCAAAATGCGGCGTTCGCGAATACCCGTGCGTGATACGATCCATTCATCGTTGGTATCTACCATCTTTTCAAGATCGAAATTGGTGAGCCGGTCTTCCGGCACCCAACCGTGAACGCCCGTAATGGCTGCGCGTATTTTTCCCATGGAGTGTTGTGTTGATTTGAAATTGGATTTCAGCGTAGGTTATTGCTTTGAGTCATCCGATGACTCTAAGTCATCGGATGACTCAAAGCAATAACCTACGCATATTGGACCGCAAAAGTAGGCACTGTACATCAGTCGGCAACGCCTGTCGGCTCTTTTTCTGACAAACAGGTTTTGATTGCTGCGCGCATGTTCAGTAACGACGGCCGTTCGGGATGAGCCATTGCCTTTTTTGCGGCTGTGTATCGCCACAAACAATCGCGGTAAAAGAACGTAAACCAGCCGAGTAACGGAGCGAGAATTACCAGCGCCGTGAGCCATGAAATATGAAAGAACAAACCCAGGAACAGCAAAACCGCCCCTCCGATGACTCCCGGAACCGTTGCACTTCCCATTAGTACACTGGTGACGAATTCCCGTTTTTTTACAACTTTTGCGGTAAGCGTTCGGGCCAGAAACCGGACGGGCCAGGCTACTACATGCCCTAAGGCGGCAGGCAGGGCGGTCAGGATTAGAAACAACAGCCAGGCGCCGTTGCCGTGCGCCGGGTGTTGCAAGCCTTCGTCTGTCAGGCCGGCCTGTCGCAACCCATCGAAATAAGTTGTGCTTTTATGCTTAAGGTCGTTTTTCGTATTTTCAGGAAGCCTGTTCAGGGTTTTTAAAACCTCGTTTTCCAATAAAAACAATTGATTACCAACTTCTACGACAGGAAGCAAGTGGCCCGAAAAGTCATTGCGCACAAGTGTGAGCATTTGCTCGGCCAGTTCGGCGTCTGCCGGATCTTCCACATGGTAGCAGATTTCCTTCAGGGCTTTATCGATCCTTGCATTGAGTTTATTAACCGCCATTGCAGGGTTTTCCTGGTATAATTCCCAGTAATCGCGGATGAAAATGGGTTCGCCGACCAGCATTTTCAGTTCGTCGCGGGTACGGTCACCCCAGATATAATTCGTACCGACCGGCACCACCTGCAAGTCTTCCGGCGCATGGTTTTTATATGTTTCAAATGCAATGCGCGCCAGGCCTTTCTGAATGGGCTTCACCTGCTTGTCGAGGTGATGCTCCCCTTCCACGTAAATGGCAACGGTCTGTTTTTTCAACATTTTGCTCTGGCAAAATTCGAAAACGCCGTCATTGCGCTCCCGGCCCGTGTAGCCGTCGCGTTTGCGGAACACGGGAAACATATTCACCTGTTCCAGCAGCCAGCGCGCCCAGGGTTTTTCAAAAATATCGCCGCGGGTCATGTTGTACACGGGCGGTTTCAGGTAAATGCAAAGCGCGATCGGATCTACGAACGCCGTCGGATGGTTGGCGGCAATGAGCACCGGTTTGTTAGGAAGCACACCGCCCATGTTGTGCAGGTACACTTTCCGAAACAGGCACCAGTACGTCAGGTGCAAAAACGGTTCGAATATCCAATAAATAATTCCGTCGCTTTTGTGCAGGTTCACATATTTCATGGCGCGAAAATAGTTTCGTTTCGGATAGGGCGCGTAAGGAATCCCTTCGTTTTCTTTGCGCCGATGAAAAATGACGGCACCAGGTACCTGATCGTGATCGGCGGCGCAACGGCGACCGGCAAAACGGCGTTGGCAATCCGTCTGGCGCAGCATTTCGATACGGATATTTTGTCGGCCGACAGCCGGCAGTTTTACCGGGAAATGAGCATCGGAACGGCCAAGCCGACGCCCGCAGAACTGGCACAGGCGCCGCACCACTTTATCGACAGCCTTTCCGTGCAGGATGATTTCAGTGTCGGCGATTTTGAACGTGCGGCGCTGGCCTTACTGGAAGACATTTTCAAACGAAAAAACGTAGCCATTCTCGTAGGGGGATCGGGTTTGTTTTTGCAGGCCGTATGCGAAGGGCTCGACCATTTTCCGGAAGTATCGGCTGAGATAAAGCAGAAAGTATCGGCCGAATTCGAAAAACTGGGTCTACCCTGGTTGCAGGAGGAGATACGGCGCATCGATCCGGCGTATTTTGCTACTGTGGACCAGCAAAATCCGGCGCGGCTGCGCAGGGCGCTGGAGGTTTTTTATGCCGCAGGACTCCCCTATTCATCATACCTGGGCAAAAACAAGGCGGTGCGGGCTTTTACGCCGGTTTATCTCTTGCTGGATGTGCCGAGGCCGGAACTTTACCAGCGCATCGAGGCACGGGTGGACGACATGCTTGTTGCGGGGCTGGAAAAAGAAGCGCGCAACTTGTTGCCATTCAGGCATTTATCAGCCCTGCGGACGGTGGGTTATGATGAGTTTTTTGAATATTTCGACGGAGACATTACCTACGCGGAAGCGGTAGATAAAATAAAGCAGCATTCCCGAAATTATGCCAAACGCCAGGCGACCTGGTTCCGGAAACATGGAAACTGGATGGCTTTGCGGCCGGGAGACTGGGAGGGGATCCTAAATTATGTAACTGATTTGACCCGGTAGCACTGCATATAGGAGCGAAGCGGCGTACTCTACGCACCTCACTTCTCGCTTCTCGCTTCTCGCTTCTTCCTTATCCCCTTGTCCAAAACGGTCAGCCGCTGAAAAAATGGCCGTCCGTTCAGCCACCACAAAAATTGTGCGCATGCCAGGCCCGCCACGGCGCCCGCCAGAATATCGGCAAGGAAATGCTGCACCAGGAAAATCCGTGAAATGGCCACCAGGATAGCCAGCAGTGCAAAAAACAGCCCCCAGCGCTCGTAGCGGCGGCCCATAATCAGCGTCAGCATACTGTACAGCGCAAAAGCCGACATGGTATGACCGGAAGGAAAACTGGTGCGGCCGCTGTTCAACTTGACGTCGGGCACCACCACCACGTCACCGTAAATGCCTTTGTGTTCAAAAAAGGTTTTTGGCCGCTCCACGGCGATTTTGTCCTTTAAAACATATCCTACCGGCAGGATCAACATCCCGCTCAAAGCAATCAAAAGGGAAAAACGATACCGCCAGCGAAAGGCTGCCAAGATGATGGCGCCATACACAAAACCTTCGCCGAAGGCTGTGCAAATGCGAAAAATGGAATTGTAAGGTTCTTCGCGCCACTTGTTAAAAAAGAGAATTTCATCCCCGTACGGCACCACAAACAGGAGCAGGGTACATGCGACCAGAAAAATCAGTACCGGAACGGCAAACCATTTATTCTCCCACACGCCCTTCATGCCACCTTGGTTTTTCTTTGTTCCAGGCGTTCCCGCAAATAATTGATAACGCGATCGATGCGGTCCGTGCTGAACAACTGGGAGTCGTTCATCGCCTTTCGGGTGAGGAAAGAACCCACGGGAATCAACACAATACAAGGCACCATAGCCGCCCAGAACGAGGACAGGATATAGGATTCCGCGAGTTTTCTGCAAACAATCGTGAGTACAATGAAGATCACGAAAAATATGATGGATACCAGGATCGGGTAACCGAACCCACCTTTCCGGATGATGGCGCCCATCGGTGCTCCGATGAACAGGAAAATAAAACACACCAGTGCAAAACTGTATTTGGTAAACAGTTCATAACCTGTTTTTACGTACTCCTTGCGGCGCGTCTCGATCTGGTTGTTACGTGTTTCGAACTGGTTCAGGTTGATTTTTATCCTGCCGCCGGCCTCTTTTAATAAAGCGGGACGGTCTTCCGCACGAAACACCTGTGAAAAATCGGTATACTGTGTAAGCGGCTTGTCCAGCACCTGTTTGGGCAAATGCGCCCAGCCCGGACGCTCCTGCGGTTTCGGCGGCGTGGGCGGAGGAGTAAATTTTATCCTTTTCCCGCCTTTGGGTTGCGGCGCCGGGGGCGGCGGAATGGCGGGAACTGGTTTAATAGGCTGGCGCTTCAAATTGGCCAGCAGATCATCGGCAAACGACTGCCGCGTCGACTGCATGGAAATTTGCAGGGAATCCATGTTGATTCGCAACTGGTTCATACTCAACATGGAACGCTGCTGGCTGAACCGGTCTTTGTCGGTGCTCACCATTTCAAATTCCCGCATGTCCCACACTTTGGTCAGCGACGTAAAATTGGTTCTGATAAACGGGAATTTCTGTCTTTGCACCTGCGGGCCCTGGTTGCCGGGCTCCTGGTATTGTGTGCCGCGGTAGAGGTTCATCACAAAAAAACGTTTGTCTTTCGTGGTGTACATCTGCCCGCTGTCGGCCAGGATCTGGTTGAATTTTACCTGCCCGATGTTGGTCTGGTCTTCGATCAGCACGTCGCCGATGGTTTCGCCGTCTTCCTCTTTTTTACCGATCTTGATCACAAACTGGCGAAAATCTTCATTAAAAACGCCTTTCTCCAGCGTCAGCGCCGGTTTTTGCCGGCGAATATCGTAAAGCCTGGATTTGAACTCCAGGTTGGAAATAGGAATAATAAAATCGGAACACACGTAAGAAAACAGCCCGATGCCGGCTGCGCAAAAGATCAGCGAACGCATGATCCGAATGAGCGGCACACCCGCCGATTTCATACTCGACAGTTCGTAACGCTCTGCCAGGTTGCCCATTACCATCACCGAAGCGATCAAAACGGCAATCGGCAGGGCCATCGGAAAAGTGGAAACCGACAGGTAACCGATCAGTTCGAGCATGATAAATATGCTCACGCCTTTACCCGCAATGTCGTCGATGTACAGCCACAGGAACTGCATGATCAGCACGAACAATGCGATAAAGAACGACACCGCGAAGGGGCCGATAAAACTGGTGAGCAATAGTTTATCAATTTTTTTCATCGCTTTCGCTATCGTTATCCGTTATTGGTTATTAGTTATCAGGGTGGTAGGGGGCAATCTGTTGATATGCATGGAATCCTGATCGGGTGGTCGAACACATCAACAGATTGCCCCCTACCACCCTGATAAGTAATAACCAATAACTGATAACTAATAATCAAACACTGCTTCAAACGCTTTCAACTGCCGGATCGTTGCCTCGGGGTCTTTCGCCCCGAACACGCTGTTGCCGGCCACCAGCACATCGGCGCCCGCCTGAAGCAGCGATTCCGCGTTGTGCAGCCCTACCCCGCCGTCGATCTCGATGAGCGCCTGGCTGTTGGAGGAAATGATCATTTCTTTCAGTTGCCGGGTTTTAGGAAGCGTCTGGTAAATGAATTTTTGTCCACCGAAACCCGGATTGACCGACATCACGCACACCAGGTCGATGTGCTCGATGACATTTTCCAGTATATTAACAGGTGTATGCGGATTGAGGGCAACGCCGGCCTTTGCGCCGCTTTCTTTAATCTGGTGAATGGTGCGGTGCAGGTGCGGGCAGGCCTCGGCATGTACCGTGATGACGTCTGCGCCTGCTTTACGGAAAGCCTCGACGTATTTTTCCGGTTCGACGATCATCAAATGCACGTCGATCGGTTTGGTGGACATTTTCCGGACGGCTTCCAGAATAACGAGACCGAAACTGATATTCGGTACGAAACGGCCGTCCATCACGTCGTAATGGAGCCAGTCGGCCTCGCTTCTGTTGACGAGGTCAATTTCTTCGGCCAGCCGGGTGAAATCGGCAGCCAGGAGCGAAGGAGCGATCAGATGTTTTCTCATAACGGCCGCAAATATCGGGAATTTTTGCTCATGGCCCTCATGGAGAAACTATGTTTTACAGATGCCTTAACGGGCTTTTATATCCTTTCTCCAAATCTTGCAGACATACCTTAATAATGAGCACAGTAAAATGGTATACGTATTTGATAATATACTTTAACTGGCTGGCCCATGTACAGACCTGGATCCCAGTTTGCTGATTCCGCTAATTTTTCGACTGCGCGCAACGCTTCTTCTCTACAGGCTTCTCTGAATTCCCGTACTATTTCCGCATCACTTAAAGCCCCATCTTCATGAATAATTACGCGAACCACGACATAGCCATTCACATTTTCCTGCCATACCTCACTCGGGCAGGACACTGCTTCTTTTAAAAACTTGTCCATTTCTTGTACCCCACCCGGATAAACGGGAGGGGTCTGTACCTCTTTGTATTCATATACTTTACCAGGGTCGGCGATTGAAGGTTTGCCGCCTTTTTCCTGCAATTCGGCAGGTTCGGGTATGGCAGATTCTTTTTCCGATTGGGCCCATAAAGGGAACAGGATAAAAACTTGCAGCAGAAATATCGAAATGGAGCGTATCATATCAGGTGTTATTTTTTTTACCAAACCACTCATATCAGGTGTATTTTATTACCGCACTACCACCACCTGCTCATTCCGCAACAGCGGTAGCCGCTTCATGCGCAGGAAAAGTTGCGCTGTAGCCAGCACATCCTTTTCGCAATAGGTAGCAATCCGGTCGAGGTCGCGCTCTTCCCAGTACACGCCGGCCACGTCGGCGCCGGAAATATCATCTTTCGGAGAAGGGATATCGAACACGGCCGTCAGCAGGCGCAGCGACGTGTAGTTTTTGAGGTCGCCGAACTTCCACATTTCCAGGGTATCGAGCAAGTGTTTGGTTTCCCAGGGCTTTTTGCCGGCGATGTCGATCATTTTCGGCAGTGGCAACTGGTTGATCATCATGCGGCGGCAGATGTACGGGATATCGAACTCGCGGATGTTGTGGCCGCAGATGGCGAATTTGTCGGGATTGTTGAAATGTTTGGACAATACTTCGCTGAAATCCTCGAGCAGACTGGCTTCCAGGTGGTTGCTGAACGACTTGAGGCGCAGCAGCGGCAGTTCGTTGCCGGGTTGTTTGGTCAGGAAACCGACGGAAATACACACGATCTTGGCGAATTCGGCATAAATGCCCGCCCGCTGGCCGAACAACTCGGCCATTTCATCGTAGGTAACTTCCTCATCGGCGGTGCGGCGCAGCAAACTGCGGCATTTTATCCCCCACAGTTCCTGCAATTCCTCGTTCATCTCCTCGAATTCGGCAAAAGCCGGCACCGTTTCGATGTCCAGAAACAGGATATTATATAAATCGTAGGTATCGAAAGCAGACATTCCGGTAATTTTTAATTTGATAATGTATTGTTTTCTGAAATTAGGCCGACCTTGGCACGCGTTTTTTATACAAGTGATTAAGGGATTATCCGAAAAGTATCCGTGAAAACCCCGACACAAAGATAGGTATTCACCCTTCATCGTCGGATACAGGTTTTCGAGGTAATTTTTGGGAAATGTTTTTTCATTAAAAATTCTTATCCCTGATAATCAATAAGTTACATTTTTTTTGAAAAAAAATTGAAATAAACCACAATAACAGAAACGCAATAAACCCTCCCGAAAACGGTTTTATCTGCAACAACAGCAAACAACGACAACACCAAACAACTGCCAACAGTAACTCCTGAAATACCAACTCCAACTACCAAAGAGAACAGCAAACAATTTACGTTAAACCTTTCACACACTTTTCAATAATTATGAGCACACCCACCAATTACAGTCAGCCCGGAACGCCTACACCGAACTACGGTAACAATAATGACGGCAACAACCAAAAACGTATGACGACCATCATGGGCGTTGCAATTGCAGCCCTGCTCGGTATCTGCGTTTTCCTCCTGGTGAGCAAATACAATACCAGCAAACAACTGGATTCCACTACAATGGAACTCACCCAGCAGAAGGATGCATTCACGGAGCTGGATACGAAGTACAACGAGGCGGTTACCCAACTCGAACAACAAAAAGGTATCAATGCTGAACTGGATGCGAAAATCAACCAGCAATTGCAGGACCTGGAAACTTCCAAAAACCAGATCTCCGGTTTGATCCGCGATAAAAAAGACTACAGAAATGCAATGGCAGGTCTGGAACGTCAGAAAAACGAATTCCTGGCTCAGATCGAGGATCTGAAAAAGCAGGTTGGGGTTCTGACCGAAACAAACACACAACTGACTACTCAAACGCAGCAACTCAGTTCTTCGCTGAACGAGACGCAGGCGAAACTGCAGGAAGAAGGTACTGCCCGTGCAGCACTGGTTTCCGAAAAAACGGCGCTGGAAGCAGAACGCGCTCAACTGTCTAAAAAAGTCGACATCGCTTCTGCCGTACGTGTAAAAAACATCACGACCAAAGCAATGTCCGTTAAAAGCAGCGGTAAAGAAAAATCGAAAAGCAAAGCCAAAAACGTGGATAAACTGAACATCTGCTTCACTACCGAACCGAATGAAGTGGTTCCTGCCGGTGAAGAAACGTTCTACCTGCGTATCGTTGACCCGACCGGCGCTCCGCTGGCAATCGAAAGCCTGGGATCGGGCGTGTCTAACGACAAACGCAATGAACAGGAATTCCGTTACACCACTACTGCTACGACCAACTACTCCAACGGTGAAACCGAAGTATGCGGCTCCTGGCAGCCTGGCCAGAACTTCGTAAAAGGTAAATACTCTGTTGAAATCTACAACAAAGGTTACCTGGTAGGTACTGGCGCTTTCAACCTGAAATAAGTAAAATCAGTGTGAAGTCGACAGAGCAAAGTGCGAAGTCGACTGAAACTACAAGAGCAATAAGAAGGAAGGAACACCCTGTTTGCAATATTACTGCGGGCGGCAGAGCGTAAGCTTTGTCGCCCGCAATTTTTTTAGAGAGTGAGAGAGTGAGAGAAGTGAGAGGGTGAGAACCGACTTCGACTCCACCGCTTCGCTCCAGCCATTTCAACCAAAGAGCAATACGGTGGAATCGAAGTCGGTTCTCACCCTCTCACTTCTCTCACCCTCTCACTTCTCTGTTATTTGACCGCATTCGCCTGCCCGATCAACCTGCACAATTCCGTCCGATACCCGAAGCGGTCGTTTTTGGCGGCCGATTGCGCCAGTAAAAGCGTGGAGGAAAGTGTAGCCGAGCCTTTGTACGTGGAGTTGCGGAGTACCATACCGAAAGATGCGGCAGCGGCGGCCAGCGTGAGGTTTTCGCTCATGGTTTCCGACACTTTATCCGGCACAACCGTTTCGATGAGTTCGCTGGAAGCACCGGCTTTGGGTTGTTTGTAACGCAATTTCAGGGTCAGCAGGTTGGCATTTTTCGAACCTGCGGAAGGTTTTGTTTTTTCGTACTTCAGGTCGCCTTTTTCACTCGCCACCGGCACATCCTGTCCGGCAGGAATAATTTCGTACAGGGCAGTTACGCGGTGGCCGGCGCCCATTTCACCGGCATCTTTGGTGTCGTCATCGAAATCTTCACGCGCCAGCAGGCGGTTTTCGTAGCCGATGAGGCGGTAGGCGGCCACTTTATCGGCGTTGAATTCAATTTGGATCTTGACGTCTTTTGCAATGGCGAACAGGGTACCGCCGAATTCGCTGATCAATACTTTTTTGGCTTCGGAAAGTTGGTCGATATACGAGTGATTGCCATTGCCTTTATTGGCTAGTTGCTGCATTTTTGAATCCTGGTAATTGCCCATGCCAAATCCCAGAATACTGAGGTAAATGCCGCTTTCCCGTTCTTTTTCAATCAGTTTCACCAGGTCTTCGTCACTGCTGATGCCTACGTTAAAATCGCCG
>JAKQJD010000323.1 GCA_029561355.1 Bacteroidota bacterium | reverse complement strand
GGTGAGAGAGTGAGAGAGGTGAGAGAGTGAGAGAGGTGAGAGAGTGAGAAAGTGAGAGGGGTGAGAGTCCGTAGCGTACACCCCTTCGCTCCAGAATCGGGATAAATGGAGCGAAGGGGTGTACGCTACGGACTCTCACCTTCTCACTCTCTCACCCTCTCACCTCTCTAGAACAAGCTCACATACCCCAAATGAAACTTCGCCGCCCTGAAATCCACCGGCTGCCCGTTGTCGCGGCGACCCACGGCTATGCTGATGCCGAAAATACCGGCCTGGGTTTCAAAAGTAAGGCCTGCGCCCACGCCCAAAGGCCGCAGATACAGGCGCAATCGGTTCGTTTCATTTTCGAGGTAGCCATAATCGGTAAATACGGCGAGATAGGAATTGAGATCGAGCAGGAGGCGGAATTCGGCGGTACCCACGGCATACCTGGTCGCGAACAGGCTTTCCTCGTCGAAACCGCGTTGTATTTTATTACCTCCGATGCGATATTGCTCATTGGCATACACCGGTTTTTCCGAAAAAATACCACCCCCGCGAATGCCCAGTTTCAACGTGCTGCGCGCAAAAAAAGGAATGTAGTATTCCACCTTCGATTCGAAGCGAAAACGGGTGCTTTTGCTTGTAATGGTATCGTACAGGCTTGCAAAACGGAAATCCGGATATTCGGGATCGCGCAGCGCCTCGATCTGGCTGTTGCGCAAAACGGTGTTGAATCCTGCGGCAGCCTTTATGGAAACAGCCCAGCCGCGCCGGGGATTGAAGCGGTAATCGAGGCGGTTGAGGCCGGCTTCTATCCCGAATCCGTTCTGGCGCAGGTCGAGGTTAGGGGGCAGGGTTCGGGTATTGAGAATCGAGGCAGTATCCACCTTTTGCAGGGAAGAACTCTTGTTTTCCCAGAAAATCTTGATAAAATCGCCGCCGGTGAAGAGGTATTGCACGCCCAGTTCGCCCTGCGCATCCACCCAGGTACTGTCTCTGCGAAAAATATTCAGCCGCCCGTCCACACCAAAGGGCGTTCCGAACAGGTAAGGCACGCCTGCCTGCACGTCGAGGCGCTGTGTTTCGGGGCGCAGGCGTTCCAGTTCGATGGAAAACCGTTCGCCCAGGTTCAGGGCATTTTGAAAAGCGGCGTTCAGCGAGCCTGTGACGAGCAGGCGGCCGTCGTCGGAATCGGGCCGTGGCAGTAATCCGACAATAAAATCGAAGCGGCTTGCACGTTTTTTTTGCAGAAACAGGTTAATCGTCGCTTCCTCGCCGGCAAAGGTAACCGTCGGGTTGCCTGTAGATTCCAGAAACAACAGGCTGCGCAACTGGTCGCGCAGGCGCAGCACCTTGGCGCGGCTATACGGCTCGCCGGGTTTGATGCCGAGATAATTGGGCAAAAAAGCGCCCGGCAACTTCACATCTCCATTGATTTTCAGGGTTTTAACAGAAAAAAAACGATTTCTGTCCAGCCGCAACACCGCCGAAACACGGCCGTTTCCCTGTACCTCCACACTATCGAGCCATACCCGAGCAAACGGATATCCGTTGTTTTCGGCCTGCTCCAGCAAGGCGCGTTCGAGTTCCAACAGCGCATCGTATTGCAACGGCACGTTGGTAAAGAGTTTTTCCCGGTAACCGGCCGCTTCGAGCCAGCGCCGGTTTTCCTCCCCATCGGGGCGCAGTTGAACCCAGCGCATGGAAGGCCCCAGGTAAAATGTTGCAAACAGAACAGAATCAACAATTTGCAGGCTATCAAACGAAACGGCCAGGTAAGTGCTTTGCCGGAAATGCGTCAGTAAATCTCCTGTCAAC
>JAKQJD010000320.1 GCA_029561355.1 Bacteroidota bacterium | reverse complement strand
CTCCAAATATGGTTGCCAGTAGCAGCAGAACCTGAAGAAATGTTTTCATAATCAACCATTTATAAAACAAGTAACTTCATTACAGTACCCTAATTCTCCAGCACCAACGCCAAACTTATGCACCCTGATAACTAATAACGGATAACTAATAACTAGTTTGAAACGTCGTTTTCCGCTCCACTTCCGCCATTTTCCCGAACCAGAACAAGTAAAACAGGTAATAAGCCACGCCGATAGACGTCTCGATGGTGTATTCTACCAGGAACGAAATCAGAATAATGATCTGGAACGTGGCGAACAGGTAAAAATGGCGCCGCCCGCCGGTGACGATGGGCCACAAAAAAGCCAGCATGCTCAGCAGAAGACCCACCATACCCGTGCCGGCAAGAATATAGATGAACTGGTTGTGCGGCAGTTTCGGCTCGATGGTGTATTTGGGAAAACGCTGGTTCACTACGCGTTGCACTTCCATCGGTAAATCGCCGGTGCCGACGCCCAGCCACGGATTTTCCTCCCACATTTGTATGCCGGCGGCAAAAGATACCCAGCGCTCGGAATCGGAATAGTCGTCGCCTTCATTGCGCTGGTATTGCTGCCAGTCCCAGGCCATGTACGTCAGCCGTTGCTGCAGGCTGGGAATGCTTAATACCGCGATTACCGGCGTAATGACAATGATGAGCAAGGTAACCAGACCTGCTTTCCAGCGCCGTGTGCGGATCACAAAACGGATCACGCTGAAAATGAGCGCTGCGTACAGGGTCACGATGCCGCTCCGCACCGACAGTACGTGGATAAAAATAAACATCAGCACCACGGCCGCCATCAGCAGTTTTCTTTCCCACGCAAAACGCCAGACATACCGCTGCTCCCATAGCCAGCCGCCGACCAGGATAGCCGTGGCAAGGATCAGATTGAATCGGATGTGGTTGCGCGGCACCGGTACCGGCTGTCCCTGCCCCAGTTTGGCCACGATTTCTTCCGCATGCAGGATAAAATTGACGCCGACGCCGATACAAATCAGAAAAACAGCCCAGAACAGTACGTATAAAACGCTGCGATACTGGTATTTGGTAAGGGTTGGCAAATTGGCAAATACCCATGGAAGTACAAAAAAGGGAATGCGTACACGGGTGCGCTCCAGCCAGAATTCGTGGTTGGCCGACCAGAAGTAACTGACTGCCGGAATCAGCAGCAGCAACGACAAAATGACGCAGTCGGGTTGCCGGAAAAATGTTCTGAAGGTATGCTCCAATACTCCCCACACAGCCCGGAGGCCGGAACCTCGCCGGAATGCACCCGTAGCCTGTTGTTTTTCAGCAGTATTCCACAGCACAGCCCCTACCATTCCCCACATACTGATCGAAAGCAGGAAGGGGGACAGCATCATACTGACCACCAGAAGCGCGGCAAAAAAAACCGTTAGTCCCTCCGGGGTTTTTATGTCACTTAAAAAATTGATTTTCAAAAGTTTGATACAAAACAGGTTAGAAAAACGGGTCTGAAAATAAATACGGGGATACAGACGCCCTGTCGGAGCGATATCTGCAGCATTTCTCCCTGTTTTAACATTCTTCAGGTTTCGGTGTACTTGAAAGAACGCGTTCAAACAAGTTTGGCAAATTTGGCACAACATATTGATTTTCAATGCAAAAAATCAAGTATGCCACACTTTATTAAAAGCGCGCTTTCCGGGCGTGGCACAAAGATAAGTGCCTGTACGAAAAGGTGATTCATCTGTTATTTGTGCAAGGTCGTCCAAAATGAGCAAGTGCGGCTGCTTTAGTATCCCGTGCTTTCAACGAACTTCTATACTTTTGCGCTGTTCTATGCACCAACTTATGCGCCATTGCCAGATTTTTTATTTGTTTATTGTGCTGTCAGTTCTGTTGCCTGCTTGCAGGCAGGAGTCTGCGGGTCAACCGGATTCGCCGAATTCCATGCTCCGGCAACCGGCGCCTTCTTCCAGAGGGGCCGACCCGACGCCGCTGCCCAAAACGGGAGCCGGCAGTTTTGAAAACCTGGTAGCCGATTACGAAAGTAAAGACCGCGGCATCTGGCAAAAACCCAATATGGTGATCTCGCTGCTCGGCGATCTGGAAGGCAAAACGGTGGCCGACATCGGCGCAGGTACCGGCTATTTTACCTTCAGAATGGTGCCCAGTGCCAAAAAAGTGATCGGAATCGATATTGATCAGCGGTTTATCAATTTTATGGACAGTGTGAAGGTTCGCCTCGACGACCGATACCGCGACCGTTTTGAAACGCGCCTGGCCAAGCCCACCGATCCGTTGCTGAAACCGGAAGAGGTAGACGCTGTGGTGTTGGTAAACACCTACGGTTACATCGGCAACAGGGTACAATACCTGAAAACGCTGTGGAAAGGTATCACGCCCGGAGGCCGCCTGCTGATCATCGATTTCAAAAAAAACAACCTCCCCGTCGGCCCGCCCGACGAATATAAAGTAGCCTTGAGCCAGGTGCAGCGCGAGTTGCTCACCTCGGGGTTTTCCATCGACAAAATTGATCAGGCCGCGCTGGACTACCAGTACATCATACTGGCGGAAAAGCCCTTGAAACCTCAAAAAAATTCGACCCAATAAGTATGCGCGGTTCCCTGAGACTTTTTACCTGGTTTGGTATTCCTGTTCATTTACACTGGAGTTTTGGACTGATTTTTTTGTACGCCCTCTGGATCGGTTACGAGAACAGCCTCGACCTGATGGGCACGCTCTGGCTGATGGGTTTTTTTATTGCCCTGTTCGCATGCGTATTGCTGCACGAATACGGGCATGCCCTCACGGCCCGGCGTTACGGGGTGAACACGCACGATATTATCCTGACACCCATCGGCGGCATCGCCCGCCTGGAAAAAATGCCCGAAAAACCGGTACAGGAATTCGTAGTGGCCATTGCCGGCCCGCTGGTGAATGTGGCCATCGCCATCTTGTTGTTCGGGGTGAGCATGCTGGTATTTCAGGAAGAGCGCTGGGAGTTTTTCAAATGGTTCCTGCAGCAGCAATTTTCTTTTGCCGGCAGCGACGAAACGGGGCAGGTGCTGGAGGAAACCGGCATGCAGCCTTCCGGGTTGCTTTTTTACCTTCCGGTACTTGTGGCTACCAATATCGGTCTTGTACTGTTTAACCTTATTCCTGCATTCCCGATGGATGGAGGCCGTATTTTCCGGTCGCTGCTGGCCATGAAATGGGGCCGCCTCCGGGCTACACAATGGGCCGCCTGGCTCGGACAAGCCATTGCTGTGGTATTCATTGTGTACGGCTTGTGGGTCAATGCATTTACACTGGCCCTGGTGGGATTCTTTGTATTCACCACCGCCCGTTCCGAAAATTCGATGGTGCGGCTCGACGATTTTTTAAAACGCTACAAGGCCAAAGACCTGATTCGCCCGCAATTTACCCGCCTGCAAGGGAACGACTGGATGCAAACGGCTGTCGCCCTGCTGCAACAGGGGCTCGAACGCCATTTTCTCGTATTCGATTTTTCCGAAAATCTGGTGGGTATTCTGGAAGAGTCGAGCATCCTCGCCGCAATCAAAAAAAATGCGCTCAGCCAGGAAATCGTGCAATTCACCCAAAAGGTCGAGATCGTTTCACCGGAAGAATCGCTGCAACAGGTTTTTTACCTCATCCGCCAACAGGGAAATCCCATCATCGCGGTGTCCGACGAAACGGGTCTGCTCGGGGTGATCGACGAGGCGGGGCTTTATAATTTTATGAGGATACAGAGCAAAGGGTGAGAGAAGTGAGAGATGTGAGAGGGTGAGAGAAGTGAGAGAGTGAGAGATGTGAGAGATGTGAGAGGGTGAGAGCCGACTTCGATCCCACCTGACTGCTCTTGGCATTCCGATGGTGTCAAATTTTTTGTGAAAAATGCTTCGCCTCTGTTGAATCATCTAAATACTGGAGCGAAGCGGTGTAATCTACGATCTCTCACCCTCTTACCCTCTCACATCTCTCACATCTCTCACCCTCTCACT
>JAKQJD010000303.1 GCA_029561355.1 Bacteroidota bacterium | reverse complement strand
AGTGAGCAGCATGACGCCGGCCAGTTTCGGCGTTTGCCAGGCCAGAAAAACCACGCCGCCGATAAGCAGGATCACCTGCCTGAAAAATTCTGCCAGCACGAAATAAAACGTGTTGTAAAGTTTTTCCACGTCGTTGGTGAGGCGGCTCACAATGTCGCCGACCCTGCTTTTTTCAAAAAATACGATCGGAAGGGAAATGATACGCTGGTACAGGGCATTCCGGATATCGGCCGTGCCGCGCTCACTGATCTGGGCAAACAACAGTACCCTGGAATAGGATACGATACCCTGAAACACGAGCACAACCAACAGGCCGAGGCCGATTTTTGAAAGATCGAGATCAAAGGCAGTGTCTTTACCCTGCGCCACGTCGAGCATAAGGCCGACACTGTAAGGAAAGATCATAAAAACGGTACTGCTGAGGAACAGCAATACAAGCCCAATGATAAACTGCCAGCGATAAGGCCTCAAAAACTGGAATATTTTTAAGGCTTCGCGTAAATTGTGAAGGGTAACTTTCGGACGGGATTCTTCTTTCTGCTGCATAAGGACGCAAAGTTGATGCTGAAAACCGAATATTCAGTTAAAAGTTGAATTCTTATATCATTGTTTTCGGGCAATCGCCGCAGATTTGACCCGCCAATGACGAAGCCTCCATCCAGGCAAAGACTGAGGATGTTTAAAATTCGGTTGACTGCCAACCTTTTACGAAACACGAAACACAATAAGCGAAATACCGCCCAAAGATATATTAAACAAAAAATGAATCAAACACGCCCTCTTATCCTGGCTTCCCAAAGTCCGCGCCGGAGTCAGTTGCTGCGCGAAGCAGGTTTTGAATTTACGGTAAATGCCGTCGACATTGACGAAAGTTTTCCCGCCACCATGGACGTAGAACTGGTAGCGCCCTGGCTTGCGCAGCGAAAAGCGCAGGCCGCCGGACATTTCATTCTCGACCGGGAAATTATACTGGCGGCAGATTCGGTAGTGATCCACAACGGCATTATTTACAATAAACCGGCAGATTATGACGAGGCATTCCGGATGATCAGAACCTTATCGGGGCAGCAGCATACGGTCATTACCGGCGTTTGTTTGCTGGCGAAAGAAGCGGAAAAAGTACTTTCCGGCGTATCCAGGGTCTGGTTTGCCGAACTGACCGACGCTGAAATCGACTATTACATCCGGCAATACAAACCTTTCGACAAGGCCGGCGCCTACGGCGTTCAGGAATGGATCGGGCTGTGCAAGATCACCAAAATCGACGGGACGTATGCCAATGTAATGGGGCTGCCGGTCGACCAGGTGTACCAGGCGTTGCAGGATTTTTCATAACTTAATAATTACGTTACACCGGTTTGTTCCGGAAATTTGAATTTATGCTTCCCTTTGGTCGATTTTGGGGAAGGGTAGGCGCGTAAAAAAAGTAACATTAACTTAATATTGCCAGGCAAACAGAATTGTCGTGGCTGTATACTTTTGCCGGCGATTCCTAACTTTTCCCAGCACGAACGAATGCTGGTTTGACTACTTAAAACTCTATCCTCATGACGCTTGGCTTTATAGCAGGCCTGTCTACCGAAGCATCGGTGATGCTTTTGGTTTGTATGTTCGCAGTTTGCTTCTTCGAAGCAATCAATGGCTTCCACGACACAGCGAACGCAGTTGCAACCGTAATTTACACCAAAACACTTCCGCCGTTATTTGCCGTTATCTGGTCGGGCACCTGGAATTTCCTGGGCGCTGTGCTCGGAGGGGTGGCTGTCGCCATGGGTATTGTAAAACTCATGCCGATCAATGACCTGATGATGGTTTCCATCGGGGAAAACATTGCACTCGTGATGTCTATCCTGATTGCGGCTATCATCTGGAACCTCGGCACCTGGTACATGGGTATTCCCAGTTCCAGTTCACACACGCTGATCGGCTCCCTGCTGGGCGGTGGATTCGCGTTCTGGACAGTTCACAAAGGCGCAGGACCGAACTGGGGAAAAGCCGCCGATATCGGCCTCTCTCTCCTTGTTTCACCCTTGTTCGGATTCAGTCTGGCCATTTTACTCATGTATATTCTGAGGACAACGGTCAAAAAGAGAAAACGAATTTTCAGTTCTCCGGAGGACACCAAAAAACCGCCGCCTATCTGGATACGTGCCATTCTGATTACCACGTGCACACTGGTGAGTTATTTCCACGGAAACAATGACGGACAAAAAGGTGTAGGCCTTGCGCTGGTTGTTTTGATGGCCTTTATGCCGATAAATTTTGCTTTGAACCCGCAGTTTACCAATGAAAATCTGGCTGTTTCTGTACGGAAAATTGAAGCGGCGCTTCTGGAGCCTACCGGCGCTCCGGAGTCCGACGCCAGCCATTTGAGTCTTGCCAAAGCAGCCTCTTCCTCGGCCGCCATGATCGACACGACCGACAGAACGAATAAAGTAGGCGTTTATCTGATTCGCAAGGAAGTGCAGGGGTTGTACAAAAAGATAGATGTGGCCCTTAAAGGTGGCGTTGTCACCGGCCAACAAGCCAAAATCATCAAATCCGAATTAAAAACGCTAAACGCATCCTACGAATTTTCCCCCACCTGGGTCGTAGCCATGATTGCATTTTGCCTCGGCATCGGAACCATGATCGGCTGGAAAAGGATCGTTGTAACAATCGGCGAAAAGATCGGAAAAACGCACCTTAACTATGCCCAGGGCGCCAGCGCGGAACTTTGTGCAGCAGCCGTTATCGGCGTGAGCAGCGCTTCCGGACTTCCTGTAAGTACCACGCACGTACTTTCTTCGGGTATTGCGGGTACGATGGTAGCCCAGGGTGGCATCTCCAACCTGCAAAAGAAAACGGTTAAAAATATTGCCATCGCCTGGTTGCTGACGCTGCCGGTCACAATGGTCATGTCGGCACTGCTGTTCTTGTTGTTCCGTTTGTTTGCTTAAGTAGTTTGAGGAGGAAGGCCTAATTATCCGAATTCAAACCTTGTAAGGTTTTAAATCCTCACAGGTTTGCGCAAGCCGGGATACGATCAAATTCGATTTCTGCTGCCTTTTCAGGCCTTCCTCCTTTATTTGTATCCAACTGTATCCATTTCTTTTCACAAGTCTGTCCTAACCTGACTTATGTACTTCCATCGCTCTCTGGCGATGCTTGTATGCTTATGTGCATGTACAAGCGTATTCGCCCAGGTATCTGTATCCGATACCCTTCGTAAACCTGTAACGCCGGCGGTGGCTCCGGCCACTCCGCCGCCTTCCAAGTGGTACGACAAGATTTCCCTGCGCGGTTACTCCCAGTTCCGTTATAACCGCTTGCTGGAAACAAACCCCGACCTGAAGTGCGAACAATGCGACAAAAGCATCGGGAAAGGCCAGTCTTTTTCCTTCCGCCGGGCACGCTTGCTTTTGAGCGGTGATATCCATCCGAGGGTGTTTTTGTACCTGCAATTCGACTACTCCGCAGATGCCGGTGCAACCAACAAACATTTTCTTCAGGTACGCGATGCGTATGTCGATTATGCTTTCGATAAACACAAAACCCTGCGTGTCCGCGCCGGACAAAGCAAGGTTCCCTACGGCTTCGACAATATACAATCCAGTTCGATCCGGCTTCCATTCGACCGCACCGATGCCTTGAACAGTGCATTACCCAATGAGCGGGATATGGGCCTGTTTTTCTATTATGCACCTGCAAAAAAACGCGCCTTGTTCAAAAGACTGACGGATGAAGGCCTCAAAGGATCCGGCGACTACGGTGTTGCGGCCCTTGGTATTTATAACGGGCAAACTGCGAACAAGCCCGAACTCAACGACTACGTACACACCGTTGCCAGGTTTTCATATCCTTTCGAAATCGGAAAGCAAATCATCGAGCCGGGAATTCAGGCGTATACGGGAAAATTCACCCTTGCCTCCGACCAGATTTCAAGCGGAACGCGGAAAAATACTGATCTTACCTACGCCGACCAGCGCGTAGCGGCTTCGTTTATCCTTTTTCCGCAACCTTTCGGTGTAGCCGCCGAATACAACATCGGGAAAGGACCGGGGTTCGATCCGGCAACAGATTCGATTCGCGTCCGGAACCTTCATGGAGGATACATTACGTTATCCTATCGCACCAAATGGAAAAAGAAGTCGCTCACCCCCTATCTGCGATATCAGGTGTATACCGGCGGGAAAAAACTCGAACTCGACGCGCGGTACTACGATGTAAAGGAAACTGAAATCGGCCTGGAGTGGCAGCCCGTTCATAATCTGGAACTTACCATGGCTTACGAAATCAGCGACCGGCACACTTCCGATGCTAAAGCAGATTCACATCAACGTGGTAATCTGCTGCGTTTGCAATTGCAGGTAAATTATTGAGGTATTATTTGAACAGGATTGGAAGGATTAGAGAAGGATTAAAAGGATTTTCTGGAATCGCGTTAATCCTATTAATCCTTCTCTAATCCTTCCAATCCTGTTCAAATAACCTAAAACTTGTAGCACTTAATCTTCCGCAGGTTTTGCCTGCCGCTTCCGCCACGCTCTTTATGCAGGCGATCCTTTCTTTCCCCGCCACCCAGCGTGAATCCGTTGATTTTCAATCCAATATACACATCCGCACCGCTCAGTTTATTCTTGCTGAAAAAACTGCCGAAATTGTCGCTGCCCAGATACAGCCAGCCTAGACGAGCCGCCAAACCAACCCGCAGCGATTGCCAGTCGTTCAAAACCACCGGCATCGAAAAGGAAAACCAGCGATGCTCATATCTCGGCACCACCGCCAGGGTGGAAGCGCGGCGTATGGAATGTTTCCACACCGGAATTCTTTGCACGGCTACTGCACTGCAATAAAACCGGGGCGCTACCTGCACGTCAAATTGCGCCGAAAGCCCGGTCGGCAAACCCATCATAAACGTTTCTCCTTGCAGGGAGGCCAGCGAATCACCCAGCAGCAACTGACTCAGCACCCGCGTGTAACCACGCGCATCATTTGCATTAATGGCATTCCCGTCGACGGTCAGGATAGAATCAAGTCGCAGCAAATGGCGTTCGGAACCTTTTCCAAAGCGCACGAAACCGAAGTCCAGCAGCGACACACCCGCTCTCCAGCGGTATTCGCCTTCTTCATCGGCAGGGGCGGCCCAGCTGACCCCGGCATCTATGCCAAAGCCCATTCCGCTGACGTCGAAAGCGCTGTTTTGCGGATTGTCCGTATCGAGCAAATTATTGGAAAGACCGTATTCCCAGGTCGGCGTATTAAAAACCGCCGTATCGTTGCTGCCTGGCGTGTACTGAAAGACCAGATTCGATTTTCCATACGCACCCGCAAACCCCATCATCAGTTTCGGGCTTATGCCCCAGGCTGTCATCACATCGCCATCATTGTCGAGGTGGCTGTAATGCAATCCGATTTCGCCCCAGGACATCGCCTGAAACTGAAGCGGTTGAATATCAATGGTTTGTCCGACCCTGATTTCACTGAACTGCGGATAATGGAAAACGGATGGAACGCGGTAGGCGGAAAAATCGCCTCTTACGGCAGTCGTCAGGCCGAGTACGTGCTTTTCGCCCAGGCGAAAACTGAATCCCGGTCCGCCACCCAAAACATTGGTTACAGCCCGGATGCGGCGGTTCCCGTCAAAATAATTGAGTAAAATGGCATCAGCCGGAGCCGGGCGCTCCGGCGTCAGATCGGAAACGGCAACAATCCGGTCCGTGTTCCGCAAAGCATTCTGAATGCTGGTATTTTCCAGGTACGCATAGTTGTTTTCCAGAAAATACCCGGCATTGAACAGGCTCACCTCCCAGTTATGCGGCATAAAAGCCGTGTTGGCCGGATTCAAACCAGCCGAATAGATACCGGCATAACGTTCCAGCCGCATCCCCAACTGCTCTTGTGCAATGGAGCCCCGGACGTAAAAAAGTGTGCAAATCAGGAGAAATGGAAGACGGAAAACATGGAGTAAACGCATATTCGATGTTGGCTACAGATAATGAATGGTCATTGAACGCCCAAACTACCTGTAGGATTGAATAGATTTCCTGTTTTTTTATCTGAAACCAGTCATTTTTGATCTGAAAAGGACTTTTATAGACTTCAACAGGGTGTTAGGTTAAAAGTCATTTCGCGGTGACTATCTTTGGCCGTTCAATTTTAACACTTACTCAGTTTGTTCACAAAATTTCCGTTGTAATGAAATTCCGACCCGGTGTCCTGCATGGACAGGAAGTAACAGATCTCCTCAATTATGCCAATGAACAAAACTTCGCACTTCCCGCAGTGAATGTGATAGGCACCAATACGGTCAACGCCGTACTGGAAACGGCTGCCGCAGTCAACAGCCCCGTTATTGTACAGTTTTCGCATGGCGGCGCCGCCTTTTTCGCCGGCAAAGGACTCTCCAACGATGGTCAGAAAGCAGCCATCATGGGCGGCATTTCAGGCGCCCAGCACGTGCACGCCATGGCCGAAGCCTACTGTGTTCCGGTCATTTTGCATACCGACCACTGCGCATTGAAAATCATTGACTGGGTGGACGGATTGCTGGATGCCGGTGAAAAATTTTATGAAAAAAACGGTTACCCGCTGTATAGCAGCCACATGCTCGACCTTTCGGAAGAGCCGCTGCATGAAAACATCGAAATTTCGGCCAAATACTTCAGCCGCATGGCCAAAATGGGCATGACACTGGAAATCGAACTCGGCGTAACGGGTGGCGAAGAAGACGGTGTCGACAACTCGGACGTCGACTCCTCCCGCCTGTACACACAGCCGCATGAAGTGTCGTACTCTTACGAAGAACTGCTCAAAATCAGCCCGAATTTCACCATCGCAGCCGCTTTCGGCAACGTTCACGGCGTATACAAGCCCGGTAACGTAAAACTGCAACCGGTAATCCTCAAAAATTCCCAGGAATACATCCGTGAAAAATTCGGCCTTTCCGGTAAAACGCCGGTTAACTTCGTATTCCACGGCGGCTCGGGCTCCGCACAAAGCGAAATCCGTGAAGCCATTGAATACGGCGCTGTTAAAATGAACATCGATACCGATATGCAGTGGGCTTACTGGGACGGCATCCGTGCCTACTACGAATCCAAAAAGGGATACCTCCAAACGCAGATCGGCAACCCGGATGGCGAAGACAAACCCAACAAGAAATATTACGATCCGCGTGTCTGGCTGCGTGAAGGCGAAAAAACCTTCGTTACGCGCCTGAAGCAGGCGTTCGAGGATTTGAATTGTATTGGGAGGAACGCGTGATGAAAGGTTTATAAGTTTATGGTTTATGGGTTTAAGAGTTTATGGGTTTATGAGTTTATGGGTTTATGAGTTTATGAGTTTATGAGTTTATGAGTTTATGAGTTTATGAGTTTATGGGTGCCAAAGTATAATAAACCCATAAACCATAAACTTATAAACTCTTAAACCCATAAACCGTAAACTTATAAACCCATAAACCATAAACTTATAAACTCAAAACCATAAACGTATAAACCATAAACCTTTTTTTCCATCTTTGCTGCTCACATCCGGGAATAAAATTTCAGTCGAGAAAACATTCACGGACAAATCTTCTAAAATCAGCAGCAATCACAGATGGCTTCAACCACTACCATTTCGGCAGGTCAGGATACCAAACCCCGGCTTGCCACGCGTGAAATCTGGAATATGAGCGTCGGTTTCCTGGGCATTCAGGCGGGTTTCGCGCTCCAGAATGGCAATGCCAGCAGTATTTTACAACGCTATGGCGCCAACGTACACGAATTACCCAATTTCTGGCTCGTAGCGCCGGTGATCGGCATGATCGTTCAGCCTATTATCGGCCACTATTCCGACCGCACCTGGACGCGTTTCGGCCGTCGCAAACCGTTTTTCCTCGCAGGCGCAATTGCCGCCTGTATCGGTATGATCCTGATGCCCAATGCCGGCGCGCTGGCAGCGGTGCTACCCTTGGTACTGATGGGCGCCGGTATGCTGATGATCATGGATGCCTCTTTCAATGTAGCCATGGAACCTTTCCGGGCGCTGGTGGCAGATAAATTACCTTCTTCCCAACGAACCCAGGGGTTTTCGGCACAAACGGCTTTGATCGGTTTCGGCGCCGTGATCGGTTCGTGGTTGCCGTGGTTTCTGGCCAACGTCGGCGGTGTAGCCGATACGGCAGGGGAGGGGCTCGTACCCGACAACGTGAAATGGTCTTTTTACATCGGCGGATTTTTGTTGCTGGCGGCTGTGCTCTGGACGATTTTTACCACAAAGGAATATCCTCCCAAACAACAAAACGAATATGCCGGCATTGAAGCGGAAGTCGAGAAAGGCGGGCTGGGGCTGATTTTCAAGGATTTGCTCAATATGCCCAAAACCATGCGCCAACTCGGGTGGGTGCAGTTCTTTTCCTGGTTCGGATTGTTTTCCATGTGGGTATTCACCACGCCGGCCATTGCACACCACGTGTACGGATGCGCGATCGACGACACGACCTCGCAGGCGTATAGCGACGCAGGCAACTGGACCGGGATCATTTTTGGCGTTTATAACCTGGTTTCTGCTATTTTTGCCCTGATGTTGCCTGCTATTGCCGCGCGGCTCGGACGCAAAAGGACGCACTCGGTTTCGCTTATTTGTGGCGGAATCGGCCTCATTTCCATCTATTTCGCTACTTCACCGACCTTTCTTATTTTCTCCATGATCGGCGTGGGTATCGCATGGGCGAGTATTCTGGCCATGCCGTATGCCATGCTTGCAGGTTCCCTGCCATCCAATAAAATGGGTGTTTATATGGGCATTTTCAACTTTTTTATCACGATCCCCCAAATCGTGAGCGGTGTCATCAACCGCCCGATCGTACACAACGTGTTTGGCAACAATGCCATTTATGCGATTGTAATGGCCGGCGTATTTTTCCTGTTGGCTGCCGCTTCCGTCTCGCTGGTGGAAGACAAAGATGATGTGGTACAGCGCGCTTAAAAGTTTACCCTTTTGCATCACCATATTTTATCATCTAAAAACTTACGAAAACATGGATCCTCTGATTTACACCCTCATCATCGGCGCATTGGCCGGTTGGCTGGCCGGATATATCCGCCAGGGTTATGGCTTCGGCCTGTTGGGCAACATTGTTGTAGGTATCGTCGGCGCCTTTATCGGCACCTGGGTATTCCGTCAACTCGGTATTTCGATTGGTTCCGGCCTCGCGAACAGTATCATCACCGCCGTAATAGGCGCGTTGTTACTGCTCTTTCTGATCGGTTTGATCAGATCTTCGAGGTAAATTCGGTTGGTGTTTGGTGTTTTGTTTCCGACGTTTGAAACGGGCAGGGTAGATTTGCACCCTGCGCATTCCGGCGCTGGAAACAAAGCACTAAACACCGATCCAATGCTATTCAGATTTCTCTTTTTTGGCTTCCTGTTTTTTTCTTCCTGTAATTTCTGGGGAAACCCTTACCGAACGGCTCTTGCGCCGAGGGTAGTACCTGTTTCCAATTCCGACCTGCGGCTGGAGCCTGCTTACTGGTGGGTCGGCATGCAACACCACGAAGTGGAAATCCTGGTGCATCGCACCGATGTTACCTCCTTTGCCGTTAAACTGGGCACTTCCAAAGGAGTGAAACTCCTGAAAGTTGAAAAAGGAGACAGTCCGAATTACGTTTTTATCACGCTGGATATCGATGCCAAGGCGCCTGCCCCGCAACGGGTACCGATTGTGTTCAGCAAAAATCAGGAGGTTTTTACGGCTGATTTCCCCATTCTACAGCGAAACACAGCGCCCAAAGCGCAGGGCGTCGACAGCCGCGACGTCGTTTATATGTTGATGCCGGACAGGTTTGCCAACGGCAATGCAGCCAATGACACCATTGCGGGTATGCTGGAAGGTGTAAACAGAAATTCCCCCGACGGGCGCCACGGCGGCGATCTGCAGGGCATTCAAACGCACCTCGATTATCTACAGGACCTCGGCGTTACAGCTTTGTGGCTCAACCCCGAACTGGAAAACGACCAGAAACGCGCTTCCTACCACGGTTACGCAGTCACCAACCATTACCGCGTCGACCGGCGCATCGGCACCAACGAGCAATACCGCGATCTGTCGGCCGAGTGCCACCGCCGCGGTATAAAAATGATCCGCGATATCGTGCTCAACCACATCGGCAGTAACCACTACTGGATGCAGGATTTGCCGACCAAAGACTGGCTCAACGAATGGCCTGTTTACACCAACACCACGTTCCGTGCGCCCACGATAGTGGATCCCTATGCTTCCGAATACGATAAAAAACGTTTCAGCGACGGGTGGTTCGACCACGACATGCCCGATCTCAATCAGCGCAACCCGCATGTTGCGAATTATCTCATCCAGCAGGCCATCTGGTGGGTGGAATATGCCGGGCTCGACGGTTTCCGAATCGATACCTACACTTATTCCGATCAGGCATTTATGAGCAAGTGGTGTGCGGAACTGCGCCGGGAATATCCGAATATCGGCATGTTCGGCGAAATATGGGAACACGGCGTGCTCGTGCAGGGATTCTTTGCAGATAACCAGCCCATGGTGAGGGCCCAATTCGATTCCAACCTGCCGGGCGTTATCGATTTTCAAATGTGTTTCGCCATTCAGGAAGCGCTAACCAGGGAACAGGGCTGGACTGAAGGTATCGCCCGGGTGTATTACACGCTTGCACAGGACTATTTTTATCAGGATCCATCCAAAAACCTGGTTTTTCTGGACAACCACGACATGACGCGTTTTTACACGGTCGTTGGTGAAAACCTCGACAAATACAAAAGCGGACTGGCGTTTTTGCTGACTACCCGCGGTATTCCGCAGATTTACTACGGCACGGAAATCCTGAGCACCGGCGACGGGCGGCCCTCCTGGGGTACCTTCAGAAAAGATTTTCCCGGCGGCTGGCCATCAGACACGATCAATAAATTTGTAGCGGAAGGCAGAACCGAACCGGAAAACGAGGCGTTCAACTTTACCCGTACGCTTATTCATTACCGGCAATCGACGCCCGCGCTGCAAACGGGCAAACTCATGCAGTTTACGCCTATAGATGGAGTTTACACGTATTTCCGTTATGATGCCACCAAAACCATCATGGTGGTCCTCAACACTTCCAATAATGACAAAGTCCTTGATACACAGCGGTTTGCGGAAAAAATAAATGGTTTCACCCGTGCAAAAAACGTTGTCACAGGTGAAACCATTTCCAGTTTGAATTCGCTTGCTATCGCAAAAAACGCTCCCCTTATCCTCGAACTACAGTAGGGTGTTTGGTTTTTCGTGTATGGTGTTTGGGGCGCATTGCCCTTTGTATTGTTAATCAACAACGCCAAGGGCAATGCGCCCCAAACACCATACACTACACACCAAACACCTAAACCCTGCCGTTTCTGTTCACTGCCGTAGCGCTGGCCTGCTGCGTCGAAAACATGTACACGTCCTGAATATTCACGTGTGGCGGCCGGGTCACCATATAATAAATCGCATCGGCTACGTCGTGTGCCGTGAGCGGCTGAAAGTCGTTGTAAATTTTGGCGCGTTCCGCATCGCCGTCGAAACGTGTGATGGCAAATTCCGTTTCCTCCACGTGTCCCGGACTCACCTGTCCAACACGGATATTGTGCGTAAACAAGTCGTACCGCATCGCACGTGTCAGCGCATCCACAGCCGCTTTACTGGCGCAGTACACATTGCCGTTCGGGTAAATCTCTTTGCCTGCAATACTGCCGACGTTGATAATCTGCCCGCTTTTACGCTGCACCATGCCTTGCGATACGATCCGGGAAACGTATACCAGGCCTTTCACATTGGTGTCGATCATCGTATCCCAATGCGACAAACTGCCCTCGTGGATAGGGGAGAAGCCTTTGGCAAGTCCCGCATTGTTGATCAGAATATCGATTTGCTGGAAATTATCCGGCAGATTGGTAAGTGCGGCTTCCACTGCGCCAGCATCGCGCACGTCGAAAGGCAGCAGCAAAACATCGGTGCCGAAACTTTCTTCCAGGCTGTTTTTCAGGGCAACCAGTCGGTCTACGCGCCGTCCGGTCAGGATCAGGCGGTATCCGTTTTGAGCGAATAACTCCGCTGTGGCTTTCCCGATACCGGAAGTAGCGCCGGTGATGAGCACCAACGGTCCGGCAGATTTTTCCGGAACAGGCACTTCAGGAACCGTTTCAACGACTTCCTCCATTTCCGGCGGCTCCGGCAAAGCCTCGACGGGCTGATGCTCTTGTGGCGCCTCCACTTCCGCTTGTGCGGCAAACTCCTGTTGAGGAGCAAACTGGCGGTCGTTGTCATCATTGCGCAGGTGTTCATCCACCACGATAGCGCGTTCGTACCAGGCCCGTGCTTCTTCCCGCGCGTTGTTTTGCAAACTATGTTGAGCCATAGCCAGCAGCACTTCACCATCCAGGGGTTTGATTTCCAGCGCTTTATTGAGGTAATGCACAGCCGTTTCCCGATAGTCCTGCAGGTGTTCGGAAGTCATCAGACCCAGTTTCCGGTAAATATCCGGGAATGCCGGATCGAGTTCCACCACACGGTCCCAGCAGTATTTGGCAAACAGGAAATCGCCTTTCCCTGCCGCCATATCGCCCATGAGGTCGTATGATTTGGCTTCATTGGAGCCTTCCGCGCCAATTCCCGGAGTTCCATTTTCCGTATGCGTTTCCTGCTCCGGTTCGGGTGTTTCAGCGGGCCGGTATCGGGCGAGTGCAGACTGGTATTCGCCGGCCAGCCGCTCCTCATCCGGATATTGTTCCGATGCAAGTTGCAGCAGTTCGAGGCCACGGTCGATGTATCCTTTTTCCAGCCAGAAATGAGCGTCCCGCATAGCCTGTTCAATTTCAACAGTATGGTCGGCGGGCACTTCTTCCTGTTCGGGGAAGTGGGTCGGTATCTCCACTTCAGGTTCTTGTTCAGGGATTTCGGGTATTTCAGGGGTCTGAGGAATTTCCGGTACTTCCTTGATTTCGGGTACTTCTTCCGGTGTTGGCACAGGAGGCGGCAATTCTGGTTCTTCCATGGGTTCGGGAGCCAGAACGCCACTGGAAAGCGGCATTTCGGGCAAATGAGGCGCCTCCACAATCTGCTGATCACCCGATGTTTGTGCTACCAGGCGGCGGTATTGACCATGCCAGTCGGAAAGACCGAAGCGGACAAAGAAAATGACGTAATCATCCGATTCGAGTTGTTCCCGGGTAACGTAACTACGATCCCTGACCAGGCTGATAAAATCGCCTACCTGGTTGGCGATGGTGCGCACGGCATCCAGTTCGGCTTCATACACCTGCTTCTCAATGCCTTCTGCCTGCTGGTACTGCGTACTGATGTCGAGCCATGCATTTTGCCAGAAATTCATGTACTGCAGGGCATTCACCATGCGGTCGATGTGGGTAGGAGTGGATTGCCCCTGTTCATTGATGCCGTCGGCCACCACAAACAGCAACGGCTGGTCTGGCGTCAGGGACTGCACCGCCGCAAGCATGCCGGTCATACATGCGCGGTCTTTCAAAAAATTATCTGTTATCAACACCAGCGCAGGCTCGCCGGAACCTGAAATCTGGCTGGCCAGTTCGCCGGGCAATCGTTCGCTGGCGTGTTCGAATGGTATTCCAATGCGGCTTAACTGGCGGTCGATGTGCCGGGCCAGATCGGCATTGTGATGGGAGTAAGCAAGGATAATTCGGTTCATTTGTTTTTAGCGCAATTCCTGGATGAGTCTGGTAAAGTCTTTTTTAAAGTCGGCGTATTTGGAAGTGGCAGGCCCGTCGAAACCCGTGTGAATGAGTTTTACCTGATCGTTTTTATCGATGACGATCATGGTCGGAAATGCCATCACCTCGCTAAGGGCCGGAAAAAAAGCCGAAGCCGAGGCTTTGTCTGCCTTGCCGGCATATGCTAATTCAAATGGTATGCCCATTTTCTTTTTGTAAGCCAAAAGATGCGAATTAACCTGTTTAATGTCTTTGTTCCGCTCAAATGCAAAGCCTACAATGGACATTTCTTTTGCCAGATCCGGGTTTTCTTTCAGGAATTCGGTGAGAAATTCTTGTTCATCATGGCAGTTGGGACACCAGGTACCCATGACGGTAAAAACCTTGATTTTATTGTCGAAAGTTGCGGAAGGATACGTGAGAATTTTTCCTTCGGGTGTTTGTGCCGAAAAACTGATTTTCGCGCCTTTTTTGATCTGCGTCAGCGAATCCGGCGAACCTAGTTTGAAATTCTGGTCCTGCCAGGCAGTCCACAGGGTTTGGTAACGGTGGCCGGAGCGGTATTCGCCTAAAAGCGTATCGTTTCGGACACTGCCGTTAAACAAATAGGCGTGTGCGCCATCAAAACACGACAAGAAGAATTTCCGTCCCTGCACGGTTCCTTCCAGAAACCTGTAGTCGCCGGTTTCCGTACGGAAAGTGCCTTCGAGGTGGTTGCCGTTTTGTTTAAACTCGCCGATTGCTTTTTCCTGCTCATCCGGATTGCCTTCCACGCCGAAAATCGTAGCCCAGTTGCCGGTCAGATCGCGTATAGGTTTTTCCTGCAGTGTGGTAAAGCGGTGCGCACGGCCGGAATGCGCATAAAACGGGATGCGGTAATCTTCTTTGGTGGTCACCACCCATTCGCCCTGCATGACGCCGCCGCGAATCTGTGCATGAATGTACGACTGGTATTCCGGAAACCAGACGTTCATGGTGTCGCGCGCCTGGGTGCGGTCGCGGCCGTATTGAATACTGTCCAAACGGATCCGTTCCGAACCGTTGATGATTTCTATGTAAAACCGTTCGTCGTCGATGTACGTCACTTCAAAATTAAAAGGCAACTCGCCGGGTTTGAACTGATCGTAAAGAATCATCACCGTATCTTTATCATTGACGGGCACACGGTATTTCTCCAGTTCCAGCACCCCGCGCCAAATACCCGGAGCAACCCTGGTGTATGCTGTGTCGGTTGTAACGCAGCCGCTGAAAAGCGATATGGAAAAAATAAATAAAAAACTGTAAATCAGTATCTTGTGCATGGTTGGAAATGGTTGTAAGTGGCCGGGGCCGGAGGAAGGCGCAAAAGTAACGCAGTTATTGGAACCGCGAAAACCACAAATACCCGTGAAATGTTTTCATATCAAAAGAAAAGCCCGGAAAGTGTTTTTTAAACGACTCTCCGGGCATCACCGTGGAATGAAATTCTTTGCCGGCTGGGATCAGGAGCGCTTCGACAGCGCATTGGATAAGGAAATGAGGCCGCTTCCCAACAGGAAAAGCCCCATGGTGACATACAGGATTAGCATGATTAAAAAGATGTGTGGTTGAAAAAATGTTCGGGAGGGTATTTCCAAGAATGATGCCAACTCATTTTTCGTCCTTTCTTCTCCGTGTAAAATCACCTTAACCTTTTCAGAGCATGTTGAAATTTTCATTGCCGGGCTGCAAACGAAAAATTTCATTTCAGGCCTTCGTTAAATTTTTCGCCGGATTACCCGCATCCGACTGCAAAATTTGCCTTGCCTGAAATAAAATTTTTCTGCTTTCGCCTCAGCATGAAAAACTCAACATGCTCTAAACAAAAATCCCTTATTTTTGTCTCGCCTTAATAAAATTAAAACTCATGCTGCAGAACTGGCTTAAAGATTTGGTAGAACGGCATGCCTTCGGCGTATGCCAGTACCTGGGTGATAAAATGCACCTGGCGCCTGCTGTTGTGCGCAAGTATTTTATCTACACTTCTTTTATTGGAATGGGCTCCCCGCTCATCGTGTATCTGTTTGTCGCCTTCTGGGTCAATATTCGCCGCTATATCAGGCGGGGGAAAAATGTGATCTGGAATTAGAGGATATGAATATTCGAGTATTTGAGGATGTGAAGGGCATCCGGTCGTTTCCCTCAAATACTCGATTCCTCCATCACATATCCGTATACCTTTCCTTCATAATATTTTTCATCTCCACCTGCAAGCGCAGGGCTTCTTCGTGCGCGCGCTCGGCAAAATCTTCGCCGTCGGAAGCGTAGAGAATGCTGCGGGAAGCATTTACGAGTAGCCCGCAATCATCATTAAGTCCGTGTTTGCAGATGGCGTGCAAATCGCCGCCCTGTGCCCCGACACCCGGAACCAGCAAAAAATGGTCGGGAACAATGCTTCTGATTTTTTCAAAAGCCTGTGGGTGTGTAGCACCGGTGACAAACATGAGGTTTTCCGTTGTTCCCCAGGTCTGAACTACCCGCAATACTTTTTCCCATAGTTCTTCTCCAGTCGATTCCTGCCGGTCTGTTTGAAAATCGGCACTGCCCTGGTTGGAAGTAAGCGCAAGCACAATCGCCCATTTCTCGCGAAATTCCAGAAAGGGTGCCACGCTGTCTTTGCCCATGTACGGCGCGATCGTAACGGCATCGCAATTCAGAATCCTGAAAAACGCTTCGGCGTATTTTTTACTGGTATTGCCGATATCACCCCGTTTGGCATCGGCAATGATAAAGTGCTCTTTACCAATGTATTCTACGGTTCGGGCGAAGGTTTGCCAGCCTTGCGGACCCAGGGCTTCATAAAACGCCAGGTTGGGTTTGTACGCTACGCACAAATGCCGGGTGGCATCGATAATGCGGCAATTGAATTCATAAACGGGATCGGATTCTTTCTGTAAATGGGCGGGAACTTTGGACAATTCGGTGTCCAGGCCGATACAGAGAAAGGATTTTTTGCGGAAAATTTCGGCAATAAGAGCGGCACGGTTCATGCCGCAAAAATAGGCAGCGCGCGTACTTCTTTCCGCTAATCCGGAAAAGATATTTTTCCCATCCCAACCAGCGGTATACCGCCGAGCATAGAACCCGAAATATACGTTCCTGCAACCGTTTCATTGGCCAGCGCAGCAAATAAAACGGCTTCTTTCGCATCGCCATGTACACCGAGTTTTTCCATGGGCAACAATTGCCAGGCGGGCAATAATTCTTCTAAATATTTTATAATCAACGGATTGTGCGCACCGCCGCCACTCAGATACACCCGCGAAGGCGCCGCAATACCGGGCACGCGCAGGATGCTTTCTGCAACCGTTTCGGCGGTCAAACGTGTCAGAGTCGCCAGAAGATCAAACGGATTGACATTACCTTTTGGAAGTTGCTGAAGGGCCGATTGTACCCAGGTCGTCGAAAACAACTCCGGACCAATGGTTTTTGGGAAAGGTTTTCCAAAAAATGTGTCCCGCCGGAGGATTTCCAACAACAGACTGTCGACCCGGCCATTTGAAGCAATACGCGCGTTTTCATCGAACGGCACGCCGAACAGTTCCCGGGCAAATGCATCCAGCAGGGTATTGCCCGGACCCGTATCCGTAGCGAAAGCGCGGGTGGTGTCGCCATCGCCGGGCAAAAAAGTAAAGTTGGCAATGCCACCGATATTCAGTAAAAACCTGTCTTCGCCGGGTTGGGAAAACAACAGATAGTCGCCATACAAAGCCAGCGGCGCGCCTTCACCGCCTGCTGCCACGTGCTTCTGCCGGAAATCCGAAACAGTGATAATACCGGTCCGCCGGGCAATATGGTCGCCGTCACCGATTTGCAGGGTGGCATTCGGGTATTCCGGCAAACCATGAAAAATTCGCGGCGCATGAAAAACCGTTTGCCCGTGACTGGCTATCAGGTCAACTTCCTCAGCCTGAATTTTCCACTCATTTAAACATTGAGAAACCAAAGCGGAATGGCGTTCGGCAATCAACACATTTAACAAGGTAAAGTGTTGAAAATCAATCTCTTTTTTAGCAAAAACACGCCTGATTTCCGATTTGAAATGCGCATCGTAGGGTAGGGTAGCGAACTGCACAACTTCCACCTTCGTTTGCCTGCCGGCGCCTTCAAAACGACAAAGGGCGACGTCCAGTCCGTCGAGCGAAGTGCCCGACATGAGGCCGATGATGTGGCGGACAGGCTGGTTGCTGATGCGGGAAAGATGGTCGATGTGTTTTTTCATTGCAACGCGGATTACGCGGATTTTTTTGCGGATTTACGCGGATTGGATTTCAAAGAAGGATCAAATGGCACCTAATTATTGGGATTTTCATTTTCACGAGCCCAATCCGCGTAAATCCGCA
>JAKQJD010000301.1 GCA_029561355.1 Bacteroidota bacterium | reverse complement strand
TGGCATTCCGATGGTGTCAAATTTTTTGTGAAAAATGCTTCGCCTCTGTTGAATCATCTAAATACTGGAGCGAAGCGGTGTAATCTACGATCTCTCACCCTCTTACCCTCTCACATCTCTCACATCTCTCACCCTCTCACTTCTCTCACTCCTCTCACATCTCTCACCCTCTCACATCTCTCACCCTCTATATCAAGTTCCTCAGCACCAGTGTTTTCTTGATCCTCTTCCCCTCCCGTTTTACCACGATCTTCACTTTTTTTCCGGGTTTTTTCTGAAATACGCGCTGTAAATCGCTCAGATTCAGGACTCCGGTAGGCGCCATTCCGACGCGTACGATCTGGTCGCCTTTCAGGATTCCCGCCTCTTCGGCAGGAGAGCCGGTCAGAACGCTTTGGACGATAAAAGTTGTCAGAGAACTGCCCGAAGTGATGATATTGAGTCCGCTGCGATCGTACAGGAACTCATTTTTGTACGCTTTTCCCGGTTTCAGCCAGATCTTAAAACTATGGTAATCCAGAATTACCGTAAAACGACTGAGCAGGGCATTGCCGACCAGCCCGTTCCGGCCGTTCAGGTATTCGAGGTTGATCCCTGCCGTATCGAGTGTCTGGAAATACGTGACGATATTGGTTTGTTTGTAGTCGCCCATACCGAGGCGGGTGATCCTGCCCGTAAAACCCTCCAGATAGCCGCCGAGCCCCATGCCGATGTTGGCGGTGATCGCGTTGGCGGGCGGGTGTACCAGTGGATGTGTATTGGAAAACAGCAGCAAGGGCAAGCCGGCGCCCGTATCGATCAGCAATTTCACCATAGCGGAAGAGTCGCGAACCGCCTCCATAGGGGTACGGATGTACATCTTGTTGCGGAAAACCTCCACTGGAATTGCGGTGAAATCATCTTTTATCTTGAATGAATTTCGGTCGAACAGGGTGATAATACGTTTGTCGTAGTTGATCCGGGTGATATATTTGGAAAAAACGTTGCCGCTCATGATGCCATGTACGTTGACGCCGGCGTATTCCTCGAAGCGGAAATAATCTTCTTCCAGTACCAGAATATCTTCTTTCGGCGCCACTACTTTTCCGGGAATATCGAAACGGATCTTTCTGGCCAGGTACGCAATAAGGTCGGTTTTCAGGTCCGATCCTTTGACGCGAAATTCGCGGTCATAGTGTATTTTCAGCATATCGCTGATCTCCCGTTTGCTCAGAATAGTGTGCTCCGCTCCCGTATCGTAAATGAAACGGAGCGGGAAGGTTCCGTTCATGGTGACCGTGAGAATGATAAAATTGTTGTTGAATTCGAATGGAATATCGACCTGCTTCTGGCCAGGGGCCATAAAAAAGCCGGACTGTCCTTTGGCAGAAGCGATGGCTGTTAGACTTAACCACAGGAAGTAAAGCGTTTTTGTCAGCATAGCATGTCGTTGGTTTTCGAGCGTAATTTAATAGAATAAATCCTTTCTCACATCATTCCACTGCTACGTGATACCGGATGGCCAGGTGGTGCAGCATGTCGCGGGTCATGGCGTCCAGATCGTATTCGGGTTTCCAGCCCCAGTCTGCACGGGCGGCCGAATCGTCGATACTGGCCGGCCAGGAATCGGCAATGGCCTGCCTGAAATCGGGTTTGTGCGTGATTTTGAAAGAAGGAATTTCCTTTCGGATACTCGCGGTCACCTCTTCCGGGGTAAAACTCATACCGGCCAGGTTGTAACTTGTGCGTACGGACAAGTGGTTGCTGGGCGCGTCCATCAGTTGCAGAGTGGCCCTGATGGCATCCGGCATGTACAGCATCGGCAGCCGCGTGTGTGCGCTGAGAAAACACTCGTACGGTTTGTTCTGCACGGCATAATGGTAAATATCCACCGCGTAATCGGTCGTGCCGCCGCCGGGCATACTCTGGTAGCCGATAATGCCGGGGTAGCGCAGCGAACGTACGTCGAGGCCATAGCGGCGGTAGTAATAATTGGCCCAGTTCTCGCCGGCCACTTTGCTGATACCGTACACCGTTTCCGGAATGAGCACTTCATACTGCGGCGTATTCTGGTGACTCGCTTCGCGCCCGAACACCGCAATGGAAGAAGGGTAGTACACCTTGGCCAGCCGGCGCTGGCGGCTGATTTCCAGTACATTGAACAGGCTGCGCATATTGATGTCCCAGGCCCAGAGCGGATTTTTTTCGCCGTTGGCGCTCAGGATGGCCGCCAGGTGGTAAATGTGCGTGATGCGCCATTTTTTCACCAGTTCCTCCAGCGCCGCGCCGTCGAGGGCATCGAGTATGGCCGTAGGGCCGTCCTGTTCGCCGAGGTCGCGCAGGTCTGCTGCAATAACGTTGTCGGAGTGATACACTTCGCGCAGGGCATCCGTGAGCACAGCTCCGATCTGGCCCCCCGCGCCGATGATGAGAATACGATCTTGTTTCATAAATAATTTGGTCGAGCGGCTCGCTGGGCCTGTTTGCAAGTTGCTTTCGGCAAGTATTCTTTCGTATAAGAATGATTACCTGAAATATACGAAACCGCTGTGGTGCAGGACGATGTTTTGTACCCGGCGAATGTATGACAGGCCTTTTAAAGCGCCAAATGCCATGCGGAGCCAAAATTAAGTTTTGCCCCTGCATCTCTGCTTTTTTACTGAACCTTTGTATGTTTTAGATGGTTGCATGCCTGGGCTGTTCCGGAGAAAAATAAAAATGGCAGGCTGCTTCCAGGTTTCCTGAAGCAGCCTGCCATAAAATAAAAATCCCGGGCAACCTGATTCTCCCGGCGTGCGCCAATACACTCAACTTTCCAAATCTGGTTTCGGAAGATGAAAAACGCTTTACTCGGTCTGTTATTTATTGCTCTGGGCATGCCTGTTGTGTATGCACAAACTTCTGTCCCGTTCGGACGTACCATCGAATGGGCTTCCACCCCGTCAGAATTCACTCCGCCGGACGGCGAGGTAGTGAAATACTGGACGTTCCAGGGCGCAACTTTCGGCGATGAAGCCCCCGGGCTACCCGTTTTTTCCGAAAGAATTCCGCTGGCCGGCCGCTCGGAACTGACATTTGATGTCGGCTCCATGCAATTCGAATCTTTTGCATTCAAACCGATCGGTAACGACCAGGCGCTGCTCTCCGATGAAGTACGCGTTCAGGTAACGCTGGAACAGGAACGCGAGCGTTATTTTGCCCGGGTGCGGTTTGTACCGATCCGGAAAACCGGCAGCGGCTATGAGCGTGTACGATCGTTCGCACTCAATATCCGCGTTGCGCCCGTGCCGAAACCTTTGCAGGAACGTGGCGGCCCCTACACCTACACGTCCGCACTCAGCACCGGAACCATCTACAAATTCGGCGTCGCGCAGACGGGCATTTACAAGCTCGACTATACATTTCTCAAGAATGAACTGGGCATCAGCAACCTGGACAACATCGACCCGCGCACCATCCGCCTTTTCGGCAACAGCGACGGCATGCTTCCCGAACGCAACAGCGACGCACGTGCCGACGACCTGACGGAAAATGCCGTACAGGTAGTGGGCGAATCCGACGGGAAATTCGATCAGGGCGACTACATTTTGTTTTATGCCGTCGGCCCCGATCCATGGGTGTACCGCCCCGGCAGCGTCGATCCGGAACTGACCGTCCGCAAAAACCTCTACGACACCCGTGGCTGGTATTTTATAAAAACCGGCGACGGAAACGGCCTTCGGATCACCGAACAGGCCAGTGTGCCGGCTTCGGTAGTGACCGAATCGTTTGATGATTTTCGCCGCATCGAAGAAGATAAAGTTAACCTGCTGGACTTTTCCACCACCGCGCAGGGGTCGGGAAAAAAATGGTACGGCGATTATTTTTACCAAACCCGCGAACGGAATTACAGTTTCGAAATACCCAACCTGGTGCCTGGCAGTGTTGCAAGGATACGGGCAGAGTTTGCTGCCCGCTGCAATATCAGCAGCACGGTACGGCTTTATGCAGGCTCCACCACGCTGACGAAAACCGTCAATGGCGTGAGTGTAAGCAACCCGGAAGCCGCCTTTGCCTCGCCCACGGTGTTTCAGGGCAGTTTCCAGCCCGGGGGCGACCAGTTCGACGTTCGTTTACAGTACCCGGAAATTTCCCAGCAAAGCGAAGGCTGGCTCGACTATATCGAAGTAAATGCGCGCCGGCAGTTGAAAATGACGGGCTCTGTCATGGAATTCCGCGACGTGAGCAGCCTCGCACAGCCGGCTACCACCTTCCGCATGTCGGGGGCAAGCGCCAATGTGACGGTGTGGGACATCAGCAATCCGCGACTGGCTTTCGTTCAGCAAAAAACGCAAAATGGCGCCACCGTGGAATTCGGAGCCGGCACCGGCACCCTGAAAAGTTTTATCGCATTTTACGACAACGCGGTTTTTCCAAAACCCGAAACCGTATCCGGCAAATTGCCCAACCAGAACATCCACGCGTTGGAGAACCTGCACATGGCAATCATTTACCACCCGGATTTTGAAGAACAGGCAAAACAGTTGGCAGAACACCGCAGAACCTTCAGCGGCCTGGCTGTAGCCACCGTCAATATTTTCCAGTTATACAACGAGTTTTCCTCGGGCGCCAAAGATCCTGTCGCTATCCGCGATTTCGCCAAAATGCTGTATGACCGCAACCCGGACCGCTTCGAATACCTGCTGCTGCTCGGAGACGGCTCATTCGACCCGAAAAACAACACCAATACCAACTCCAATCTGGACTTTATCCCGGTTTTTGAAACGCCGGAATCATTCAGCCCGATAACCTCGTATCCCTCCGACGACTTTTTTGCACTGCTCAGCGACAATGAAGGCGGCTCGCTGACGGGCGCGCTCGATATCGCCGTCGGAAGGCTGACTGTCGGCTCTTCCACTGATGCGCAAATCGTTACCGATAAAATTGTGGCGTATGACAAATCGCCCTCTACGCTCGGCGACTGGCACCAGCGCACGTTGTACGTCGCCGACGATGAAGACACCAACGTACACATCAACCAGGCGGAAGACCTGGCGATTGCTACCGCCGCTACGGAAACCTGGTTCAATGTCGATAAAGTTTATTTCGACGCATACCAGCAGGTGGCTACCTCCGGCGGCCAGCGCTACCCGGATGCACAATCGACCATCAACGCTGAAGTATTCAAAGGAGCACTTCTGATGCAATATATCGGCCACGGCGGCCCCCGCGGCCTGGCGCAGGAACGTGTGGTGACCAACAACGACATTGCCGGCTGGGAAAATCCGGGCCGTTACCCCCTGATTGTTACGGCTACCTGCTCATTCGGCGGCTACGATGATTATTCACTGGTGACTGGTGGCGAACAGGCCCTGTTGAGATCCAATGCAGGCGCCATTGCCCTGTTTACAACCGTTCGCGCCGTCTACATCGGCGGCAACAACATCCTCACAGATGCCGTGCAGCGTTACATTTTCAAACGTGTCAACGGCCAGTACCGCAGCATCGGCGATATCCTCAAAGACGCCAAAAACTCGTTGACTTCCGATCAGGATAATGCGCGGCGTTTCACGCTGCTCGGCGACCCTGCCATGTTCCTGGCCATGCCGGAATACCGTGTAGCGACCACTAAAATAAACGGACACGAAGTCGGGACCGGCGTGCCGGATACCCTGAAAGCGCTGATGCCTGCGAAAATCGAGGGCATTGTTACCGATACCCTCGGCAATCTATTAAGCAGTTTTAACGGGAAAGTCCACGTTTCCGTATTCGATAAAGCCCAGACGCTGCGCACCCTCGCACAGGACGAAGGCAGTTCGGTCAAGGAGTTTCAGGTGCAACGCAATATCATTTTTAAAGGCGTGGCTACGGTTACGAACGGAAACTTTTCTATCGATTTTATCGTACCTAAAGACATCAATTACCCCTTCGGAGCCGGGAAAATCAGTTATTACGCCGAAAACGGTACGCCGCTGGATGCGGCCGGCGCTGATAAAAGCGTGATCATCGGCGGAAATGCCAACCTGATCCAGGACGACAAGCCGCCCATTGTGACGCCTTATCTGAATACCGATGCTTTTGTGACCGGCGGTATTACCGACAACAATCCGAAGGTGTTGATCAAATGCTCGGACGACCACGGTATGAACGTGAGCGGCACCGGCCTGGGCCATGATCTGACGGCAGTAATTGATGGTAATGTGCTGGAAACCATTGTGTTAAATGATTTTTATGTCAGCGAACAGGATAATTACAAGCGCGGCCAGGCTATTTTCCCGCTGCGCAACCTCGCACCGGGTCGTCATACGCTTCAGGTGAAAGGCTGGGACGTAGCCAATAATCCCGGAGAAGGCTACACGGAATTTGTGGTGGCGGAAGACGGCAAGGCAGCGATTGACCACGTACTGAACTATCCCAATCCTTTTACCACCAATACCTACTTCCAGTTCGAACACAACCTGGCCGGACAATTGCTCGACGTACAGATCAGCATTTTTACGGTTTCAGGCAAACTGGTGAAAACCATCCAGCATTCGGCTACTCCCGACGGGTTCCGCGTAACGGACAT
>JAKQJD010000608.1 GCA_029561355.1 Bacteroidota bacterium | reverse complement strand
TCAGAATGCCGGTTGCGATGGTACCCGCTACATAAACGACGTTTTTACGACGGTTAAAAAAACGACGGTCGGTTACGCGCCTACCATCGGGCACATCAACAATGCGTATACCCTTCAAATGGACGTGTACGAGCCCGAAGGTGATAACCTGGCTGCCCGCCCGGCCGTGGTGCTGGCGCATGGAGGCAGTTTTATATTCGGCGATAAAAGCCAGATGCAGCCTTATTGCGAACTGCTGGCACGCAAGGGTTATGTGGCGGTGAGTATTCAGTACCGCCTGTACCCCTTCCTCGTGCTCGGTATTCCCGATTCGCTGGCCATTTTCGATACGGCTGTGAAAGCCGTGGGCGATATGCGGGCTGCCGTGCGCTTCCTCCGGGAAGATGCCGCCACGACCGATCAGTTCCATATCGATGCGAATAATATGTTCATCGGCGGTTACTCTGCCGGCGCGGTAACGGCTCTGCACTCCGGATATATCGATTCTACCGACGTGCTGCCGGAATTTCTGCAAGATATTATTCAGGAAAACGGCGGGCTGGAAGGTATCAGTGGTACGGCTTCCAACAAAACCTACGCCTCCGGCTCAAAAGCCGTGGTGAATATGTCGGGAGGCCTGTACCGCAAAGAATGGGTCGGCGTCAACAACCTTCCCCTGGTGAGCATTCACGGCACGGCCGACGAAACAGTGAACTATGTGTACGGCCTTGCAGCGGGCATCGCTTTTCTTGAAGGCAGCAGCCTGTTGCACCAACACGCAGAGGAAGTCGGTTTGTGGAATTTCCTGCAAACGGTGCCCGGCGGCGGCCATACCAATACCTACACCGATCCGCAATTTGAAACGTACGTCGATACGTTCTGGGTGCACGCTACTACCTTGCTGGAATCCCTGACCTGCGCGCTCACAGATGCTTCCGAAGCGCCCTATCCTGCAGAAAACTGGTCTGTTTTTCCAAACCCGAATACAGGTTCCTCCTTTGTGTTGAATATAGCCGAATCTGTACAAACTGCCGACCTGAAAATGATAGACCTGTCCGGGAAAACCGTACTGGAAGTAAAAAACGTTCAGAATCATGCACTTGTACCCATGCAGCAGGTGCCGGCCGGTACTTATTTCGTTCAAATTCAGTCTCCTGCACACCCGGAAATTCACTTTCGGGCCCAACAGCTGGTGAAACAATGATTTTTTGGAGGATCACATAGTCCAACAGATCTGAAAAAGAAAGTTGTGTCAACTTTTATATTTATTGAGCGATAAACCTTATAGGTTTCCTCAACGCCTCAACGCCTCAACGCCTCAACCTCGCTCGCATCAACTCTTGCCATGAATACTTTTTTCCGCCAATCCTCTCTTACCGCATTGTTTTGCCTACTCCTGGGCTCTCTTCTTTCCGCTCAGAAACCCGTCAAACCTTCCGCTGCCGACGTGCACGACGCCATCAAAAAACTCAACGTGCTGGGCTCTGTGCTGTACGTAGCCGCGCATCCCGACGATGAAAACCAGCGGTTCATCAGTTATTGCGCCAGCGAAAAGCACTACAACGTCACCTATCTTTCGCTGACGCGCGGCGACGGCGGCCAGAACCTGATCGGTCCGGAGATCCGCGAATTGCTGGGCGTATTGCGCACCGAGGAGCTGCTCATGGCTCGTTCCATCGACGGCGGCAAACAGCGGTTCAGCCGCGCCAACGACTTCGGTTTTTCCAAAAATCCGGAAGAAACCCTGCGTTTCTGGGACAAAACCCAGGTGCTTTCCGACGTCGTCTGGGCTATCCGCGAAACGCGGCCGGACGTAATCGTGAATCGTTTTTTCCACGACAAAAAATACGACACACACGGACACCACACGGCTTCTGCCATGTTATCGGTAGAGGCGTACGACCTGGCCGGTAAAGCCGACGCGTATCCCGAACAACTGAAATACACGGAAGTATGGCAGCCGCGCCGCCAGTTCTTTAATACGTCCTGGTGGTTTTACGGCGGACAGGAGGCATTCAATAAAATGGATAAA
>JAKQJD010000247.1 GCA_029561355.1 Bacteroidota bacterium | reverse complement strand
TCATTAAAGAACGGAGTCCACGCTTTCCATTTTCAGGCCGAAAGCATCCGCAACGCCCTGGTAAACGATTTTACCGTGTACAACATTGAGGCCGAGGCGAAGTTCCAGGTTGTCTTTGCAGGCCTGCTGCCAGCCTTTCTGGGCCAGTTGCAGCGCGTAAGGAAGCGTGGCATTGGTGAGCGCGACCGTAGAAGTGAACGGAACAGCGCCCGGCATATTGGCCACGCAGTAGTGTACCACGTCGTCGATGATGTAAGTCGGGTCGGCGTGTGTCGTCGGGTGTGTCGTTTCGATACAACCGCCCTGGTCGACTGCTACGTCGACGATCACTGTACCCGGGCGCATGAGTTTCAGCATGTCGCGGGTAATCAGGCTCGGCGCTTTGGTGCCCGGAATCAGTACCGCGCCGACAATCAGGTCGTGCGTTTTGATGAGGCGGCGAATGGTATACTCGTTGGAGTACATGGTGGTGACATTCGCTGGCATGATATCGCTGAGGTAGCGCAGGCGCGGCAGGCTCACGTCGAGCAGGGTTACCTGAGCGCCCAGTCCCGCAGCCATTTTGGCCGCCTGGGTGCCTACGATACCGCCGCCGAGGACGAGGACCTTGCCTGGTTCCACGCCAGGTACGCCGCCCAACAGAACGCCGCGGCCTTTCACGGGTTTCTCCAGGTATTTGGCGCCTTCCTGAATGGCCATACGGCCGGCTACCTCCGACATCGGAATGAGCAGCGGCAACTGGCGGTCTTTGGTTTCCACCGTTTCGTAGGCCAGGCAGATCGCGCCGCTTTTGATCATGGCGTGCGTCAGTTCCTCGCTGGAAGCAAAGTGGAAATAGGTGAATATCAATTGATTGGCCTTGCATCTGGCATATTCCTCCGCAATAGGCTCCTTCACTTTCATGATCATTTCGGCCTTGGCCCACACTTCGTCTGCCGTATGGAGAATTTCTGCACCTGCACCGATATAGTCATCGTCTTCAAAACCGCTACCGACACCGGCAGTGCTTTGTACAAATACGGAGTGGCCGCGTTTGGTGAGTTCAAGCGCGCCTGCGGGCGTGAGCGCTACCCTGTTTTCATTGCTTTTAATTTCTTTTGGTACGCCGATAATCATGTCGGTTTGATTTTAGTTTGGTTAGAGATGTTCAGAGCCGGTTCGCTCCGAGGCCCAAAAAGCACGCAAAGGTAGAAAAAGAGTATAAGTCCATTCAGCGCAATGCGGGAATTAGGTTCCCGTAGGGGCAAAAAAAAAGCGCGGGTCTTTACCCGCGCTCCAGAATTTCTTCAATTCTAAAAACAATACTTACACACATTAATATATATTTCCAGAATCGTGCCAAAAATGAAATCTATCCGGCATCCGTAAAAATATTTTTTTCATACGTCGAAATCACTCCTTTTTCCTGTGCGATCCGGAACATCTGCTGCACGGCATCGCGTCCTTTTTCGCCCAGATCGATGGTATAAGCGGTTACGTAGAGGTTGATATGCGCCTGCATCACGGTATCTTCCATCGCCTGGGAGTGTGCGCGTACAAACGGCATCACTTCGTCGGGATGCGCGAAGGCATACTCCACGCTGCGACGCATCACGCGGTTTATTTTTTGTTGAATGTCCGCCGGAAGATCGCGGCGTACAACGATACCGCCCAGGGGAATCGGCAGTCCGGTGGTCGATTCCCAGTATTCACCCAGGTCGAGGATTTTGACCAGGCCTTTTTGTTCGTAGGTAAACCGGTTTTCATGAATGATCAGCCCGGCACCCACGCGGCCGTCGAGTACGGCATCTTCGATTTCTGAAAACAGTGTTTCCCGCTTATCGGTAGCGTTCGGGTAAGCGAGGCCGAACAACAGATTGGCCGTGGTCATTTTTCCGGGAATAGCGATGGCGGCGGCATCGACCTGCGCTGCGCTCATCGGCGCCCGTGCGACCAGCAATGGGCCGCAGTTGTTGCCAAGCGCGCTGCCGGCATGCAACAGGGCATACTGGCGTGTCAGGTGTGCAAAAGCGTGGTAACTGAGTTTGGTTACCGCTATATCGCCGGCAAAAGCGCGGCGGTTGAGGGCTTCCACGTCTTCCATAAACACTTCGAATTCAAGTCCTTCCGTGTCGATGCGGCCGTGCAGCATGGCATCGAAGATGAAGGTGTCGTTGGGGCAGGGGGAAAATCCGAGGGAGAGGCGCATGGCGGGTGTGTCGTGTGTAGTGTCTGGTGTTTGGGGGTAGTCACTCTCATGAATCATCCCAACTTTTTCGCCTGGGGAAAATCGGGAGTCATGCTGTGGTTAAACAAACTATAAAACACGAAAAAAGCCGTTCGGTTACTACCCGAACGGCTTTTTTTATGGGATACATCACGTTTTGCGTTTCAGATTCCAGCGCCGGGTTTCGTCCGAAACACCACACACGAAACCCGAAACACCAACATCAGTATTCGTCTTCGTTGAAGAAAAAGTCGTCGTGGCGCGGGTAGTCGGGCCAGATATCCTCGATGCCTTCATACATTTCGCCGTCATCTTCCAATTCTTCCAGGTTATCGATCACTTCACCGGGCGAACCGGAACGGATGGCATAGTCTATCAGCTCATCTTTGGTGGCCGGCCAGGGGGCTTCTTCTAAGTGGGAGGCTAATTCAAGTGTCCAGTACATGGTTGCCGTTCGTTTGAAAGGTTCAGGTTTTTTATAAAATCAGCATGGCATCGCCATAGCTGTAAAAACGGTATTTTTCTTTTACCGCTTCGTTGTATGCATCCATAATCAGATCCAGGCCGCCAAAAGCGGAAACCAGAATCAGGAGACTGGATTTCGGCAGGTGGAAGTTGGTGATCATACTGTTGGCGATACTGAAGTCGTAGGGCGGATAGATGAATTTGTTGGTCCATCCCTCTACCGGTTTAAGCATGTGTTCTGCGGAAACGGCGGTTTCTACGGAACGCATCACCGTCGTACCTACCGCGCATACTTTTTTATGATCGGTCAGGCCTTTGTTCACCGTGTCGGCGGCATTCGGGGAAATACGGAAATATTCCGCTTCCATTTTATGTTTGGACAGGTCTTCCACGTCGATGGTGCGGAAGGTGCCCAGGCCGATATGCAGGGTCAGTTCGGCGAAGTTCACACCTTTCAATTCGAGGCGTTTCATTAGTTCGCGGCTGAAGTGCAGGCCTGCGGTCGGAGCGGCGACAGCGCCGATTTCCTTGGCGTAGATGGTCTGGTAACGTTCGCGGTCGATGGCTTCCGGCTCCCTCTCAATGTACTTGGGAAGGGGTGTATTGCCCAGTTTGATGAGTTCGTTCTGGAAATCGTCTTCCGTACCGTCGAACAGGAAACGGATCGTACGACCGCGGGAAGTCGTGTTGTCCACTACTTCGGCGACCAACGCGTCGTTGCCGTGCTCGTCTTCGAAATACAGTTTGTTGCCTACGCGGATTTTCCGGGCAGGATCCACCAGTACATCCCACAGACGGGCATCATGATTGAGTTCACGGAGCAGAAATACTTCGATTTTTGCACCGGTTTTTTCTTTTTGACCGAACAGGCGAGCAGGAAAAACCTTGGTATTATTAAAAATCATGACATCGCCGTCATTGAAATGCGTGAGCAGGTCTTTAAAAACCTTGTGCTCGATTTTACCGGTCTGGCGATGTACTACCATCAGGCGACTCTGGTCGCGTTCCTCGCTGGGATACTGGGCAACGAGTTCCTTTGGCAGGTTAAAGTTGAATTGAGAAAGTTTTGTGCGCATAATTCGGTCATGTGAACAACGGGGACCGGAAAATATTGTTGTCCCGGCCGGGTTTTACCCGTTTTTTTTGATTTCTGGCTGGTTTGGAAGCTATGTGTTAATTGTGTTTGCAGCCATTCCCGCGGAATGACCCGCAAAAATGGCTGCAAAAATAGAATTATTCGGCAAACGAAAAATTGAAAAAAAGGTTTTTACTTTCTAAACGGAAAAGTAATGGCGTAACTGCGCGGCAACAAAGGCTTTCTTTGCCTTTTTAGTTGGTAACAGCTACCTTTTTTTCAGATTTTTTGCGTTCGAAATCTTTCAGATAGACCTTGCGCAAACGAATGTTCCGGGGTGTAACTTCCACATACTCATCATCTTGTATATATTCGAGCGCTTCTTCCAGCGAAAAGCGGCGTGGCGGCGGCAGCGACGCTTTGTCGTCGGAGCCGGAGGCGCGCATATTGGTCAGTTTTTTCGTTTTGGTGATATTTACCACCAGGTCGCCCGGGCGGTTGTTTTCACCTATCACCTGTCCTTCGTATACTTCTTCACCTGCATCGATGAAGAAAGTACCCCGGTCCTGGAGATTATCCAGCGAGTAAGGAATAGCGGTTCCGGTTTCCATGACGATCAGCGAACCGTTCTGACGGCTGGGCATTTCTCCTTTCCATGGTTCGTAACCTACGTAGCGGTGCGTTACAACGGCTTCCCCTTGTGTGGCGGTCAGCAAATTGGAACGAAGACCGATGATACCACGGGAAGGCATGCTGAAACGAAGCAAAAAGCGATCGCTTTTTGGTTCCATACTTGTCATTACTCCTTTACGGCGTGTTACCAATTCGATGCACTTGCCGCTGGACACTTCCGGTACGTCGATGGTCAGTTCTTCCATCGGCTCTTGTCTTTGGCCGTCGATCTGCTTGATGATAACGCGCGGTTGACCGATTTGTAGTTCATAACCTTCGCGGCGCATGGTTTCGATCAGGATAGACAAGTGCAGAACCCCACGGCCATATACCATAAAGGAATCGGCGGAGTCTGTTTCTTCCAGGCGCATAGCCAGGTTTTTCTCGAGTTCGCGTTCCAGGCGTTCGCGTACGTGGCGGCTGGTCACGAATTTACCTTCCTGGCCGAAGAACGGCGAGTCGTTGATCGTGAAGAGCATACCCATCGTCGGCTCGTCGATGTTGATGGTTTCGAGTGCTTCCGGGTTTTCGTAGTCGGCAATGGTGTCGCCGATTTCAAAACCTTCCACGCCTACGATGGCGCAGATATCACCTGCTTCCACCTCTGCCGTTTCTTTTTTGGCTAAGCCATCAAATACATACAGGCCCTTGATGCGGTGTTTTTGCACCGTACCGTCTTTTTTAACCAGGGAAACGGGCTGATTCGAAGTCAGTTTGCCCCGGCTCAGTCGGCCAATTGCAATACGGCCGATGAAACTGGAATAGTCCAAAGACGTTACCAGCAACTGCGGGGTACCTACGGATACTTTCGGAGGAGGAATGAATTTTATGATGTCATCCAGCAGCGCCGTGATGTCTGTGGTCGGATTTTTCCAGTCGTGCCCCATCCAGCCCTGTTTGGCCGAACCGAAGATAACCGGGAAGTCCAGTTGTTCTTCCGTAGCATCCAGCGAGAACATCAGGTCGAACACGTGCTCGTGCGCCAGGTCGGGATTGCAGTTGGGCTTGTCTACCTTGTTCACCACTACGATCGGCTTTTTACCCATTTCCAGGGCTTTTTGCAGTACGAAGCGGGTTTGCGGCATCGGGCCTTCAAAAGCATCGACCAGCAGCAATACGCCGTCGGCCATGTTGAGCACGCGCTCTACCTCGCCACCGAAGTCGGCGTGACCGGGTGTGTCAATGATATTGATTTTGACACCTTTATACTGGATCGCTACATTTTTTGCCAAAATGGTGATCCCGCGCTCCCGCTCGAGGTCGTTGCTGTCCATGATCAGGTCGCCGGTGATCTCGTGTTCTTTGAACAACTTGGAGGCGTGGATCAGTTTATCAACAAGCGTGGTTTTGCCGTGGTCAACGTGGGCAATGATGGCGATATTACGAATGTCTTTCATCAAAATAGAACTGGAATGGACGGGGTATGGTTACTGATTTTTGAAAAATGATATTTGGCAAGAGGGAAATCAGACTGAATCAAATTCTTTTTTACAAAAAAAGAATGAAAAAGCCCGGTTTTAAGGATAAAAGTGCCTCCTTTCAAATGAGCCGCAAAGGTAAGGTTTTATCTAAAGGAAAAAAAGAAAACACCAAGGCCTATTTTGTTAACAGAATACGAATTCTTTATAAACATTCCGATTACGGGCAATTTGAAACCGGAAAACAAAATTTTATTTCCCGGCTTTCCGAACGATTGGGCCATGCGCTACCTGGGCACATACCAAACGTCTTTGTTCAGGTCTACCCCGCCTCCCATTTGCTCCTGCACGACCCGGTCGACAATATAAACGCCGGTGAGGGCCATGTTCTGAAAGTTATCGATGCCGTTGTTGGGAAATCCGATACGGGTGCGGTGTATGTTGTACTGATCTGAAAACTTCCGGTTAAAGGCATTTTCCACACCCTCTTTCCCGATCATGAAACCCAGCAGTCCGCCCCAGGTGGCCGTGGGGTTGTCGGAATCCCAGCCCGCCAGGGCGCCTATTCTGATGGTTTCCCTGATGTCGCCTTGCCCGTACAACAGGCTGATGATGCTGGATGCGAAGTTAATACCTGCGGCAAAACAGCCATTGCAGTACCTTTTTTGGGAAGTCATAGCGTAGCCGTCGGCCTGATCCACCTGGTAACGCTGGTACACTTCGTCGCGCGTTTGTTCCCACGGAATACCTGCCAGGTACCTGCTTTTTACAAAATCGTACATTTTTGCAGGATAGGAACCGGCAGGCAGGCCTTTGCGCGATTCGTCGGCCATTCCTAAAACCCTGTCTTTTATGGGCCTGGAAGCATCGGCCGCGGATGCGAGAGAATACATTGTTACGTAGAAACCGGAAATCCATTCCGCATTTTCGCGGGCGGTGGTTTGGATGGGCAGGCGCGCCATACGCAGTGCTACGTCGGGCCGGGCAGGTGCGAACAGTCCGAAAATTTCGGTGGTGAGTTGCGCATCGATCATCTCGAATTCGGGGTTATCGGCCGGATCGCCGGTGGCGGGCGGCACCATGCCGGCTTTCATGAGGTCGAAGGCTTTCTGGTTGGATACCCAGAGGTAGTTTTCCTCGTCGGCTTTGATGTGTTTTTGCCACCCGTCGCGGATCTGTTCGCCGGTAAGGACACAGGTTTTATTCGTAAACAACAGGTCCTGATAAATGTATTCGATGTCGGTATCGTCGTCGGAGCCCCAGATGCCGCCCGGATTGGTGAACACGAAATCGATGGTCGGCGAGATGGTGCTCGGTTTGCCCTGGCTCCAGATACTGGGCTGGTCGGGTTGCCCCCAGTCGGCGCGGGTGTAAAATTTACCGGTTTGTATGTCGCCGATGTTGCCGATTTTATCCATTTCCGTTACGAGCCCGGTCCAGTTGGCTATACACTGCCCAAGCCAGAAACCGTACAACTGGTCCTGGTATTTTTTTCTGGAAATGACGCGGTCTGTGGGTTTGGGTTGATAGGGCTTGTATTCCAGTTGGGCATCGTAGGAGCCGCGGCTGGGTGTTGCTTCGCCGGTGATTTGTTTGTGGGAGGTGCAGGCGACCAGCAGAAAGATGATCGGTAATAGTTTATACATGACTTGTTGTTTTTAAACGGTCCATTAAATTCCCGAAAAATTCCTGTTGTACCGGAGATGTCACCTGCTCGTTCCTCGCAGATGACACCTCTGAATCCGGACTACCGCCAACCACATCCGCGTGATCCGCAAAAAATCCGCTTAATCCGCGTTGCCCGTTTCACAACTGCCGCAAATAACTCACCTTCAGCACCGCATGGTCTTCGTTTCGCCTGATCTTGTCCAGTCCCTCGAAACCACGTTTATTCAACACAAGATACACGTATGACAGGGGCCGGTACTCCCAGGCCAGCCGGATATTGTAATTGTGCGACTTGTTTTCCGAATTTTTCTGGTAAAATCCGATCAGTTGCAGCCGAGGGTTCAGGGCAAAACGCCCTTCTATACTGTACAGGTCCACATTTTTCGTGATTTGGTCGTCGCCTACTTCTTTGAACCGGTTGCGGTTGAAACGCCCGGCGAAAGAAATGTGCGGCAGCGGTGCAACCTGCAAGGTCAGGTCGGCAGAAAATAAACGGCCGTTGAAATAGGTCCCCCAGTCGGTTTGCCCGATCAGGTACACCACTTTGGAAGGGTCGGTGCTGTACCATACCTGCTGCCGGAAATAGTGGTATTCCCCCTCCCCGATCGTGACGCCCAGGGGCGTGAACGGCTCCCCGATCAGGCGCTGGAAAGAGGGATTGACGGAGTAGCCGAACCAGCCGCCGTTCTGGAAATTGATCCAGACCGGAAACAGCGTCAGTTGCCGCTCGATCAGTTTTCCGGTGGATACGGAGTGATAGAATTCGGGCAAAAAGCCCGGCTCAAATGCGCGGATCACCTTTTTGAACGGCAACCAACTGCCACGGTAGTACCAGTTCATGCCCGGCGTGGTTCCGATGATGTCGGTGCGGGCCACAAAACCCATTTCGGGGTTGAAGTCTTTGGTCACAACCGATTCCGTCCACCAGATCTTGTAGTTGTTCGTGGAGTTGTAATACTGTGCGATGCCCGCAAAGCCTCGTTTACCAAGATATTCCGAGGAAGAATGCATGGCCATGGCGGTCAGGGAATGTGTGGCGCCCAGGCGAAAAAAGCCGTCGAGCGTACTCACTATGTTGGTTCCGTCGGGGTGATTTTTCACGGTCACGAGTCCGCCGATGCGGTTCTGCTGACCGAAATTTTCGGAAAAACGCCCGACGAAAAAGTTGGTGGCCGGACTGTCGCCTACTTCCCGCTGCCGGATGGCGATGGCGCCGAAGTTGCGTTTCGAAGACCGGTACACAAACCGTCCGCCTGCGTCGATCGGAATCGGATTTCCGACGCCATCCAGTCCTATGGTGCGGCTGAAAAAAGGCTGAATGCGCATACTTCCGCCCGAGCCGTCGATAGCCTGCCCCACGCCGACGCCGAACAAGGAGGCGTTTTCCAGGAAAAACTGCCGGCGTTCCGGGAAAAACACGGAAAAACGTGTGACGTTGTTTACTTGCCGGTCGGCATCGGCTTGCGCGAAATCGGTATTGGCGGTCAGGTCGAGGACGGCATTCGGGCTGATGGCCCATTTTACATCGCCGCCGACTTTCACTTTGGTGCTTTCGGGTTTCACGTCGGGGCTGAATCCTTTGAAGCGGTCATACGATCCCAGCACATACGGCTGGATTCGGATATTGGGCTTCGGCGGCGGCGGTTGCAGGTTTTTCAGCAGCCCGGCGTAATCCATCCGCTGCGCCGTGAACGCCCGCGGAAATGGCGAAAATGCCGTGGTTTCATTGCTGAGCCGCCGGTTTCGGTATACGTTAAAACCCCAGTTCTCGATCGTATCGGCCGATTTCGGATACCGCAACGTTTGCCATGGAATGGCGATTTCCGCCACCCAGCCCGAATCGGTGCGGCTGGTACGTACGCGCCAAAGCGCATCCCAGTCGGTATCGTAATAGGTATCGTCGAAGGTAAGCAGGTCGCGCTGCACGCCGTACGGATTGATGGTAAACGCCATGGCGTTGCGCCGGTCGTTGAAGGCATCGAATGCCAGTCCAATCTGGTCGTGCTGGCGGAGATCGAAATCGCGTTTAAAATCTGTGGCCCGAATAGCCTTTTTACCCATGGAATCGCGGCAGAAAATGCCGAAATACAGGTATTGGCGGTTGTATAGTACCCGCACGTCGGTGTCGAAACTGGGCACTTCGCCTTGCAGTGGTTCCACCTGGGTAAATTGCGGCGCCGGCTTTGCCAGGCTCCATTCGATCTCTTTCAGATCTCCGTTGATGTTCAGGGTAGAAAAAATCTCGACCGCGACAATCTCTTTTTTGATGGAATCGGGCGGGAAAATTTCGGCGTCCTGGGCAGAAAGGCAGGAAGCGGGTAAAAGCAGGAAACAGAGCAGTAGAAATTTAAATAGTCGGTACATGTGCAGGTGAAATAGGTGTGCCCGACAAAGGAAGGAAAATTATGGAACTGGCGGAAATGGAGGAAGGTCGCCACAATGTTTTATGAAACGGGGCGCCCAATTTCCTACGGCCGGTTCATATAACCACCCTTTCAAACGCCTCCATAAAATCCGTCAATTCCTTTTCCGTGCCGGCATGGGTAATATTTCCTTCCGGGTCCACCTTGCCTTTTACACCCTGGATCAGCAAAGTTGTTGCTTCCGTAAACACAGCGCCGAGGGTACGCAGAATGAGTTGAAGTTCTTCCTGTCCTTTTATGCCATTGGCAGACGCCGTGATGAGTCCGACGGTTTTTTCAGAAAACACGACCGTGGAAACGCACCATTCCAGCGCATTTTTCAAGCCGGCGGGTATGCTGAAAATGTACTCCGGCGTGCAGATCAGCACCGCGTCGGCTTGTTGAATGGCCATTCTGAAATTTTCAATTTCGACCGGGACGTTTGAGTCCGTGCGTTCCGGGTCGAAATGCGGCAGTTCGTGCAGGTCGTCAAAAACCGTCCAGTTGAAATGTTCGGGTGAAGCAGCTTCCAGGTGCCTGACGATTTTCAGATTGGATGAATTTCTGCTTGCGCTTCCGATGATGGCGAAGATGTTTTTTCCGGTGGACATGTATGGGAATGACTGGCGGTTTTGCTGAACGGTGAAATCGGATTTTGCATGTGAACAGGAGCGGATTGCGTTCGAAGAGGGCAAAATTGCGTAATTACAGGAGCGGATTGTATTCGAACGAGACAAAATTGTGTAACCTATTGGTAGCACGGCTTTTAAGCCGTCGGGAAAAGGCCATTCATGGCCGTTTTGAATAGAGAAAGGGCCTTAAAAGGCCCTTTTCCCGACGGCCTGAAGACCGTACTACCGAAAAAGCCTATTGATCGGCCGCATACCATTCGGCATACGAACTCGTCGTTTCGGCCAGTTTGATCCGGCACAATTCCACGCCTGCAGGCATTTCGGGGAGCAAATTCTGTACACAGACGGAAATGAGATTTTCACAAGTAGGCTGAAAGGGCAGCGTTATAACCCTGCCAAACTGATGTTGCAGCATATCGATTACCTCCTGCGGAGTGGTATCCGGCAATACCAGGGCATGATCGAACTTTCCAACGAATGCTTCCTGTACCAGTTTTTTCAGGACTTTAAAATCCATCACCATGCCGTTTTTCGCATGACCGGGCTGCTGTAACGGTTTTCCCGAAATACATACTTCCAGGTGAAAGGTATGCCCGTGGATATGGCGGCACAGGCCGTCATAATCGGGCAGGGCATGGGCCATTTCAAAAGTGAATTGCTTGGTCAGTCGGATGCGCACGGAATTGCTGTAATAGTGAATTTTCCGGCGGGAAGCGCCGGGCAGGGCGCAAAGGTTGGACGACGTGGAAAAACGAAGGATGATTTGAGTGACTGAAGCGGGTAATGTTGATCACCTCCCCTATTCCGGTATGTATGCATGGATCGACTGCCCTACCAGTTTCCAGGCTCCGTTCACTTTTTCCAGCATCCGCACTTCATGGGAATACGTTTTCAAGCCGTCTTTTGCGGTAGATATCTCTTCGTGGCTCACCCAGGCATAATCGCCGTGAATACTCATTTTGTAATTGGAGTTAACGGAACTGCCGCCGTCGCCCATTTTGACGCTGGGGTCTTTCATCAGGGCCGCAGGAACATCGTAGGTTTTGCCCTCCGGCGTGGAGATCAGGATGCGGCTGTAAGGCTGAATATGCCAGCAATCGGCATGTGCGGCGAAATCGCCGGAGCGCCAGGTGGCGGATTCTTTTTCGAGGATTTGCTGAATGGCGGCGGATTCGTCCATGGGTGTTTGACAGTTGAGGAGGAAAGGGGTGAGGAGAATGGTGAGCAGGAGGAGATGTTTCATAAAAAGGAGATTCTGAAGTTGAGTTTTTTGCCGTTGTTGCCCCCCCGCTAGGGGCGACATTCGGTGTTCGGTGTTCGGTGTTCGGTGTTCGGTGTTCGGTGTTCGGTGTTCGGTGTTCGGTGTTCGGTGTTAAAAAAATATCGAATATCGAATATCGAACTCCGAATAAAGTGTAAATGGTTGAATAATAAGTTTTCGGCCGTTGTTAGCGGGGACGCCAACAACGGCCAAAACAACGGCCTCACTCTTGGGTTAAGTTGTTATTCAAGCCAGGGCTTTAGCGTCGGGGTGGCTCGAAGCCACCCCGACGCCTGTGTCAAAACCCGGAATTCGTACAATCCCGGCGAGTTACCCGCCATTCACAACTCACAACTCACTCCCCTCCCCTCACTTCCTCCAGTAATCAATCAGCGCCAGCCGCACGTCATTCCGCAAATCCGCCTTGTTTTTCGGGTCCGCTTTGACAATCGTGGGTATATCCGCGTTGGTGCTTTTGTTGTTGGCGTCCAGGGATGCTTTCAGGAAACCCATGTTGAGTTCGTTGCCCGTGAGCAGAAATTCAGGCAGGGTGACGTGGTACAACTTGTTGTCGTCCAGTGCATTGGCGCCGACAAACCACTTGCCGGACGTTTCATCCTTGCGTACGCCACTGGTTTGCAGATAGCCGCCGGCGCCTTTGTTGCCCAGGCCTGTTTCCAGCGTTTTGCGGAGCAGAGAGCCGCGCATTTCCACTTCCACGATGGAGCCGCCGAAAGGCAGCATGCGTACGATATCCAGTTCGGTGAGCGTGCCGCTGAGCACGTCGTCGACGCGGATGGAGCCGCTGTTGAGGATAGCCACTTCGGGGTTATTTTTGGAAACAGCCAGCATAGCGGCCGTGATGTCGTGTCCGACCGGAGCGGGCTGATGGCGGGTAAATGCATCGCGGCAATCGAGCGGCTGACTGAGTGCTTTCACCGGTTTTTCAGGGTCGAAGCCGGCGGAGCCCAGCGATTCGTTTTTGATTTTTTCCCATTTGGCAATAACCGCAGCAGTCATCGGATCGTCGGCAATTTTACCATTGATCTTGCGCAGTTCCGATTTGACGGTGGTGGTGTGCTTGTTTTTGTCGATGCGCAGGGTGTGGATATACACCGTTTTGGCATTGGCGTCGGCTTTGGCCACCGTGGCGGTACCGATCTTGTAAATCTGGTTGTCGTGGTCGTGGCCGCCCATGATGAGCGGTACGCTGGGCAGCAGGGCCGACAGTTTTTTGTCGTCCACGGCATTGAGGTGGGTGAGCGCTACGATCACGTCGGCGGCGGGCTGGAGTTCGGCGTAACTTTTTTGCGCGGACGTCTGCCAGTCGCTGTATTCGGCCCAGGGCTTTTTGCCGGTATCCACCAGCACGCCGAAGATCCCGAGGTTGAGGGTGGTGCCGTCGGCATCTTTCAGCATCATGACCTTGTTGTCGGGCACGATTTCGGTGCCACCGTTGCGGTTTTTGAAAAACTGCTGCGTCCAGGTGCTGCCTTTGAGGCGCACGTTGCCGGCCAGCCAGGAGAAAGTGGATTCGTCGAGGCGCGCCTGCAAATCGGCCAGGTCGTCGTAGTCGAATTCGTGGTTGCCGAATACCACCCAGTCGAGGCCGAGGGTGTTGAGCACGTCGACCATCTGGCGGCCGCGGATACGTTTGCCTTCGAATTTCAGGGTACCGATGACCGAAGGGCTGATGAAGTCGCCGGCAAGAACGGTGATCGTGTTGGGATTTTTGGCGAGCAATTCCTTGCGGAGCGTGGCAACCCGCGCCAGGCCGCCCGAATTATCGGACGAGGGCGAAATTTCATACACGTCGTTCATTTGCAGAAATGTCACTTCGATAATGCCGTCGTCTTTACCTGGCGTGGCGACCGTTTTTTTAGAAGTATCGCAGGCAAGGAAAAGAAGGGCAAAGAGGGCAAGCGTAAAGGTTTTACATGCTTTCATGGTGGAAAAATTTGTCAGGTGCAGGAATTGCTGGACTTTCGTGGCAAAACTATGAAGGAGATTTTGTAGATAAGCATGTTGGACTGTGATTCTGACTATGATTTTAATATGATTTATATGATGGCCATGATTATGTGAGTGGATAATCATGGCCATCATATAAATCATATTAAAATCATAGTCAGAATCTATAGTCAAAATCATTTTCATCACAGTCGTTCGCCCAACCTATAGATCAAAGAATATCACATGTCCACCACACCACAATTGCGCTGGAAACCTACGCCGGATAATATTGAACATTGTCATTTGCACCGCTACATGCAGTGGCTGGAGCAGGAAAAAGGATTGCATTTTGACAACTACCACGATTTGTGGGAATGGTCGGCGCGGGAAATCGGCGCGTTTTGGGAAAGCCAGTGGGAGTATTTTCAGGTCATCAGCCACATGCCGTACCGGCAGGTTTTACAGGGCAAGGAAATGCCTGATTACCAATGGTTTGAAGGTGCCACGTTGAATTACGCCGAGCATATTTTCCGGCAAAAAAACGCTGCGCAACCTGCTATCATTTTTCAAAACGAACGCCAGCCCCTGACGGAAATATCATGGGCCGAACTCGAACGCCAGACGGCAGCGCTGGCCCGGTATTTCCGGAAATGCGGCATTCAGCCCGGCGACCGCATTGCTGCCTACCTGCCCAATTCGCCGCACGCCATCGTGGCGGTGCTGGCCGCCATGTCCATCGGCGCGGTGTGGTCGAGTTGTTCGCCCGATTTCGGGGCAGCGAGTGTGGCCGACCGGTTTGTGCAAATCGAGCCGAAAATTTTGATTGCCGTGGACGGGTATGCATATGGCGGCAAATCGTTCGACAAACGCGAAACCGTACACGAATTGTGCGGTTTGCTTCCTACCGTGCGGCAGGTAGTTTTTATTCCGTATCTGGATGAAAATGCAACATTTGAAACCGAAGACAAGGAAGTGGCTTTCTGGAACGAACTCGTTGAAAACCAGGAAGATGCAGCACTTACTTTCCTGCCCGTTCCTTTCAGCCATCCGCTCTGGGTGCTGTATTCCTCGGGTACCACCGGCATTCCCAAAGCCATCACGCATTCGCATGGCGGCAACCTGCTGGAACACCTGAAATACACGCATTTGCACAACGATATTCACGCGGGCGAGCGTTTTTTCTGGTTTTCCACCACGGGCTGGATGATGTGGAATTTCACCCTGGCTTCCATGCTGGCAGGCGCCACGATTGTGTTGTACGACGGCAGTCCGGGGTACCCCGATCTCAACGTTTTGTGGGAAATGGCCGAAAAAACGGAGATTCAGCATTACGGCACCAGCGCGCCCTTCCTGGTGAGTTGTATGAAAGCGGGCCACGAACCCGGCAAACAATTCGACCTGTCGCGGCTGCGCAGCATCGGTTCCACCGGGTCGCCGCTGCCGCCCGAAGCCTTTGCCTGGGTATATGAAAACGTAAAATCGGACGTCTGGCTGTGCAGCATGGCCGGCGGCACCGACGTGTGTACGGCATGGGTGGGCGGCAATCCGCTGCTTCCGGTTTATCAGGGTGAAATCCAGTGCCGCTGCCTAGGTTGCGCCATGGAGAGTTGGGATGAAAACGGCCGGCCCGTTCCCGTTGGAGAAGTCGGGGAAATGGTGGTCACACAACCGATGCCTTCCATGCCCGTTTTTTTCTGGAACGACGCCGACGGCAGCAAATACCGCAGCAGTTATTTCGACACATTCCCCGGTATGTGGCGGCATGGCGACTGGATTCAGATCACTGAACGCGACAGCCTGGTCATTCTCGGCCGCTCCGACGCTACGCTCAACCGGCAAGGTGTGCGCATCGGCACCGCGGAAATTTACCGCGCCCTCGACACCATTCCGGAAATAAAGGACAGCCTGATCATCAACCTGGAATATGCCGACGGCACCGACTGGATGCCGCTGTTCGTCACGCTTGTGCCCGGCTTTATCCTGACGGAAGATTTAAAAAAACGCATCAACACCACCCTGCGCAGCACTTACAGCCCACGCCACGTACCCGATGCTATTCTGGAAATACCGGACGTACCCTACACCATTTCCGGAAAAAAAATGGAAACGCCGGTGAAAAAGATCCTGCAACGCAAGCCGCTGGAGAAAGCATACAACCGCGATTCGATGCGCAACCCGGAAGCGATGGCGTTTTTTATTGATATGGCGGCAGGGACGGCTTGAACAGGATTACCGGGAGTAAAAAAGGATTGGAAGGATTCACTGCAATCACAAAGCATTTAGTTTTCAAAAACGCGGCAGAATCGTAAAAATCCTTCCAATCCTTTTTAATCCCGGTAATCCTGTTCAAGACATCGGTGCAACCCATTTCCCACCCTACTGTCTCTGATTTTGTTCACATTCAAAATCAAATCAGACAGCATGAAAATCCGTTTATTGCTTACCCTTTTCGGCGGCCTCGTATTATCTGCCATGGCTGGCGCACAAAACACCGTCACCCGCAATCTCTCTTCTTTCGATAAAATCGCCATTTCCGGCGGTTATGACGCGATCATCCTGCAGGAAGGCAGCAACGAAAGTGTCAGCCTTCAGGTCAGCGGTGTCGATGCCGATAAAATCATTACCGAAGTGAAAGGCTCTACCCTGGAAATCGGCATGAAACGGGGGAACTACAGAAACATGAATGTACGCATCACCGTCACGTACAAAAACCTGAAAGAAGTAGCCAGTAGCGGCTCTACCAACATCGAAGCCATTTCGGTGATCAAAGGTGACAAGTTCGAAATCGCAACCAGCGGCTCGGGCGATTTCAAAGGCTCTTTCGACGTAAAATCCCTGGAAGTTGCCATTTCCGGCAGTAGTGACATGACGCTCCGTGGCATGGCTACCAAACAGGAAATCGCCATTTCCGGCTCCGGCAACATTCATGCGGGCGATTTGAAAGGCCATGAAGCGGAGGTGGCTATTTCCGGCTCCGGCGACGTGGAACTGGGCGTAGATGGACCCGTGCAGAGCGCTGTGTCGGGCTCGGGCAGGGTCACCACGAAAAAGAAGTGAGAAGTGAGAGGTGAGAAGTGAGATGCGTAGCGTACACCAACACCAGCCTGAAGAACATTCAATAATACATTGAATAAGAAGCGTTTGTAGTTTAATGACGGGGCGCAGCCGAGAAGGGTTGTGCCCTGTTTTGTTGTTGGTTATTAGTTATTGGTTATTGGTTATTGGTTATTAGGGGTGTTTCAGGCAAAGGATAGTGGGTAGGGGA
>JAKQJD010000244.1 GCA_029561355.1 Bacteroidota bacterium | reverse complement strand
CGACATCATCTCGCCAATCCTGGGATACATCACCGGCAATCCCGATTTTTCTTTCGTGATGATCGGCAATATCAAAGTCGGCAACTTCATCAATGCCGTACTTAATTTTGTCATGGTCGGCACCGTATTGTTCTTCCTGGTGAAAGCCGCCGGAAAGAAATCGGATGAGATAAAATAAGAGGGTGTTTGGTGTTTGGTGTTTGGTGTTTGGTGTGTAGTGTTTCGTAAAGGGCTAACAGTCAACACATCCTAAACGCTACATGCCAAATACGATACACACCCGATAAGGGCCGTTCTGGTTAAAACAATAATTGCAGGACCCTTGAAGAGCCCTCTGCCGCCGGCTAGAAGGCCGTGCTACCGAAAATTTTCAACTTTTTTTCAATGAACGGGACATTTGCCGGCAAGGCAAATGCCCCGTTTTTTTTGTGGTTTGGGCCGGAAATGGGCGGCGGCGATTCCGTCGATTTTCCTGTTTTTTGTTTTTGTGTAAAATATAATTCCGTAATTATTGACCATAATTTAAAATATATACTTGATCGTATAAAAATACGGGCGTCTCTGAAAATCTAAATAATTAGGCAATTAAAATTCTACAAAGAGTTAATTATGCTACTCATTTCAAACTATAATTTTGTTTAAGTGTTTTTATCGTATCTTTGCGGCACATTTTTCTTTCACCAAACTGAATTCGACTTATGAAATTGCAACAACTTGTGGACGCGCTGGACGCCCAGATCATTAAAGGCGACATCCTCGGAGCATTTGAAACATTTGCTGCCGACGACTGCGTGACACTCAGCAATGAGGCCGATAAAACCTATTCCAAAGCCCAGAAAACAGAGGCCCTGCGCTGGTTCCTGAACCACGTCGCCAACACCAACCGTATCGAACGTTTTGCCGTACAAGTACTCAACGATAACACAACCGACTCGCAGTTCGTATTCGACTTTACCGACCACTACGGTCGCCCGATGGTATACAATGAAGTAATCCGCCGCACCTGGAACAATGGAAAAGTAACAGAAGAACTGTACCTGATGGGCCACGCACTGGAAGTGGTGAAACCTGCCGCCAAAAAAGCGACTGCTACCACGGCCAAGAAAGCCGCGGAATCTGCCGCCGATAAAAAACCGGCCACCAAGAGCGCTAAAACGCAAACCGAAAAACCCGCACCGGCTCCTGCTGCCGACGATCTGACCATCGTGGAAGGCATCGGCCCGAAAATCGCCGAGATCCTGAAGGCTGCCGGTATCGCCACGTTCGCACAACTGGCCTCCAGCAAACCCGCTGCCATCAAAACCATCCTGGATGCAGCCGGTAAAAAGTTTCAAATGCACGACCCCGCTACCTGGCCGAAACAGGCTGCTCTTGCCCGCGACGGCAAAACAGCCCAACTCGCCAAACTACAGGGTGAACTAAAAGCAGGGAAATAAAGCCCCTCCCGGCCTCGTCTACGGACGAGGTGTAAGGGCAAAGCCCGGCTGGTCTTCGTGACTTGCCGGGCTTTTTTTTAGAAGTGAGAAGTGAGAGGGGAGAAGTGAGAGGGGAGAAGCGAGAGGGGGCGAAGAAAAACTATGCGTTGTATGACTTACCATTATCTTTGCTGACCGAATCCGGTTTTGCCTGTCATTTATCAGGTGAATATGGCGGGCTTTTATTCGTAAATGCCTGCGTATCAACCCCTGATAACGAATAACTAATAACGGATAACTACACATGAGTTGGTACAAACGATTGCGCGAAGGCATCTCTACCGCCACTAAAGCAAAAAAAGACGTTCCGGAAGGCATCTGGTTCCAATGCAAAAAATGCAAGGAAACCAGCACGATGCGTGCCCTTCGCGACAACTTTTATAAATGCCCGAAATGCGATTACCACACCGCTATCGGCTCGGCGGAGTACTTTGAACTGCTGTTCGATAACCACGAGTTCATTACCCTGCACGACGATCTTATTTCGGTAGACTTCCTGCATTTTACCGACCTCAAACCCTACGATAAACGCCTGGAAGAGAGCCGGAAAAAAACCGGTCTGAACGATGCGCTGGCCATCGGCGCCGGCGATGTACACGGTTACCCGCTCGTCGTAGCTGCTATGGATTTTAAATTCATCGGCGGTTCCATGGGCTCCGTAGTGGGCGAAAAAATTTCAAAAGCCATCGATTACGCGCTGGAAACCCGCGCCGGACTGATGATCATTTCCAAATCGGGCGGTGCACGTATGATGGAAAGTGCCTTTTCGCTCATGCAAATGGCCAAAACCAGCGCCAAACTCACCCTGCTTGCCAGAGCCGGACTGCCTTACTTCTCCATGATGACCGACCCGACCACGGGCGGCGTCACTGCTTCCTACGCCATGCTCGGCGATATCAACCTGGCCGAGCCCGGCGCGCTTATCGGCTTTGCCGGTCCGCGCGTCATCCGCGAAACCATCAAACGCGACCTGCCCGAAGGTTTCCAGACGGCCGAATACCTGCTGGAAAACGGTTTCGTCGACCTCATTGTGAACCGCAAGGACCTGCGCGAAACGATGGGCGACCTGCTGGCGTTTTTTGAAAAAAATCTGGATACGAACCGGGAAGAACACGCGGAAAGCGAAGCGAAATAGGTTCCGGGAGAGCGAAAAAAGAATGGACTCATCCGATGACTTGAAGTCATCGGATGAGTCCATTCTTTTTTCGCTCTCCCGGAACCTATTGGCCTTGCACCGACCATCGGCTTCGCACTTCGCACTGCCGGCTTCGCACTTTGCACTGCCGGCTTCGCACTTTGCACTGTCGACTTCGCACTTACCTCCCCGTTTCCGTCACCATCCTCCCCAAATCCGCATTAAATTTTTCCGCTGCCAGCAGGGCCTCCAGGCTCAGGTGCATACGGTAGCGCCAGTAATGCTTGGCGACGGCCGGAATATTGATGCGTTCGTCGTTCGGGTTTTCGCGGCGCAGTTTTTCGTCGCTGCCGAGCAGATCCTGCAACTGGAAAATACTCCACATGGCCGGCGACTGGAAATGCTGCAAAATAATGGCGCGGTTCACCCAGGGTTCGCAGAAGTAGGGCGCGGTGCCGTGGTAGCCCAGGATTTCATTAAAAAAGCGCTGTGACAGCTTCCGGTTTTCCTCCCACCATCCCCGCAACGTGCTCATGTCGTGCGTGGACGGCGTCACCACCGAGCGGTAGGGGGCATCTTTCGGGTGGAAAAACGCAGCGCCCGAGGCTTTCGGCATCCGCTGAATTTCCAGGCTCAGGATACCCAGTCCGTTCATCACGTCGGGTACGCAGTGCGGCACCATGCCAAGGTCTTCGCCGCAGATGAGCATATTGGTGCTGCGCTTGAGCGCCGGCAGTTTTTCCATGGCTTGTTCCCGCCAGAAATCATCTTGTCTGCGATAGAAATAGTCGACATACATAGCCTGCAACGGGCCTTTCACCGCTTCCGGAAGGTACTGGTAAGAGGTTGTTTTTTCCATACTGAAACGGAAGGCGCCTTTCCAGTGGCCGGGCTCTGCCTGAGCGTCGGTGAGCAGTACCACATTGGAAATGAGCGAAAACAGGCCGTTTCTGATGCGGTCGGTGCGGTCGTCCGGCTTTTGCGCCAGGAAATACTGTTCCACTTTGCGCTGGGTATCGAATTCGGGGCGTAGTTCGATACCGCCTTTTACGGCTTGCAGGCAGTTTTCAGCCACCCAGTTGGCGGCGTCGCCAAACGTATCGAGCAGGATTTGCTCGTTGATGAAAGGTTTGCAAAGCCGGTTGAAATCGAAACCTACACCCGCTGCGCGCAGTTCTTCTTCCGTGACCGGAATAGCCGGCACAAATTGTCCGAGAATACCTTCCACCGCATCGAGCGGAATACTCCAGATACGGAAAAAGCCGAGGATATGGTCGATGCGGAAAGCGTCGAAATAGAGACTCATTTGTTCGAAACGCTGTTTCCACCATGCGAAGCCGTCCTGTTTCATACGCTCCCAGTTGTAGGTCGGGAAACCCCAGTTCTGGCCTTTTTCCGCAAAATCGTCGGGCGGCGCCCCGGCCTGCTGGTCCATGTTGTACAGTTCGGGCGCCATCCATGCGTCGCAACTATACCGGTAAATGCCGATCGGAATATCGCCTTTCACCGCCAGCCCCTGTTGGTGGCAGTAGTCGGTAGCCGCCTGGAGTTGCAGGTGCAGTTGCCATTGCACGAACAAATGCAGACCGATCTGATCGAAGGATTCGGAGCCCGGTTTCAGCAGTTTTTCAATTTCTTTCGGCTCGTATCTGGCGTGTGTAGTCCATTGGTTGAAATCGGCAGTGCCGTTGGCATCGCGCAGCCAGCAGAAAGCGGCATAGGGCGCCAGCCAGTGTTTATTGGCGTTATAGAAGGCTGCGTACGCCTTGTCTTTCAGCCAGTCGGCCTTCAACAGATCGTACAACTGCCGTATGATATCCCATTTCATTTGCAGAACCGCCTCGTAATCAACCGATTCGAGGGCATTCAGTTCCTGTCTTTTTTTCAGGTACGGCTTTAAAACGGTTGCGTGTTTTTTGCCTGCCAGTTGTTCCACGTTCAGGAAAATCGGGTGCAGGGCAAAGGCGGTAATAGCCGAATACGGATAGGAGTCTAACCAGGTATGCGTGGCAGTTGTGTCGTTGATAGGCAGCAACTGGATCATTTTGAGGCCCACCGATTTGGCCCAGTCGGCCAGCAGCGGCATATCGGTGAATTCGCCGATGCCCCAACTTTTTTCACTTCTCAAACTGAATACCGGAATGGCTACTCCGGCGCCTTTCCACGTATTGTTGGGCAGGCGGATAAACCCGTCGTGCAGGGTCGTGCGCGGGTTTTGCTGTCCGGCCGAAGGTGCATACAGGGTGCGGTTCACACCTTCTTCGAAAGTTACGAACCGGTTGGCCGCCGTGTCCCACACGCCGTATTTATACCCCAGCGGGAAATCTTCCTGCGAGAGGTTGAGCCGGGCGGTCCACCAGTTGCCTTCTCTTTTGAGTACGATCGGTGCTGCCGTGTCCCAGGTGCGCAATGCCACGCCGTGGCCGAGCAGACACACGGCTTCGTGCGCTTTCAGCAACGGGGCCTTTACCTTGAATACGTGGGTAAAAGGTTGCGTCGTCGTTTTGCCGGCAGCAGCCGGTGGCGGCGGGTTGAAAATATTTTGAAAAGGCTGGGTGAGAAACGTGTTTTCCAGCGCTCCCGTCGGATTCCAGAAATCGACCACTTCCTGGTAGGCGGCTTTTTTGTCCGTCAGATCGAGCAGGCGTTCCTGCTCCCATTCGGTCGTGCGGGCGCCTTGCGCATCCTGAAATAAATACTGATAGGAAAGTGCGGGGTGCTTTTCGGCATCTACCTCGAACGCCCCGTGCCAAAGGTCTTCATTCAGG
>JAKQJD010000219.1 GCA_029561355.1 Bacteroidota bacterium | reverse complement strand
GTTTTGTAATATATCCGGACGGCAGCGGCGGCGGTGATGGAATTGGAAAAAAGCACCACTTTTTCGGCACCTTTTTGCCGGGCAGTTTCCAGTATGGCCTGCATCAGTTTTTCGCCGATGCCGCGCCCACGCCAGCGCTCGTCGACCACCATCTTGGTGAGTTCCATACAGTTTTCGCCAAACGGGCGCAGACCGATCACGCCGGTCACCTCGCCGTCGATCAGCGCCGACAGAATAGAGCCACCCTTGTCGATAATATGTTCTTCGGGGTTACTCAAAACGGCGATATCCAGCGGTTCGAGTTCGAAATCCACTTCGATCCATGCCTTGTTGAGCCGGAAAAATGCCTCGCGGAATGCAGGGTCCCAGCCGCGGATTTCCACAGCGCCATTTTGCTCGCCGCCGGCAGGTCCGTAAAAGAACACCCAGGTGGCAAAATCTTCGGAAAACGCCACGAAGCGGTGCGGTGCAAATGCAGGAACGAACAAAAAATCGCCGGGACCGAAATGCATTGTTTTCCCGCGGCATTCAAACTGCCCGGTACCGGAAAGTACCACGTAAATTTCGTCGCGGTCGTGCGGTGTCTGATGATCGGTCCCCTGCGGTTTGTACATTTCCACGGAGAGACTTCCATGGCGGAACAATTCAGTAAACGGTTTGTCGGTTCGGCCGAGTGCTGCCAGTGCCTGGGCGCCGGTAATTTTCATGGTTACAGATGTCTTTATATGTGAGAGAACATAAATCTATAGATGATTTTTGTTTCACTCACTCTTTTTTGAATGGAAGCCACAAAGGTCCTAGATTTGCCCCAACTAAAACAGATGCAGTTTTTTATTTTTAAAGCATAACAGATGCGCATAGCAGACGAAGATTTCCTGTACCACCAGGTAGCCGACCGGCTGGAAAACATGATCGAAACCGGAACCCTGAAATCGGGTGACAAACTATTGTCGATCAGGATGTTGTGTCGCGAACAAGGGGTGAGTCACAGCACGGCTTTCAAGGCCTATTCGGCGCTGGAAAGTAAAGGCCTGATCGAGGCACGTGCCAAATCGGGTTACTACGTGCGTTTTCTGTCCAAAAAGGCAGCGCCCCGGTTCACATCTACGCCGCAGGAAACCCGGCAGTGGACGCTGGAGGAAATGGTCGCCGAGGTGTATGAAAAGATGTCCGAATCGGGCATCATGCAGTTTTCGCTGGCCGCGCCCGATATCAGCCTGCTGCCCGCTGCCAAACTGAACAAATGCCTGCTGGAGGCCGTCCGCCGCAGCCCGGTGAGTTGCCTGAACTATGCCGACGCCAGTGGCAGCGAAAGTCTGCGGCGGCAGGTAGCGCGCCTGTCGTTCAACTGGGGCGGCAAAACCGACAGCGACGAAGTGGTGATCACCAACGGCAGCATGGAATCGCTGGCATTGAGCCTGCGCGCCGTCACGCAGCCCGGCGATACCGTTGCCATCGAGTCGCCCACCTATTTCGGCATTTTCAACCTGCTCAAATCCCTGCACCTGCACGCCCTCGAAATCCCGACCGATCCGGAAACGGGTATCGATCTGGATTTCCTGAAGACGGTCCTCCCCAAAAAGCGCATTGCAGCCTGCCTGGTGACGCCGAATTTCAATAATCCGATTGGGAGCCTCATGCCCGACGCTTCCAAAAAGGAACTGGTGGAAATGCTCGCTGCGGTGGAAATCCCGTTGATCGAGGACGATATTTACGGAGAAATGTATTTCGGCAAAACACGGCCGCGCACCTGTAAAAGTTACGACCGCAACGGGCTGGTGCTGCAATGCAGCTCTTTTTCCAAAACGCTGGCGCCGGGCTACCGCGTCGGCTGGTGCCTGCCGGGCCGGTTTTTGAGTAAAGTCAGGAATTTGAAACTCTCGCAAAGTCTATCCACTGCCACGCCTACGCAGGATGCGTTGTCGCTGTTTTGTGAAACGGGGCGTTTCGACCTGCACCTGCGGCATTTGCGCAAGGCCCTGCACACGCAATGCCTGCGGTATTCTCAGGCCATCGCGGCTTGTTTTCCGGAAGAAACACGTATTTCGAGGCCGCAGGGCGGATACGTGCTATGGATCGAATTGCCGCGCAAAGTAAATGCACTCGACGTATACCACCGGGCGCGCCGGCAGCAGATCGGCATTGCACCGGGACAGTTGTTCAGTTTGTCGGGACAATACGCCAACTATATCCGGATCGGTTTCGGTGCGCCGTATTCGGATGCCATAGAATCGGGTTTAAAGCGCCTGGGACGGCTGATCGCATGAACGCGCAGGAGGACTGTTGTGGAAAATTAGCCTCATTTTTGCAACTGTTGTCATTTTCAGACGTTTTGAATAAGAGGTTTGTCAGAACTTCGTACATTACGTGCTCCTTTTGCTAAGTCCCAGCATATCCCAGGTACATTATCCTTCCACAAAGAGCACTTGCAATGAAAACGCCTGGCTTTATATATTTTCCCGATTCATAATTTCATTCAAACATTTACAGCCAATGGCGGCCAATGCACCCATCAGGTTTATCAGCAAGGATAAATCGCAATTTTACCAGACGCTGACCGCTAGGGTCGACGCTTATTTTCAGAAAAACGGTATTCCGAAATATGCGAACCTGAGCGTCATTTTAAAAACCGTCATTCTTACGGCTACCTACGTAGTTCCTTTCGTAGTGATCCTGCTTTTTCAGCCGTCTTTCGGATGGTCATTGCTGCTCTGGGCAGTCATGGGCGTTGCGATGGCGGGTATGGGAATGAGCATCATGCACGATGCCAATCATGGTGCCTACACTGCCACACCCTGGCTGAACACGTTGATAGGAGAAGGTTCGCTCATCATGCTCGGCGGTTCGGCCTTCAACTGGAAAATGCAGCACAATAACCTGCACCACACGTTTACCAATATTGTTCACTACGATGAGGACATTGACGACAAAGGCCCATTGCGCCTGTCGCCGCACACGGAGGTAAAAAAAATACACCGCTTCCAGTGGGCGTACGCCCTGATGATCTACAGCCTCGTCACCTTGTATTGGGTAACGGCCAAGGATTTCATGCAGTTTGCGCGGTACAAACGCAATGGTGTGAATAAAAACAAGCCTGCCAAGAACACGATCGAATTTATCCGCATCATCGGAATTAAAGTGTTGTACTTCTCGGTTTTTGCCTTCCTGCCACTGGCCGTGGGCCTGCCTTTCTGGGAAGTCCTGACCGGCTTTATGGTTATGCACCTGCTGGGCGGCATTATACTGACCGTCGTATTCCAACTGGCGCACACGGTGGAAGAAACCGTTTTTCCGCGCCCCGATGAGCATGGTATTATTCAAAATGAATGGGCCATCCACCAATTGCAAACGACCGTTAATTTTTCGCGCCGCAACAAACTGCTGTCGTGGTACGTCGGCGGCTTGAATTTCCAGGTGGAGCACCATCTTTTCCCGAAAATCTGCCATGTGCATTACCCGCAAATTGCCGAAATCGTGCAAAGCACGGCGCAAGAATTCAACGTGCCCTACCTGGAACACAAAAGCCTCGGCCACGCATTGCGCTCGCATTTTGCTACCCTGCAGCGGTTCGGCAAATTGCCCGACCTGAATGAGGTGATTGGGTAACCTATATTCATCTAAATTACTGAGTTTTTGAGGATTTGAGGATGCGAGTATTTGAGGATAAATGATTCGTCGTCATTCAAATACTCGAATACTCGCATCTTCAAATACTCAAAAAACTTGAGTGGCAAAGTACTATACACGAAAAACCAAACACCCTCCGGTTGCTCTTTGTAAAATCCCCATCTTTGCGTGCGGAAATGTAATGCCATGTCTGTCACACCCGTCATTGTTATCAAATTTGGAACCGGCTCCATCACCACGCCGGATGGAGAACCGGAAGAAGCGGTGATCCGGGAAATTGCCCGGCAAGTATCCATGCTGCGCAGCCGTTACCGCATTATCCTCGTTTCGTCGGGGGCGGTAGGCGCCGGCAAACGCCGCTTGCAGCAATACAAGGGAACCCTCACCGAACGCAAGGCAGCAGCAGCCGTGGGCAACCCGCTACTGCTGCAAATGTATGCGCGGCACTTCGAGCCCTTCGGCATCACCATCGCCCAAAGCCTCTGCGAACGCCACCATTTCGCGCAGCGCCGCCAGTTTCTGCAGTTAAAGGAAACCTATGAAACGTTGTGGGAAAACGGCATCATTCCCATCGCCAATGAAAACGACGTGGTGAGCAACCTCGAACTGAAATTCTCAGACAACGACGAACTTGCCACGCTCATGGCCGCCGGTTTCGGCGCCACCGACCTGCTCATCAGCACTTCTGTGGGCGGGCTGCTCGACCGCGACGGCCGCATCATTCCGGAAGTAGCCGAAGTGGACAGTACCGTTTTCGGACTGGTGAGCAATGAAAAATCGGCACTCGGTCTGGGCGGCATGCTCTCCAAACTCACCTATACCCGACTGGCGACCCGCATGGGCATCCGCACAGTATTTTTCGACGTGCGCACGCCCGACGGTATCCTCAAAGCGCTGCAATCGGAAACGGGCACCGTATTCAAATCGCACCACAACGGAAGCCTCAATGCGCGCCGCAAATGGCTGGGCAGCGGAAGTATTATCGCCGGGCGGCTTATACTCGACCCGGGCGCCCTGGCAGCCGTTCAGCAGCGAAAAAGCCTGCTCGCAGTCGGCGTGCGCAAGGTAAAAGGTGAATTCGACAAAGGAGACGTGATAGAACTTTCCGACGCTCAATCCAATGTAATCGCTATCGCCCGCGTTAAGCACAGCGCCGAAGCCATCCGGGAAAACCTCCGGACACAAAATTTTGAAATCGCCCACGCCGACGACATCGTACTGATATGACATCGATCCTACCGCTTCTGGAACAAACGCACCTCGCCGCCGCCGCCGTCCGCCGGTTGAGCGATGCCGACAAGCAGGCCCTCCTGCTCCGGCTCGCCGACCTCGTCCTGGAACACCAGGCGGACATTCTGGCTGCCAACCAAACCGACCTCGACCGCAAAGACGATGCCGACCCTAAAAAAGACCGGCTGCTGCTCAACCCGTCCCGGCTCGAAGGCATTGCCGCCAGCATCCGCGACGTGGCGGCACTCCCCTGCCCTGCCGGACAAATTCTGGCGGAACGCACCCTGCCGAATGGTATTCTGCTGCGCAAAGTGGCCGTTCCGCTGGGCGTAGTGGGCATTATCTACGAGTCGCGCCCCAACGTAACGCTCGACGTGAGCGCCCTCTGCCTGCGTTCGGGAAATGCCGTAGCGCTTCGCGGAAGTTCCGATGCCTGGCACAGCAACGAAGCGCTGGTAAAAGTGATTCACCAGGCCTTACGCGAATTCGACGTGCCGGAAGCGGCCGTCACCCTGCTGCCCACCGACCGCGCGCTGGTGCAGGAACTGCTGACCGCTACGCGTTACGTCGACATGATCATTCCACGCGGTTCGGAATCGCTGATCCAGTTCGTCCGCCAGCATTCACTGGTACCGACCATCGAAACGGGCGCCGGCGTTTGTCATACGTACGTGCAGGAAAAAGCGGACCTGAAAAAAGCGCTCGGCATTGTGGTAAACGCCAAAGTGTCGCGCCCTTCGGTGTGCAATGCATTGGATACCATTCTGTTAGACGAAGCCATCGCCCCGGAATTTCTCACGATGCTGGCGCCCGAACTGGCGCGCTGGAATGTGGAGGTCTTTGCCGACAGCACCTCGTTCCCTATTTTGAAACTGGCGGGATACCCGCATTTACAAACCGCTCAAGCCGAAGATTTCGGTCGTGAATTCCTGGATTTCAAATGCTCCGTACGCGTGGTACCCAACGTGGATGCGGCGCTGGAACACATCCGCCTGTTTTCGTCCCGGCATTCGGAAGCCATCGTATCGGAAGATGCGGACGTTTGCCAGTATTTTATGGAAACGGTGGATGCCGCAGCGGTATACGCCAACGCATCGACCCGTTTTACCGACGGCGGCGAATTCGGCCTCGGTGCGGAAATCGGTATTTCTACGCAGAAACTGCACGCCCGCGGACCGTTCGCTTTGGAAAAATTAGTGACGGAGAAGTGGATGGCGTATGGAAACGGACAAGTTAGAGGGTGAGAGAAGTGAGAGGGGGAGAGAGGTGAGAGGGTGAGAGGGTGAGAGAGGTGAGAGCCGACTTCGAGTACGCCGCTTCGCCCCCTGTTTATCAGGATACTGGAGCGAAGGACCTATCAACCCTCATCAACCTTATAAACCCTCATCAACAAATAAACTCATAAACCATAAACCCATAAACTCATCAACCCACCACCCTCTCTATGCAGCGTACCCTGGCTTTCTGCATTTTTCTGCTCGTTTGCGCACCTGGATTTGCCCAGACGAATGCACGGATTGATTTTCATGTGTCGGGATTTCCAGCGCCTGCTGCCCTGATCGGTTATTACAGTGCGGGCGCTACCTACCGGGTCGATTCCGTAGCAGTGGGTGCGGACGGCCATTTTACATTGATAAAGGCCGACCTGAAACCGGGCATTTACTTTGTGGCGGCCGACAAAAGCCGCCTGTTCGATTTTGTACTCCCGACAGCGGCAGATACATTTTCCATTTTTGGAACTGTTGGCGATGAGGTCGATTTGAAAGCGACCGGTTCTTTGCAGAACACCGCGTTTTTCAGTTTCGAGCAACAGCGCCAGGAAGTGGAAGCCAGGATTATTTCCCGACAGTCGATGTACGATATGGTGAGCAAAGCCACCAACAGAGATCCGGAAGCCTTGAAGCCGCTGGAAAAAGAGATCGACGGCTACTACCGGCAGATCGATTCGATGGCCAGAGCGTTCATCGTGCAGCATCCGCACCATCTGTACGCGCACATGCTCCGGTCGGTGCGCCCGCCCGATCCGCCGAAGAGCCTGACGCCCACGTTAAAGGGAAAGTCCAACCCCGTTTACAGGCGCTGGATGCGCAGGCACTACTGGGATCACACCGATTTCACAGACGAAAGCCTGCTGAACAACCCCTTCTGGCCGACCTTTTTCGATAATTACTTCGATCGTTTTATCACGGCCATTCCGGATTCCATTACAACGGCAGTAGATGAGGTGTTGAAGCAGATGCCCAAAAACGGCGCGTTTTACCGTTTCGGTGTGATGCGTTTTATGCAAAGTTTCGAGATGAGCGATGCGCCCGGCGCCGACCTGATTTTCGTGCATATGGTGGATAATTACCTCAAAATCAAGGAAACACCCTGGCTCGATATTGCTACGCTGACAAGGCTGGAATACAAGGCAGATATTTTCCGGCCCGTCCTGACCGGCAAAGTGGCGCCCCCGCTCGACCTTTCCGATGAAGAAGGGCGGGCATTCCGGCTCGATACAGTCGCGGGAAAATTGACGCTGCTTGTTTTTTACAGCCCGCTTTGCAACCATTGTATGACGGTCATGCCCGATATTTACCAGACCTGGCTGGATTCCAGGACGTTCGGCGTGCAGGCTGTGGCCATTTCGGTAGATGAACAATACCGCAACTGGCAACAATTCATCCGCCAGCAGAACTGGGAATGGCACGACCTGGCCGACCCCGCCGGAAAAAATGTTTTTGAAAAACAATACCTCACCAATAACCTGCCTGTCATTTATCTGCTGGATAAAAACAAGCATATTTTAAGGAAACGTATTAAACCGGAAGAACTCCGGGACGTTTTGAAACTTTACCTGAACAACTTAAAATAGTTCACCGCTACGCTTGCAACCAAATATGAAAAGAACAGCCTTTTTTCTTGCATTATTCCTTACGACCGCCCTTTCGGCGCAAAACCTCGTTTCCACCACCCTGCTGGGCACCAAAACGCAGTCGCAATTGCTGTCCACTTTCGGCGTGCCGTTTATCCAGTACGGCGTAAAATATTACCGCATTACCTATACCACCACCGATGTGCAAAATGCGCTGGATACCGTTTCCGGATTGCTGGTGGTGCCCAATAACCCGAACAAAATTTTTCCAAGGGTCGTGTATCAGCACGGCACTTCCGGGTCAAAAAATGACGTGCCTTCCTTCACTACCAATGGCGGCGAAGGGCAGGTAGGCCTGCTGTTCGGCGGCCTGGGCTACGTGGCACTGCTGCCCGACTACCTCGGACTGGGTGTTTCCGACGGATTCCACCCGTACGTACATGCTGCCAGCGAGGCTTCGGTAGCCCTGGATATGCTTCGGGCTGAAACGGCTTTCGAAGCCTTGAATCCGGTTCTGACAAACGACCAGTTGTTCATCACCGGTTACTCGCAGGGCGGCCACGCTGCCATGGCCCTGCACCGCAACATCGAGCAGGAACACGCCGACGAATTCACGGTGACCGCAGCAGCACCGCTGTCGGGCCCATATAGCCTGTCCGGCGCTATGCGCCACCTGATCCTGACGGATACGGTGTATTACTACCCGGCGTACATTCCGAATACCGCGCTGTCATTCCAGACCGTTTACGGGAACATTTTTACACAAATGACGGATATTTTCAAGCCGGTGTATGCCAATCTGATCACGCCGTTTTTCAACGGCACCAAAACCCTGAGCGCGCTCAACACGCAGTTGATCACAGCGCTCACCAACAATGAAGGCTCCTGCCGGCCTTACCGTATGCTTCAGGACAGCGTGGTGCAAGCCATTTCCAACGATCCCAACCACCCGATCAACGTAGCCCTGCGCGCCAACGACACCTACAACAACTGGACGCCCCAGGCCCCTATGCGTCTCTTCTATTGCATGGCCGACGACCAGGTACCTTTTATGAACAGCATTATAGCACGCGACACCCTTACCGCTGCCGGCGCGCCTGATTTCCTGGCAAGCGACGTAAACCCTGCCGCCGATCATGGCGACTGCTTCGATCCGGCTATGACGAGCACGGTGCTGTTTTTCCTCGGATTCCAGCAGATCGGAACGGTGAGCACCTCCGATCCTTCCGAAAAAGACAGGCTGGAAATGGCGCCCAATCCGGCGCACGACGTATTGACGGTAAAAAACCTGCCGAAAGATGGAATGCTGGAAATCCTTGATTACCAAGGGAAAAGAATGTTTTCTGCGCGCGTTCAAGCCGGCAATACCACCCTGCAGTTAACTGACGTTCCGAACGGAATTTATGTGGCCAAATACAGCGCAGGCGGGGTGATGCGGATGGAGAGGCTGGTCATTCAGAAGTGAGAAGTGAGAGAGGTGAGAGGGTGAGAGAGGTGAGAGAAGTGAGAGGGTGAGAGCCGACTTCGATTTCACCGCTTCGCTCTTGAACCGGGATGATTGGAACTTCGCCCATGCGTTCCGAAAGCCAAACGTATTCAGGTGGAATCGAAGTCGGCTCTCACCCTCTCACCTCTCTCACCCTCTCACCTCTCTCACTCTCTCACCCTCTCACTTTCTAATCATCTTCGTGTGCGGGATCCCATCCTCCATATACTCCTCACCCGTCGACCGGAAACCGAAACCTTCATAAAATTTCAGCAAATACGACTGCGCGCCGATCTTGATGGGCTGGTCGCCGAACAAGTGTCTGCACATGTCTATGCTGCGCTCCATGAGTATTTTACCGGCGCCGGTGCCGCGCGCGAGCGGGGAACTAACGACCCTGCCGATGGAAGTATAACCCGGATAGGCAAGCCCTTCGGGCAACAGCCGTGTGTAGCACAATAGTTGTCCTGCCTCATTCCGGCCCATCAGGTGCCAGCACCGGGGGTCTTTTCCGTCGCAATCGAGGTACGGACAGTTTTGTTCCACCACAAAAACTTCCTGCCGCAAGGCCAGGATTTCGTACAATTCTGGTGGCGTAAGTTGATCGAACGTTAAACAGGAGAAAGAAATCATGCTGAATCAGTGAGCAGTTATACTTTTGAACCGGCAAAATACGAGTGTGTTTAGTTTTTTGTGTTTCGTGTTTCGTAAGGATTAGCAGTCAACCAAATCCTAAACACCAAACACAAAAAACGAAACACCCTTTTCCCTCCCTGCATACCACGCTGCCTTGTGTCAAGAAGCGTGCACTTCCCATTTCTACATCATTTAAAATCAATCGTTTACGCAAGTAATAACATCATGAAATTCAAACTCGTTTACCTGATTTCTATCGGCGTTGCACTGCTGTCTGCCTGCCGCCAAAAAGCATCCGAAACCACCTCACAAGCGCCGCAAACGGCAGTGGAAACACCCGCCGCGCAAACTGCAGCAGCGCAAACGGCCTTGCCGTGGGCAAGCCATACCGATCCGATCTGCGAAATGGATGTCGACGAAACTGCTGAAGATACCGTTCACTACCAGGGAAAGGTATATGGCTTCTGTAGTGCGCATTGCAAGGGTAAATTCCAGGAAAACCCAGGCAAATACGCGGTAAAGTGACCTTTCGCGGCAAAAGGCGCTCCCGAAAATGTACTGTTATTTGAAACAGATACAAAGAAGTGCCTGCGCATTGCAGCCAAACTTTTTCATTTTATTTTTGCCACCAATTCTAACCAATTTTATTTTTTGACCTGACATGAAAAAATTCGTATTCGGCTTACTTGCCCTGACGGCCCTGCTTTTTGCCACCTCTAGCGCCTCCGCTCAAACTGCCAAAAAAGCGCAATGGAAAGAAATGATGGAATTCCATGAAGTAATGAGCGTAACCTTCCATTCGGCAGAAGACAAAAACCTGGCGCCGTTGAAAGAAAAATCCGGCCTGCTTGTAGAGCGTGCCAAAGCGTGGCAGGCATCTGCGGTTCCTGCCGGTTACAAACCCGAAGAAACTGCCGCTGTTCTGAAACGGCTGGTAAAACAAACCAAACAAGTGAACAAAGCCGTAAAAAAAGGAAAGTCCGACGCAGAACTGACCGCTTCCATTACGATGGCGCACGACATTTTCCATGAAATCATGGAAAAGTGCAGAGAATAAATCAAGATTGACCTAATTTTCGGTCGTTATAAAATCAAATATGAAACGGCTTTTTATCATCCTATTTATGATCGGCATTACCGGCCAGGCGCTCGTGCGCACAGCCTGGATGCTGCATTATCAGTGGAGAAAAGCCGTTTACCTGGAAAACTGCGTCAACCGGGACAAGCCGGAGTTGCTTTGTTCAGGTAAGTGCGTACTGGAAAAAAATATTGCTGCCAGCGAACAACGTCCGACGGATGCCCCTTCGTTACCCGCCGGTTTTCGGCTGATCAAGGATATGACCTTGTTCCTGGAGCCCTTTTCTGCCCTTCCGACAGTTGAAATCCCTGTCATCATAAAAAGTGAATCTCCGCGATTCGCTACTCGCCGACCGGAAGACACCCCGCGTTTCGGCATTTTCAGGCCGCCGGCTGCCTGAATTCGCGCCCGGCATTTTCAATACATCCAGGCTGCAAGTATGCACAGGAGTACGGCACACGTGTGCTGTACTCCTGTGACTGCTGACGTCATTTAGCGCCTGGAGTACCGTTGCGCGATTCCATTCCTTTCAGAAATTCCTGTTTCACATTTCCACCTTTTTCAGGTTATGGACTTAAAAAAGATCCATGGCAGCCCTTTT
>JAKQJD010000215.1 GCA_029561355.1 Bacteroidota bacterium | reverse complement strand
CGGGTGGAAGGCAACGACCGCAAATCGTTTTTCGCTATCGCCGAAAGCCCCAACGGCATCGACCGGTTCCAATTCTGGGATTACCCGGTGCTGCTGCCCGAAACGACCGATCCCGACACAAACGTATACGACATGCGCCTGACGGCTCATGAAGACGGCTGGATTTACGGGCTGTTTTGTACGGAAAGAAAAGACACCTCCCGCCCGCACGACCTCTCGGCAGCCACCGCCCAATGCGGTATCGTGCGCACCCGCGACCTCGTGCAATGGGAGCGCCTGCCCGACCTCATCACCTACTCCGGTCAGCAGCGCAACGTAGTGCTGCACCCGGAATTTGTGGATGGAAAATATGCGCTCTATACCCGCCCACAGGACGGATTTATTGAAGTGGGCAGCGGCGGCGGTATCGGCTGGGGATTGTCGGACAGCATGGAAAACGCGGAAGTCCGCGACGAATTGATCGTCGACGGCAAGGTGTACCACACTATCAAGGAAGTGAAAAACGGCCAGGGTCCTGCGCCTATCAAGACCCCCGAAGGCTGGCTGCACCTGGCGCATGGCGTGCGCAACACGGCTGCCGGACTGCGCTACGTACTGTACCTGTTCCTGACCGATCTGCACGAGCCCTGGCGGATCACGCATGCGCCCGGCGGGCATTTTATCGCTCCGGAAGGCGACGAACGTGTCGGCGACGTGTCGAACGTGGTGTTTTCAAATGGCTGGGTTCGTACCGAAAACGACCAGGTTTTTATTTATTACGGCTCTTCCGATACACGTATGCACGTGGCTACCAGTTCCGTCGCGCAACTGCTGGATTATGTAAAAAATACGCCGCCCGATGGTTTCCGTTCGGCAGCCAGCGTGGCACAACGGTATGCGCTAATTGACAGAAATTTAAAAAATGACAGGCATTGAGTATTTTGGCTCCCATTTTGGAGGATTTGAGGATTTGAGGGTTCGCATCCTCAAATCCTCATATCCTCCAAAACCACCGCACAAGCACTTAGCACTTACTACTACTTAAGCATACCTATGCAACCCAGTATTTCCGACATTACTGCATTGCAGCAACTTGCCGCATCTGCACGGCAGGAACTTTTCAGCATTCTACACTGGTGGGCCGAAAAAATGCCCGACCCCGATCAGGGCGGTTTTTATGGCCGCATCGACGGCGAGGGCGTTTTGCACCCTGATGCCGACAAAAGCGTGATCCTGAACACGCGTATTTTATGGACATTCAGCGCGGCGGCACGACAAACCGGCGTCGGCGAATACCGAACCATTGCAGACCGTGCGTATCAATATTTGCTTGACAAATTCTGGGACCCGCAATTCGGCGGCGTTTACTGGATGCTCGACTATCAGGGCCGGCCTGTGCAGGATAAAAAACAGGTGTACGCGCAGGCATTTGCCTTATATGCGTTTTCCGAATATTACCGCCTGACGCTGGATCAGGCAGTGCTGGATAAGGCGCAGGCATTGTTCGAGCTCATGGAGCGGCACAGTCTGGATAAAATGCGGGGCGGTTACTACGAAGCCTTCAGCCGCGACTGGCAACTCATTGCCGATCTGCGCCTCAGCGACAAAGACGCCAACGAAGCCAAAACCATGAACACCCACCTGCACGTGCTGGAGGCCTATGCCAACCTGTACCGCGCGGCGCCCAACAAAACGGTAGAGGCTGCTCTGAAAGCCATGATCTTGATCTTTCTGGACAAATTTATCGACCCGCAAAAAGCGCACCTGCGGCTGTTTTTCGATGAAAACTGGAACCTCAAATCCGATGAAATTTCATTTGGACACGATATCGAGGCCAGTTGGCTGCTGTGCGATGCCGCTGTTGCGCTGGGTCAAGGCAGCCTGATCAAAAGAACCGGACAAGCGGCGATACAGATCGCCAAAGTTACCCTGCGTGAAGGAACCGACCCGCAGGACGGCGGCATGTACTACACCGCCCACCCGCAACACGGTATCACAAACGCGCATAAAGACTGGTGGCCCCAGGCCGAAGCCGTGCTCGGTTACCTGAACGCCTGGCAACTTGACGGCGATCCGGAACTGCTGGAAGCCGCTCAGAAGTCCTGGCTTTTTATCCAAAAATACCTGCTCGACACTACCAATGGCGAGTGGTACTGGGCGAAGAATCCCGACGGGCAGGCCGATACGCTGAACGACAAGGCGGGTCCCTGGAAATGCCCCTACCACAACGGCCGGGCTTGTATGGAAATCATGCAGTTTGCCGATCGG
>JAKQJD010000186.1 GCA_029561355.1 Bacteroidota bacterium | reverse complement strand
AGCGATATCCGTCCGGGTGTGGGCAACGCCAACATCGAGCAGTTACGGATGTGCGGTACCGATCTCTTTTTCTCCGCCAACGACCTTACAGCAGGCCAGGAGCCCTGGAAACTCGCCGCCGCCGCCGCATTTCAGGACGGCTCCGACGAACGCAGCAGCGCACTCGAAGCAGTCTCCGATATGCCTGTTGCCGTTATTCCTCCTGTCATCCGGGTATATCCCAATCCGGCGACGGATTACGTCAACGTAGATTTACCTGGTAACGAGGTAACGGGAACTCTGACTCTTGTTTCCGCTTCCGGACAGGCATTGCGTTCCGTGGTGTCTTCTGAAGGTGAAACGAACGTACGGCTGGATATCCAGGACCTGCCGCGCGGCATGTACCTCGTTCGCTGGGAACAAACGGACGGACAGGTGGCCGTAAAAAAAGTGGTGGTGCAGTAAGGAGTTTTTTACCACAAGGGACACAAACATGAGACATCCCGAATTTGTGAGTGTCCCTAAAACTGTGAAAACCGGCCTTATACGCCTGGAATAATAACGAATGCCGGATTGTCACCCTGTCGGGGCCCGTCCACTCTACGACGCGTTTTTGACCTTTTTCCCCTCGTAGAGTGGACGGGCCCCGACAGGGTGACAATCCGGCATCAGTTATTATTTTAAACGAAAAATTCGGGATGAACTCATGTTTATGCCCCTTGTGGTAAACAACTCCTACGTATCCTGGATTCATTTGTTAAACACTCCGAAATGCCACAGATTTCCGGAAGGATCGGTCAAAAAGCACTCTTTTCCCCAGGATTCTACCCGGACAGGAACGAGCCGCACGCCCGGGTATTTGGCCGGCAAATCCAGTGCCGATAGTTCGTTCCAGTAACGGTCCACGTCGTCTACTTGCAGAAATACCATGGTGTTGTCGACCCAGTCCTGTACGTACGCATTTTGTAAATAGAATCCGATGCCCTGCGTTTGGAACAGGGACATGTTGGGGGATAAAACGACCTCTTCAAAGCCCAGATCACGGTAAAAACTGCGGGACAGATCGTAGTTTTTGGCGCCGAGAAAGGGGCGGATGGAGATGGGCTGGTGTTGCATGGTTGTATGGTTTTTAATGTTGCAGGAGGAAGGTAGTGCTTTGAAATTTTACGTTGTCGCTTCCATTATGAACATGGGTAGTTCAGATAAAAACGGCCATAAAGATAAATATTGAATAGTCTTAATTGTTGACAGAGCGGTAAAGCGGGCAAAAAAAACTCCACTAGCAAGCGTCGCCCCGTTTTCTATTTTCACTCCACTTCCTTCAACAACCCCAGCAACCCCTCCAGATCCGGCAGCAAAATCTTCCGCCCGCTCACCCGAACCAGTCCCGCCGACTTCAAACCGTTCAGCGCCCGCACGACCGTTTCCAGCGAAGTGCCCACGTATTCGGCCAGTTCGGTGCGGGTGATGGTAAGCACGCCGGGCAACGCGCCCGAACGCCGGTATTGCTCGCTGAGGATCAGAAGTGCCAGCACCAGCCGCCGCCGTACGGGAAACTGTGCGAAAGCGGTCATCCGGTTCATCCAGATCGTGAACTCGCGGGCCAGAGCGGCCACCACGTGCCGGGCAAAAACGGGGGAGTTGTGCAGGAGGTGGCGAAAGGTTTCGTTGGAAATAAAACCGACCACCGAATCTTCCAGCAATGCGAAAGACACCGCATACACTTCTTCGGTGATGATCTGACGATAACCCGCCAGATCGCCGTCTGAATAGACGTACAAGGTCTGGCGAAGTCCGGCAGCGGTCTCCTGGAAAATTTTTGCCTTGCCCGAAATAAGCCAGAATGCGCCTTTGGGAAAAGCGCCCTGCCGGAATAGAATTTCTCCGCGTTTGCGGTGTTCGGGCTTTACCGTTTTTTGAAGGAAATCGAGGTCCGCAGCCGGCAGGTCTGTCAGCAGAAATTCATTTTGAAGGAGATACGGCTGGATGGCCCTGACAATTCTGGCGTGCGGTTCGGTCATCAGATGGTAGTAAACGGATCGCTTTTCAGACTCGGAAAAGCCTGATAGCGCCCGTTTGTTGCCTGCCAAGATAAGTACTTTGAGGTGTTTACGACGATCGAAGCCGACTGTGATATTTTGACTATGATTTTAATGATTTACCTGATGGCCATGATTAGTATCTCCTGTAATCATGGCCATCAGGTAAATCATTAAAATCATAGTCAAAATCATAGTCCAATAATCATCGTCAAAAGTGGTAAATTTCATTCAGCCTGAATTCGTTTGAACCCTGGCCGGAATAAAATCTGCGCACTTTTTAACGAAAAACTAATTCATTCACCTTTACTGTATTTTAAACGTGTTTGGGTACTGGGCGTATTTCAAATTGTCACACTGGCATAGAGTCATCCGATGACTCAAAGTCATCGGATGACTCTATGCCAGTGTGACAATTTGAAATACTCCCTTGGGTACTTGGGTACTAAATACCAAACACGAAAAACGAAACACGAAACACCGCTTACTCATTTCCAGGGAAGATGATCCACCCTGCGGCCGACCTTATAACCCAGGTCAAGCGCCGCTTCCGCATCCATCCGGAAATGCACGCCGATGGGCAGGCGGGAATAAGCGTTTTCCTGTGCCATTTCATAAAAACTGTGGAACGAGCGCGGCGTACCGATAAACTCGACACGGTTTTCGTGGCACTTGTCGATCATGGCATAACTGCTCCCGAACTCCGTCGTGAGTACTTCAGAGGCTGCCCCGCTGAAAGTACCGTGTCCGGAAGGATACGTCGGGAAAGACGGCGTAAAAAACTGCCCTGCACCGTCGGGGCACATGATCGAATTCCAGGTGTCATGACCCATCACGTTGCGGATGTAATCGACCGGCCGAAGTACATTGTACCGGTATTTTTCTCCCCAGGCGCGAATGCCGGCATCGCAGACGGCCATTCCGACCTTGGCATACACCACGACCGCTTTTTCCAGGTTGCCCGAATTGTTTTCCAGCGCCTGGGATGCGATGGCGATCCAGCGGCCGGCAGGCGTAAACGTAAGCGCTGCGCAGTCGTCGCTCCAGAATTCGGCAATCCATTTATCTTCATAGTTTAATCCTTGCCGGATCAGGTTGACCTTGTTTTCGGTTTCTTTTGCCTGCACGTAGAATTCGCTGTTCTCGGCCGTGCTGTAGGGCAGCGGGGCCTTGCACTGCTCGTCGGAGGTGGCGGCGAACATGCGCACATCGCCCCAGTGCGGCAACAGCGCCTTCCCGAAATTGGGATACGTAGGCTGCCAAAGGCCCGACCCCGAGGGCGGCACATAGGAAGGGTCCGAGGGGCGCAGGTACCCTTCATGGCCCGTCGCATCGGTTTTCGACCAGGCGTAAATCGCTTCAGCGACGGACCTTCCCCAATTGACCGAATTTTCGAAAACCTCCGGCGAAGTTTGGGCTTCGTATTTGTCGTTGAAATAATTCTGCAACGTAATGATTTTGGAAATCTGGGCGGCCGGTGCGGTCGGATACAGTTTGATGATCATCGCGGCATAGGCGCTGTTCAGGGCTGCCGGATAGAAATATTCGTCATTTTCTTTGGGCGAAGGCAGTTGAAGTCCGTAATAATTCCCCAGCGACTTGTATTCCGGCATACCCGGCACAGCCGTTTCATATGCTGCCAGGCCGATGTAGGCAAAAGAACGGGCGGAAACCGGCGGCAGGTAGCCGGGTGTAAAACGCTCTATTTCCAGCAGCAGATCGTTCCATTTGGTTGCCACCTCCCTTTCGTAGGAAGCGGTTAAATGGCTGGTCGGTTCCGGCGCAACGGCGTCCGGGTGACAGGCGGGCAATAACAGGAGCAGGGTAGCGAAAACCAGGAGCGGTTTTCCGGAAACGGGTAATTTTTTCATCATGAGTTTTACTTAAAGGATTGATTATAAATGTATTAACGACATATGCCGTTGCCGGCGGTGCGTAGTTCTGCCGCATAGGTTTGTACCGATGCGGCGTCTTTTTGCTCCATTTTTTTAAGGAAACTGATTTTCCGTTTTTCGAAATCCTGTTGCTGTTTCAACAGATTCTGTACCTGAGCAGCCAGGATTGCGTCGTAATTACCGGCCTCGTTTACCAGCGATTGTGCAGCGGCGTCGAGTTTTTGAAAGGACATGAACATCCTCATGTGATCCGCATTCCGCGCTTTTAGGAAAATGTCGCGGTCCACGGCAGGGAATCCGGGGGGCATGGCTTTTTCAAGTCGTGCCGAGGTGACGTCCCACAGGCTGTCGGTACTGGATTTCAGGCGGCAGTGGCGTTGTTCGAGGCTGGCGGCCTGTTGCAGCAGACCGGCATATTCCTCTTGCCGGACGTCGCTCGTACATCCAATCGAAAGAAGAAAAGCCGTTAGAAAGAAGAAGGGAATAACCGTATTGCTCATCGTGATGCAAAGGTTCGGCGCATCGCATGAGAGCATGTTTGACAAAAGTCAAACTAGGGTTTTTTTAACACGGTTATATGTCTGAACAACAGCGGCGCTGGAGGAATGTGTCCGCCGGTTCTGGTGCAAGCCGGTTTTACCTGCAATAGTTGGGAGAAATACATTCCTGCCAGTACTCCACTATTTTGCGCATGGTATTGGTCAGTTGAGGCATTGAACTGGGTTTTACGAAAAATCCCTGAATGGAATTGGAATATGCATCCACCACATTTTGCTGATCGGCACTGCTTGAAAAGAAAAGATACGGAATACATTTCTGCCTCAAATCGGCATTATTCTGAATTTTCTGCCGTAGCTCTAACCCGTTTAATCTGGGCATGTTGATGTCTGAAAGAATGAGAAAAGGTTCTACCGGCTTATTCATCAGGTAGTCGTAGGCTTTGACTCCGTCACCTAAAAAAATGATTTCATTTTTGAAGTTGAGTTCCCGGAAAACCTCCTTTAAACTGTTCTGGTCGTCCAAATCGTCTTCAATAACTATAATGGGTCCGTTTCGATTCATACGTTAATTCTTTGTATGTGAAGTGTGTTGGTTTTCAAGGGTCCATAAATGGGGCGTCCATTCCCCATGCAAAAATGTATAGGAAAGATCCCCCGTGAAACAACTAATATTGCATTCGGCATGTGCAGCATCCTGTGAACGCATTCAAAATATCGAGATGAACTTATACATCAAGTACATGGTAAGCCTGAGATGCAAAATGGTGGTCAAGGATGAGTTGAAAAAACTGGGTCTTCATTATGTCGTTGTCGATCTGGGGATGATTGAAATTCTGGAGGATATTACGACCGGGCAACGCGACCAGTTAAAGGCCAATTTACTTCGTTTCGGACTCGAATTGCTGGATGATAAAAGGAGTATCCTCATTGAAAAAATAAAAGCGGTGATCATCGAAATGATTCATTATTCGGACGAATTGCCTCAGGTAAATTACTCCGAGTACATCAGCGAAAAACTGGGATACGACTACACCTACCTGGCCAATATTTTTTCAGAAGTAAAAGGTATTACTATTCAGCAGTTTATCATCACGCACAAAATTGAAAAAGTAAAGGAGCTGTTGTTGTACGACGAACTGAACCTTACGGAAATCGCCTACAAAATGCATTACAGCAGCGTAGCGCATTTGTCCAACCAGTTCAAAAAAATAACGGGCCTTTCTCCGTCTTTTTACAAACAATTGAAACACAAACGCAACAGCAACCTGGAGAATATTTAGCAGCAGCCGGCATGCTCTAAGACGCTTGCTTTTACTAAATTCAACTGCATAAAGGTCTGTCTATTCCGCACAGGTACCGTTACACATCTGGCGGGAAAAGTTACATTTTTCTCACATTTAGAGCCTGTCCGAAAACCCCATTGGGCTCTTCGTTCCGGTAGCCTCCAAATAAAAGCGGCCCCCATCGCTGAGGGCCGCCCACATAGGAATTATACAAAAACTACTTGATCAGTACCAGTTTCTTATTAATGATCTGGTTACCGTTTACAATCCTGCACACGTACACGCCTTCAGATAGATTTGTACCATCCAGTTCGACTTTGTACAGTTTGCCCTTTTCCACGTCGCCGTCGAATAAGGTAAACATACTTATTCCGTTTAATTTGACAACTTCCATAACGACATGCGAACCGGCTTCCTGATTCTGGAATTCGAGGGTGGCGGTGTTCGAAAATGGATTGGGGTACGCCCGTACGAGTAAGTATCCGTCTTCATTGACCATACTGTCGGATTCGGTAGTGTCCAGGTTAAACAGATCTACGTCGATACTGCACACACCCGAACAGCCGGTGGCATTCGTTACGGTAACGCTGTAACTTCCCGGCAGGCTCGCAATAATACAACTCGTCGTATCGCCCGTACTCCACAGGTAGTGTGCAAATCCTGATGGCGCGCAAAGCAGCGAGGGGTCTCCGTTTGCGAGTGTGGTATCGCCGGTAATGCTGCAAACCGGTATGTCTTCCTGTGAGACAACGGTACAAACACTGGCGGTACACCCGTTCGTATAAGTCACCGTTACACAATAATTTCCGGGTTCGCTTGCAATGACGCAACTGGTCGTCGCACCGGTATTCCACAAATAGGAAATACAACCGGAAGGCGCACAAAGCAGGGTCGGCTGACCGTTGCAGGATAGCACGCTATCGCCGGAAATATGACAATCAGGCACTGTTCCTGCATCGACTATTCTGCTACAGACACTGCTGCAACCGTTCGCATTGGTTACGGTCACGCAGTAGTTTCCAGGTGTGCTGACGATGATACAAGGGGTTGTAGCGCCGGTATTCCACCAGTACGAAGCGCAGCCCGCAGGCGCGCAGAGCAGGGTCGGTTCGCCGCTGCATGGAAGTGTACAGTTGCCTGTGATTTCGCAGTTGGTTGCCCATCCGGCCGTCACTATCCTGCTGCAAACGCTGCTGCAACCGTTGGCATTGGTGACGGTTACGCAATAGTTTCCCGGAGTGGTAACGATAATACAAGCGGTTGTGGCCCCGGTATTCCACCAGTACGAAGCGCAGCCCGGAGGTGCGCAAAGCAGGGTAGGTTCGCCGCTGCAAGGAAGGACGCAATTGCCTGTGATGTCGCAATTCAGCACAGATCCGCCTGTCACGATCCTGCTGCATACGCTGCTGCAACCGTTGGCATTGGTGACTGTTACACAATAATTTCCGGGGGTAGTTACGCTGATGCAGGAAGTGGTCGCTCCGGTGCTCCACAGATAATTAGCGCAACCTGCCGGCGCGCATAGCAGGGTAGGCTGGCCGTTGCATGGGAGGGTGCAATCTCCCGTTATATCGCAGGCAGGCGCCGTGCCGCCGGTAACTGTGACGCAACATACGGTGCTGCACCCGTTGGCATTGGTAATGGTAACACAGTAGGTGCCTGCTGTGTATACTTGGATACAATTGCCGGTAGCCCCGGTGCACCACAAGTACTGCGCACAACCGGCAGGAGCACAAAGCAGGGTGGGTTGGCCTCCGCACACGAGGGTGCAACTGCCCGTGATGCCGCACACCGGCACAGGAACCACCGTGATGGTTTTGCTGCAAATGATGCTGCATCCGCCGGCAGTGGTCACGGTTACCGAATAGGTTCCCGCAGTACCGACTGTTATACAATGCGTAGTATCGCCGGTGCTCCACAGATACGAAGCGGCGCCTGGCGGCACACAAAGTTGTGTAACGTCTCCTTCACAGATCACGTCGTCGCAGGTAATATTGCAAACCGGCAACGCCTGAAGGGTGATGGTTTTACTGCAAATGCTGCTGCATCCGTTCGAATAGGTTACTGTAACCTGATAGGTGCCGATACCCACAGAAATGCATGCGGTCGTAGCGCCGGTATTCCATACATAAGTAGCGGAGCCCGTAGCAGTTACACAAATTGGAGTGACCTGCCCTTCCTCACAAATGAAATCATCGCCTGTGATAAGGCAATCCGGAGGCGGTTGCAAGGCAATTGTTTTACTGCAAATACTGCTACAGCCGTTCTGGTTGGTAACCGTTACGAAATATGTGCCGGGAGCACTGACAATGATGCAATTGGTAGTAGCGCCGGTGCTCCACAAATAAGATCCCGTACCGGCAGGTACGCAGAGTTGCGTCAATTGCCCGACTTCACACATGAAATCATCGCCCGTAATGGTGCAAGCAGGTTGCGGTGTGACTGAAACTGCCTCGCTGCAAATGCTGCTGCAACCGCTCGAATAAGTAACCGTGACGGAATAAATCCCCGCCGTGCTGACGGTGATACAATTCGTTGTTGCGCCGGTATTCCACAAATAGGAAGCCGCACCGGCAGGCACGCAGAGTTGGGTGGACTGCCCCAGACAAATGCTCGTGTTTCCGGTGATGTTACAAACCGGCTGCGGATTTACGATTACCGTGGCACTGCAAACACTGCTGCACCCGCCGGGATACGTTACTGTTACGGAATAAATACCCGCTTCACTGACGGTGACACAATTCGTTGTTGCACCGTTGCTCCACAGATAAGACTGGGCGCCGGAAGGTACACAGAGTTGCGTCGTCTGACCGGGCGCACAAAGGAATACATCGCCTGAAATGTTGCAAACGGGTTGCTCGTTGATGACCACCGTTGCGCTGCAAACGCTGCTGCATCCTGCGGCGCTGGTCACCGTCACGGAATAGTTACCGGCAAGGTTCACCGAAATACAATCGGTCGTTTCGCCATTGCTCCACAAATAGGAAGCGGCGTCCGCGAGAACGCACAACTGGGTGGTTTGACCCGGGCAAACAGACAGGTTGCCGCTGATGGTACACACCGGAAGTGGATTGACTGTTACAGTTGTGCTGCAAACGCTGCTGCATCCTGCCGCACTGTTGATCGTGACGGAATAAATGCCCGCCGCGCTGACGGTGATACAATTCGTCGTTGCGCCGGTATTCCACAAATAGGAAGCCGCACCGGCAGGCACGCAAAGTTGGGTCGACTGACCCTGGCAAATGACAGTGTTTCCGGTGATATTACAAACCGGCTGCGGATTTACGATTACCGTGGCACTGCAAATACTGCTGCAACCGCCCGCGTACGTTACCGTTACGGAATACACGCCCGCTTCACTGACGGATATACAATTCGTTGTCGCACCGGTGCTCCACAGATAAGACTGGGCGCCGGATGGCACACAGAGTTGTGTCGTCTGACCTGATTCGCATAGGAAAAGATCGCCTGTAATGTTGCAAACGGGTTGCTCGTTGATGACCACCGTTGCACTGCAAACGCTGCTGCATCCTGCGGAGCTCGTTACCGTCACAGAATAGACTCCGGCAAGGTTCACTGAAATACAATCGGTCGTTTCGCCATTGCTCCACAAATAGGAAGCGGCACCCGCGAGAACGCACAACTGGGTGGATTGTCCCGGGCAAACGGACAGGTTGCCGCTGATGGTACACATAGGTAGCGGATTCACCGTTACGGTTGTGCTGCAAATGCTGCTGCACCCTGCCGCACTGTTGATCGTGACGGAATAAATGCCCGCCGCGCTGACCGTGATACAATTCGTCGTTGCGCCGGTACTCCACAAATAGGAAGCCGAACCGGCGGGGACGCAAAGTTGGGTAGATTGCCCCTGGCAAATGCTAGTATTTCCGGTGATATTACATACCGGCTGCGGATTCACCGTTACCGCTGCACTGCAAACACTGCTACAGCCGCCTGCATTCATTACTGTTACGGAATACATGCCGGCGCCCACCGTAATACAATTGGTGGTGGCTCCGTTACTCCACAAATAGGAAGTAGCACCTGCGGGGACACAGAGTTGTGTTGTCTGGCCCGCATCACAAAGTGCGAGATTACCCGTAATCATACAAGTGGGTTGCGGATTTACCGTCACTGTTTCGCTGCAAATGCTGCTGCACCCGTTCGCATTTGTAACCGTTACCGCATACGTGCCTGCGCCGACAGTGACACAATTGGTCACTGCGCCGGTACTCCACAAATAGGAAGCGGCCCCGGCGGGCACGCACAGTTGGGTCGTTTGTCCTACCTGACAGATAAAATTATTACCTGTAATCGTGCAAGCCGGAACGACGCTCAGGCTTACCGTAACGCTGCATGCGCTGGTACAACCGCTTGTATTGGTCACCGTAACGCCATATTCACCGGCGGCGGTTACTGAAATACAATTCGTGGTTCCCCCGGTGCTCCACAGGTAAGCGGAAGCACCGGGAATCACACATAGAAGCGTTGATTGGCCCGTGCAAATAGAAAGGTTGCCCGTGATCGAGCAAACCGGAAGCGGATTCACAACAACCGTGGCGCTACAGACACTGCTGCATCCTGCGGCGTTGGTTACGGT
>JAKQJD010000165.1 GCA_029561355.1 Bacteroidota bacterium | reverse complement strand
TGCCCATAAAAAATCCCGAATTTTCTCTGGTGAGAAAATTCGGGATAAATCCTTCGAATCAGTTGGATACCAACGCCTTACAGAATCTCCACGTAGAAGATCAGTTCGGAGTTAGCCGGAATCGGGCCGTTTGCCTGCGGGCCGTAGCCGAGTGCCGGCGGGATAAAGAAGTATGCTTTACCGCCGTGGTTGAGCAGCATGGCGCCTTCGTCGTAACCCGGAATCATCTGGCCGAGGCCGACGGGGAACGTCAGCGGTTCGCCGCGCTCGTAGGAGTTGTCGAACATGGTGCCGTCTTTCAGGGCGCCGTAGTAGTTGGTTTTGATACTTTCGCCGGTTTTCAGCGGAGCGCCGCTGCCTTTTTCAACGATGTACACCTTCAGGCCGGAAGCCGTCGTGGTGAGTTTATCGTTCAGGCTGCCTGCGTTGTAGGAGCCGATCATCTCTTTGATAGAGGCCTCTACGGTCGAGAACTGCGCTTTGGCAGCATCTTCGGCTTTTTGTTTTTCTTCTTTCGTGATGATGTCGACCAGTACGATTTCGTAACGAACTTCCTTGGCGTCTTTCAGGGCCGGCGGAATGAATTTCTGCAGGAACGTATCGATGACTTCTACCACGGTAGCGCTGTCGCCTTCACCCATCAGGAGGCAGGCGTCGTAGATAGCGGGAACGCGTTTCGGCAGTTTGTCTTTTTCGAACAGCGCGAATTCGCGCGGACCGCCGTAGTTTTTCTGCGTGCTGGCCATCAGCGAGTCGCCGATGTAGGTGTAGGTTTGAAGTAATACCGTTTCACCGGGTTGCGGTTTGGTACCGCCTTTTTCAGTATGGTTGGTGAATTTGTAACCATGTTCTGTTGTCACGCTGCCTTTTTTGCAGGCGATTTGGGTGGCAACGGTGGCGATAAGCGCCAGAAAGAATAGTTTGCGCATTGCGAAATGAATGAATGAGCGAAATGTGTGAATATGTGAGTTATGCGTTATTTGGAATTCAGTTGGTCCTTGTATTCGGGCAGCAGGCTTTTAAACTTATCGATGGTGCCTTTGAGGCTGTCGTGTGAATAAGCGCCCGAAGCGTTCCGGTGGCCGCCGCCGTTGAAGTGTTTTTTACAGATTTCCTGCACGTCGAGGTCGCCCTTGGAGCGCAGGCTCAGTTTTACCACCGTCGGCTGGTTGTGGATAAACGCCGCCAGTTTTACGTCGCGTATACTCAGCAGGTAATTGACGATCCCTTCCGTGTCGCCGCGCTGGATATTGAAAATTTCGTAGTCCTTTTTCGATAGCCAGATCAGCGCGGTGTGGAATTCGGGCAGGTATTCCATGCGGTGCGTGAGGCAATGGCCGAGCAGGCGCAGGTGTTTTTCTTTCTGCGAATTAAAAATCATATCCTGCACGCCCGTATCGTCGAGCCCGCGTTCCACCAGGTCGGCAGCAATGCGGAACACCATCGGATTGGTGGCATGGCGAAACGAACCCGTATCGGTGATCAGTCCCGTGTAAATACACTTTCCGATCACGGGGTCGATCTTCATCGTATCGCCCAGTCCGTGAATAAACCGGTACACCAGTTCGCAGGTGCTGCTGGCTTCCGGTTCCGAAAAAGTATAGTCGGCAATCGGTTCGGGGTACAGGTGGTGGTCGATCATGATGCGGGTGCCTGGCAGTTCTTTGATAAAATCGCCCATCTTGTCGATGCGCCCGTACCCGTTAAAATCGAGGAAAAAGAAGACGTTTTTGCGCGCCAGCACCATTCTGCACTCTTCCGTATGCAAATCCCACAGCAAAATATCTTCTGCCCCGGGCAGCGCTTCAAACTCCTCCGGAAACTCCGAAGGAAACAGCACGTGCACCGTGTGGCCGTATTGCTCCAGGTAGTGACGCATAGCCAGGGAACTACCGATCGCATCGCCGTCGGGGTTGCGATGGGAAAGAATAGCGACGTTCTGTGGTACGCGAAGTAATTGTCTGAGCGCGGAAGGAAATTCCATTGTATACAAATGGTTTCGATTTAGAGCCTGTAACAAACACGGCTTTTCTGGTTCAAAAGAGGTTTGAATACGGACCCTCCTGCCTTTGCTGTAGCAAAAGATCGGCAAAAGTACGGTGTTCAATACTGAATAGAAGGGTGCGCCGGATATTATTTTTCTGAAAACCTTTTTAAGTCGCTTATTTGGAATAAAATCTTGCTCTACCTTTGCGGCCTCAAAAATGAGGGTATGTGCTTCCAACCCTGCACAGATACTCTAAAAACTCACATCATTCATTTTTTATATCAACAAGAACATGGCAGGCAATCGCACATTTACCATGATTAAGCCGGATGCAGTACGCGCCGGCAACATTGGCAACATTCTGCAAATGATCAACGAAGCAGGTTTTCGCATCGTTGCAATGAAACTGACTCAACTGAGCCCCGCTAAGGCCGGCGAATTTTACGCCGTACATAAAGAACGCCCTTTCTACGGCGAACTCTGCGAATTCATGAGCAGCGGCGCTATCGTAGCGGCTATTCTGGAAAAGGAAAATGCTGTGGAATCATTCCGTACGCTGATCGGCGCAACGAACCCCGCGCAGGCTGCGCCGGGTACTATTCGTGCTAAATATGCAACCAGTATCGGAGAAAACGCTGTACACGGATCGGACAGCGACGAAAATGCGGCTATTGAAGGCGCATTTCACTTTGGGGGAGTAGAACTCTTTTAAGAGGGTGAGAGATGTGAGAGAGTGAGAGAGGTGAGAGAGTGAGAGTCCGTAGAGTACACCGCTTCGCCATGGTCCGAATGGTTTAAGGCGAAGCGGTGTACTCTACGGACTCTCACTCTCTCACATCTCTCACCTCTCTCACATTCTAGTACATCATCAACTTCCTCGTCGCCGTTCCAAACGGCGTTTCCAACCGGCACGTATAAATACCCGGTTCGCGCAGGTCGGCGCGGTGCAGCACCATGTGGTGCTCCCCGGCTTCATACTGGCCCGACTTGGCATTGACTTCACAGCCAATGGCGTCGAAAATCCGGATAACCACCTTCGAAGCGGCGGGCATGCGGAACCACAGTAAAGTCATTTCAATAAACGGATTCGGCGAATTACGGTACAGTTCTACTCCTCCCTCAAGCACGGGCTGGCCCGGTTGAGCATGCAATTGTGTAGCGATCATAATAACTTTTCATGAGACCATCGGATGGAAGGGCACTTTCTCATAGTATGCCCTGGCAGGAAACCGCTGGCGATTAAAGGATGATTTGAAAAAACAACTGTACTGTTATTTTCAAACACTATGCCAAAAAAAGAAGTGAGAAAGTGAGAGGTGAGAAGTGAGATACGTAGCGTACACCGCTTCGCTCACGAATTGGAATGATTGGAGCGAAGTATGTACCTTTAGCATCCATAAAGTGAGCGGCCGTAATACTTGCGATGCCATCTCTCACTTCTCATTTCTCACCTCTCACTTCTAATAATAAACATGGAAGATTTTCTCAAAAACGCACAGGACAATGCCAAGGAAGCCGCTGAAAAGGCTGCCGAAAAATTAGGCGAATTCAAAGACGCTGCCGCCGAAAAATTTGGTGAACTCAAAGACGCCGCTTCCGAAAAACTCTCCGAATGGAGCGAAAAAGCCGAAGCAATGGCTGCCGAAGCCAAAGCGGAAGCCGCCGAAAAACTGGCGGAAGCCAAAGCCGCCAAAGACAAGATCGCCGCACATGAAGGCGGCGCCCTGGGCTTTCTGACCGATAAAGCGAAGGAACTGATCGGCGATGATGCCAAGGAAGCAGCCGATGATGCGGAGGAAAAAGGAAAGGATTTCTGGGATAAGGCGAAAGAGTTTTAAGGAGTGTTGAGAGGTTGAGGGGTTGAGATGTTGAGGGTACTTTGCCCTTGGCTAATATTTACAATTCAGCCAAGGGCAAAGTACCCTCAACATCTCAACTTCTCAACCTCTCAACCATTCGCTTTCTTATGATCCGCCAGGAATTTTGCCAGCCCGATATCCGTCAGCGGGTGATAGAACAACCCTTTGATGGCCGACAGCGGGCAGGTTACCACATCTGCGCCGGCTTTGGCGCACTGAACGATGTGCAGCGGCGAGCGGACGCTGGCAGCCAGAATAGACGTATCGTAGCCCTGTGTGCTATAAATTTCCACGATTTCCTTGATCAGGTCGATACCTTCCCACGACATATCGTCGATGCGGCCGATAAACGGGCTGAGGTAGGTAGCGCCGGCTTTAGCGGCCAGAATCGCCTGTCCGGCTGAAAAAACAAGGGTACAGTTGGTTCTGATACCCGCCTGTGAGAAAAAGGAAATGGCTTTGATACCGTCGACGGTCATCGGCACCTTTACCACGATGTTTTCGTGCAGTTCGGCCAATCTTTTCCCTTCAACGATCATTCCCGCGAAATCGGTGGAAATCACTTCGGCACTCACGTCGCGACCCGGGCCGACAATATCGCAGATTTTCTGGTAGTGGTTCAGCACAGGCGCCTCTCCCGAAATACCTTCTTTGGCCATCAGGGAAGGGTTGGTGGTGACGCCGTCCAGAATGCCGAGTTCGGTGGCTTCCCGGATATCGTCGAGGTTGGCAGTGTCTACGAAAAATAGCATGGTTATGTGTTGTGGTGTGTGAAAATGTGTGTGGGGTTGAGGGGTTGAGATATTGAGAGTTGAGGGGTTGAGATGTTGAGGGTACTTTGCCCTTGGCTAATATTTACAATTCAGCCAAGGGCAAAGTACCCTCAACCTCTCAACCCCTCAACAAAAAAAACGGGCGAACAAGCGGCGCTGAAATAAAGCGAAAAAATCGCTTCTTCATACAATCGCTTATTCGCCCGTTTAAAAAAAGTGTGCCGAACACACCGCTACGACCACATATCCTTGCTGCATTTCTGCCCTGGGGAGGTTTTGCAGGAGCTGGTCGCCCGGCACGCCGCAAAGGTAGATGGTTTGCTGCGAAAAACCAGTGCATTTTTTTAATCAAAATTTTCTGGAACGCTTTTTCGGTCCAACTTCCATCAAAATGCGTTCTTTTGCGTTATGGATAGGAACGATGGATTAAAACAAACATCGTGCTGAAAGCCAAGGGGTTATCCACCGGGTCGGTTCAAGCGACCCGGTGGATAAGTTACACTTTAGCATCCATTTAACCGTTATCCGCCCGTTCATTGTTTTTGATTTCCCCCACAGAAAAGATAAAGCCAAGTCGTCGTTATGTCTGAAACCAATATTCCCGCCTCTGTTGCCACCACTTCCGCTGCTTACAGCGGCGCCGCGCTCGAATGGCTCGATGCCCGTCCTCAGCCGCCTGTCAAAGCCGACTTGTGTGCCCTGAACGACAGTTTCGCTATCCAGTGTATCCATGAACTGATCGATAACCGCTCGTTCGACCTGGTGATCCAGGCTAACCACCCGGCGGGCGACTGGCTGAACCACCTGTATTTTGAAACCCGCAACCGGGAAAAAGTATTCGGCACCAAAAACCTGGGTATCGGTTATCCGTTCGTGCTGGCCCGCGTCGGCGGACAGGAAGTCGCCGCACCTCTTTTTATCTGGCAGGTAACACTCGAACCTGACCAGCAGCAGGCGGATTTCTGGCACGTACAACGCAATCCGGCGCTCGGCATTGTACCCAACTATCCGCTTTTTCACCTGCTCGATGCCCTGTACGGCACGGAACTTTCCATCCGCGCCCAACAAATAACGGAATCTAAAACCCTGGCTACCAGCGCTTTCGGCGAATTGTCGGACAGCGTACGCCTGTTGCTCAACCTCGTGGAAGACGGCCTTCCGCTCAGTATCCAGCCGTTTCCGCAACCCGATGAAATCGAACCGCACATTGCCGAAGGCCGCCTGTGCTGGTCGGCAGTGGCAGGCATTTTCCCGTCGCTGCCCCGCACGACCGTCACGCAGCCGCCCGTCGTAGCGCCCGATCTGCCGGCCGATTCCAAGGCCTGGACGCACTCTTTTTCGCTGCTGCCGCTCGATCCGTCGCAGCGCTCGGTGCTGGGCGCCGTGCAGCGGAATGCACTCACGGTGGTGGAAGGCGCTTCCGGTTCCGGCAAAACCTACCTGATCTCGGCTATCGTGATGAACGCTCTGTCGAACGGGAAAAAATGCCTGGTCGTTTCCAAAAGTATCGGCGCCCTGCGCCGCGCACAAAAATTCCTGCTGGAAAAAGGTGTGGGAGAGTGCTCGTTCGTGCTGCGCGACCTAGAAAGCGACAAACTCATGCTCGCGGATATGCTGCGTATGTCGGCAGATGCCAAAAATAAATCTTCCTACGACCCCGAACTTTTTAAAACGGTCCTCAATAAAACCCACCGCGAGCAGCACAAACTGGACTCCGCCTGGGAAGAACTGCATCTGCCGGTGTTTGGCAACCTGAGTTTTACAGAAACGGTGGGCCGCTACCTGCGCGCTAACCGCACGGAAGGTAAAGAGTTGTTGCTCAGCCAGTTAAATACGCAGGATTTCGTTTTCAAAAAAGAAGAATACGACGAAATCGTGGAAGCGATTTATGCTTCCGAACCGCTGTTCCGCCGTTTCCCGACGCTACAGCACCCGCTGAACAAACTCAGCCACCACATTTTTACCGAATACTCCAACGCCCGCGGCCGCGCCTGGACGGAGGAGCAGGTGAGCGCGCTGGTAGCGAAAGCCACGGGGCTGCACCACCGCTTCATTTCCAAAACGAACGACTACTCGGAAAGTCTGCTCGATCACTACGAGCAGTATTTTTCCGAACTGTCGGCATTTATCAAACGTATCCGCGACGGCCTCGAAGACGGCATTACCCGTTTCGGTCCCGACTTTGAAAAAGCCATTTCCAATGTGGAAAAACTGTACGGCGTGTTCAGCGACCGCTACAAGGAAATCGTGGCGGCGAAAGAACGCCTCGGCGTAATTTTCGAGGAAATGCGCCGCAGTTACAGCCTGCGCAAGTACTTCGAATTCGATTTCCCGCAGAATTTCGATAACCGCAACATCCGCAAGATCAGCGAGTTCACAAAGGATTTCGATGCTGCCCTGCGCATGTGGCGCAAACGTATCCCGGCCATCGTACGCGAAGACGTGCGCCGCCTGAATGCCAAAAGCATCCACTCCGAACTGGATTTCAAGGAACAGATCAAGGACCTGGAGTACTCGCTCGATATTTTCCTCGACGAGTTCAACAACGCCGGTCTGTACCAGGAAGCCCTGAAACACGAAATGCTGACGGTTCCGAAACGCCAGGAATTTCTGGAAGACGTGATCGCCCGGCTCGAAGACACACAGTTTTACCTGCGCGATTTCGACGATTTTTATATCTGGCAAAAACACTGGCTCTCGCTGCCTATCCCTGCGCAAAAAGCAGTGCGCGCCCTTTGCAAAATCAAACCGCAGAACTGGCAGGCGGCCTTCGAAAGCTGGTACCTGCACTATTTGCTGCAAAATGAATTCCATCCGGGTCTGCAATGGGACGCGCAAACGCTGGAAGATCTGGCCGATTACAGCCGCGAACTGAAACGTCTCTTGCCCGGACAAATCAGCACGCTGTGGCAGGACCGGAAAAACCGGGCGCTGAAAGGCCTGAAATCCAGTGATTCAAAGGCGTATAAAAACTGGTTCGGGAAAGACAACCGCAAACTGTCGGCCAACCTGAAAGCGGAAAACCTGTTCCATAACCACATCGAAACGCTGACGGAAACGCTGCCCGTGCTGCTTACCACACCGGAAGTAGCCCTGGATGTGGTGCAACTTTCCAATATCATGTTCGACCTGGTGCTGGTGGACGAAGCGCACAACATTCCCAAACAGGAATGCTACCACCTGTTCGACCTGGCCAAACACCTCGTGGTGTTCGGCGACGCCAAGCAGGACATGACGCCATTTGCCGAAGACGATATCCTCGAATTCTGCAAGGGCATCGGCGCCAAAACGCACCAACTGCAATACCACCACCAGGATACGCCGGAAGGCTGGGTACGCTTCAACAAAATCGCGTTCGACACGCCATTCAAACGTATTCCGTCGGGCCGCAGCGCCCTCGATTCTACGGTCGTCACCAACGTGGAAGGCCGCTACGACGAAGCCACCGGCACCAACGAAGCCGAAGCCCGCCAGATCATAGACTGGCTCAACCTGATCGAACCAACGCCGTCTAACACCTACCCGGTAGTAGGCATCGCCTGCGCCACGGTGGAGCAACGCGACCTGATCGCCGGACAACTGCTCAAAATCCGCCAGCGCAAAATGGCGGGCTGGGAAAAGATCCAGCAACTGTACCTCAACGGATTGGGCGTGTACCAGTTTGCCGAATTGCAGGGCCAGCACGTCGACGTACTGCTGCTGTCGCTCACGCACGGCGTTACCGATGCGCAGGGCACGCTTACTCGGCACCTGTATTTCTGGAACAGTCAGTTGGGTTTCAATCAGTTGCATGTGGTACTCACCCGCGCCACGCAGAAATTCTATATCGCGCACTCGATCCCGGAAGGCCTGCACTCGGTGCTGGCGGCCGACAAAAATTTCCTCGGCACCTGCATTCTGTCGCACCTGGTCACCTTCGCCGATTTCATTCAGCGCGGCGAACGCGAAGCGGCCGAAGAGCAACTCAACAAAATGAAAGCGCTGCTGCAATATTCGGATTCGTATTTCGATCCGACTTTGTTCAGCGAGGAAGTGGAACTGGCGCTGCGCCCGTATTTCGAGCAGAACCAGATGAAACGCTCTTCCATGGCGGCCGGTGTACGTGTGCCGCTCTTCATCGAAGGCAAAGGCCTGGAAGAACAAAGCAGCGTGCTCGCTTTCGACGGCGTGCTGGCGCCTACGCCGCTGCCGAGCTACGAATGGGAGGAAAAACTGGGGCATTATTTCCGGAAACAGGGTATTGCTTATGTGCCGGTGTTGTCGGCGCACTGGTGGAAGAGTCCGAAACAGGAGGCTAGGAAATTGGCGAGCCGGTTGTTGCAACAGAAATAGTGCGAAGTCGGCAGTGCGAAGTGCGAAGTCGGAACGGGCGCCTGGCTTTTGAAGTGATGCTCAAAAGTGGATAATGACTTATGGCCTTCGTTGGCGTTCGCCGCTCCTAATCAGAGCCGCCCCTTTGGCCGCTGTTGCGCGTCCCCGCCAACAGCAACCTATTGCAAATGCCAGGTAATGAATCGTTTTTAAAGGTATTCAAAAACAAAACACATCTCTTCTTTACTCCGGAATTCCAGGTGGCTTGCTGTTGACGGGACGCGCAACAGCGGCCGAAGGCGGCTCGAACATACCCTTATCCTGTCCCACAAATTCCATGCGCAATCGCTGCCCCGGAGGGGCAGTATCTTTGTAGAAATTACACGCAAATACCGTTTCCCGGCCCAGCGGGCCGGTATCTTGTTGGATAGATAATCTGATTCATTGGCATCCGCATCATTCCTTCCCAGATACCGGCCCGCTGGGCCGGGTACATCGGCTTGTATGCGGTGCTACAAAGATACCGCCCCTCCGGGGCAGCGATTACGCAAGGGATTTGTGGGACAGAATAAGCGAACATACCTGACGACTACGAATGATAAACCGGATAAAATTCCGCAATCATATACCCGTATTTTGCAAAACCTGCCTTTAACTTTGGTCGCAAATCAGATTGCTATGTCCACCTACCTCTCCTCCGCGCAGAAACAATTCCTCTACTACAAACACCTCGGCGAACAAACCTTCTCCCAACTCACCGACCACCAACTCTTCTGGCAATACAACCCGGAAAGCAACAGCATCGCCATGATTGTCAAGCACTTGTGGGGAAACATGCTGTCGCGCTGGACGGACTTCCTCACCACCGACGGCGAAAAGGAAACCCGAAACCGTGACGCGGAATTTGAAAACGATACTGCCACCCGCGCGGAAATGATGGCCCAGTGGGATGCCGGCTGGAAATGCCTGTTCGATGCCCTGGGTGCACTCACCGAAGCCGATCTGGAGCGCACGATCTATATCCGCAACATGGGCCACAGCGTCATGGAAGCCATCAACCGCCAGTTGGCGCATTACCCGTACCACGTCGGACAAATCGTGTTCATCGGCAAAATGTGCCGCGACGAAGAGTGGACATCACTGTCCATTCCCAGAGGCAATTCGCAGACGTACAATGCCGGGAAATTTGCACAACCGAAACACAATGAGCATTTTACGGACGAATTCCTGAAAGATTCTAAAGAATAAAGCGCGGATTAATCTTCACCCGGCCCGCCACAAAAACGCAACCGCGCATCTTCGACGCATGCGCCAACGTCGCCACATCTACTATTTGCCGGGTTACATAAGCCTTGTGCTGTTCCCATTATTTTGCATGCTCTTTCTGTGCGGATATTATAAATTTCCTTTGGCCCTGCGCAGTGCTCTGGATCCTGCTTGTAGCCCTGGCTTTGCGGGCGAGATTAACCCCATAAGTAAGATATGTTCGGCTACGCCCCTCGTAGGAGGATGGGCCGCAATTGTGCGATTTTCGCAGGTTATTTGGTGGCCTTGCGGCCACTTCTTATATTTGTTAACCACGGAGTCACAAAGGGCACAAAGCGTAACGTACACTTTTCATCTATTCAATACTGTCAATTGTGTAATCTACGCGTTGTGTCCTTTGTGCCCCCGTGGTTTATAATAAAAAACGGGCCCGTCAGGGGCAAATCCTTAAAAATCAAAAAGAAGTGGCCGTAAAGCCACCAAAAAATCCGCTTTTCTTCGTTTTTTGCCCCGCAAAAATCAAATATGACGAAAACATCTCTCACCTTGTTCTGGGTCATCTGGCTCATCGACGTACTCATTGCCCTCTACGGGTTCCGCGAATTCATGCAGGGCGTCTTCGGGCAATATGCCGCAGCCACTTCCAAATACATCTACCTCTGGGCCGTACTCCTGCTCATCGCCTTTCTGGTGATTGCGGGCAGCCTGTATTTTAAAAACCAGGAAAACGTCACGATGGCTTTTTCCGTGGCTTGCGCGCCGCTGGTACTGGCTTTGCCGTATGTGTTCTGGCTCGCCGTCGTGCTGCTCAGCGGAAAAAATACCCGCTGGAATTAACCAACTTCTTCATCCTGAAATCATCTGATTACCCTCATGTATCTCTACAATTACATCTACATGTGCCTGTACATCGGCACTTTCCTGTATTTTCAGTGGGCGGATAAAATGATGCCCGCGGCCTTATGGCAGGTCAATAAATTTGTCAGTTGGGGTTTTCTGGCCTGGGGCGTTTATTCGGCCGGCAAAATTATTGTGGACTGTATCATGTTGAATTCCAAAGGCCAGATGGCAGCGGAGCACGTGCGCAGCGGCATCCTGCTGGCCGTGCTGAATTTTTTGCCGGTGCTGTTGATGTCGTTGTTTATGCTGAAAGAGGGATTTGTGGGGAAGTGACTGCGGTCAATCCGGCGAAAAATTTAACGAAGTCCTGAAATTAAATTTTTCGTTTGCAGCCCGGCAATGAAAAACTCAACATGCTCTAAATACCCGATTAATGCCGGGAATCCGACCTAACTTAAGATACCGCTTGTAACCGATTGGGTACAGGCGGTATCTTTATTATAAATCGACACAGATAACTGATAACTGATAACTAATAACAAATAACTACTTAATAAATATGAAACCTGCCTTTACCTTGTTGCTTGCAACCCTCCTCCTTTTTTCCTTTCAAACGGGCGCCCAAACCCTCAATATCCCGGATCAAAACTTTCTGAATGCACTGGTCAATACAACTTGTGCCGATCTGGATGGAGACGGCGCTTTTGAGACGGACGCAGATATCAATAACGACGGAAATATCCAGGTCAACGAAGCGCAGTCGGTACTGGGACTGAGCGTATTTGCCCGGCAGATCAGTTCTCTGGAGGGGATTCAACAATTTACCAATCTGAGACGCCTTGATTGCAGCGCTAATTTCCTGGCCGAACTGCCGGTAGCAAACCTCACGACGCTCACTTATCTGGAATGCAGTTTGAATCATCTGACAGAACTGGACGTCCATGACCTGATTCACCTGCAATCGTTGTTATGCTCCATCAATCCGCTGGAGGTGCTCGACGTTCAAAACCTCACGGAACTTGAATTCTTGTCTTGCGCGGAATGCTCGATCTCTGTTCTGGAGGTACAAAACCTGCAAAAACTAAAAGAACTCGATTGCTTCTCCAACCAACTTACCGCGCTGGAGGTTCAGGGGCTGGACAGTTTGACTGTGTTGGTATGTTCATCCAACCAGTTGCCATCTCTCAACCTGCAAGGGCTCAACCGGTTAACAGCATTGAATTGCGGTCTTAATCTTCTGGATACGCTGGATTTACACGGCCTGCCGAATTTGCAACTCCTGGGATGCGCCCTCAATAACCTGACCAGCCTAGACGTGCAACTACTGCCCGGTTTGAAGCAACTCTATTGTGCACACAATGAACTGACGGAATTGAATTTGTACGGATTGGCGCAATTGGAGCGCGTGGAATGCCTCAGCAATAATCTGACCACCCTCGACTTGAGGTCTTCTCCTCACCTGATTTATTTATCCTGCGAGAATAATCAGTTGGCCACACTGTACATCAAAAACGGGGAAGATGCTCCGTGGATTACGCCTGGTTTTGCCGGCAATCCGTTGCTGTATCTCTGTTGCAATGAACCGCAGATCGAGTTCATGGAGATTCTGCTGGAGAATGCAGAAATCACCAATTGTTTGGTCAATTCTTATTGTGATTTTATATCAGGCGGGGCCAGTAACGCACTAACCGGAAGCGCTATCGTAGATGTGGAATCTGATGGTTGCGATAGTCTGGACAGCCATTACCCACATCTGACCTTTCAAATCGAGCAGGATGGAGCCGGGCCGGGTATTTTTACGACTACTACGTCCGGCACTTATTTCCTGCCTTTGGGCAGCGGTATATACCGGATCGTGCCCGAAAATCCACTTCATTTCGAAGTCAGCCCGGATACACTGTTTCTTGATCTTTCTACGACGCCGGATACTATTTTACAGGATTTTTGTGTCACTCCTGCCGGTATTTACCACGATGTGGAAACCGGCATCGTACCGGTTACGCCGGCCAGGCCCGGATTCGAATCGACTTACCTGATTTACTGCAAGAACAATGGGACACAACCCCAAAGCGGGCATGTAACACTCGTTTTTAGCGACAACCTGATGGATTTCATGCAAGCCACCCCGCCGCCGGCCTGGCAGACGACCGATACCCTGCGCTGGGATTTTACAGACTTGCCGCCCTTCGGGCAAATTACCTTCGAAGTTGAATTTCTGCTGAACACACCTACCCAGCAACCGCCGGTCCATATCGGCGATGAATTGCAGTTCAGAGCGCTGGCTCAAATATCGGAAACGGACGAACTCCCCCGCGACAACGTATTCGAACTTCTTCAAACGACGGTCGGTTCCTATGATCCCAACGACAAAACCTGTCTTGAAGGCGACCATATCTCGCCGGAAATGGCCGGCGATTACCTCCATTATTTGATCCGGTTTGAAAATACAGGCACGTTTGCGGCGGAAAATGTGGTGGTGCGGGATTCTATAGATACAACCAATTTCGATCCTGCGTCGCTGCGGCTCGTAGAATCCAGCCACGACTGTTATGTCCGGATAAATGGCAATCTGGTGGAATTCATTTTCGAAAATATCCAATTGCCCTTTACCGAGCCGGCAAAACACGGTTTTGTGCTTTTCAAGGTAAAAACAAGACCGGAACTGCCTCTCGGCACGGTCCTTACGAACAAGGCGAACATTTATTTTGATTTTAACCAGCCGGTAGTCACCAATGTGGCTACCACAACCGTTTCGGAAACGATCGCCACCTACTCGCCAATCAAACATCCAATGAACCTGCGCCTGCAACCCAATCCCGCTCAGGACATGCTGTTTTTACAAACGGATCAGCCCGTCGAACGGGTGGAAATATCTGACGCACTGGGCCGGATCGTACTTTCCACAGGCGTTCAAAACGGGCAAATCGACATTGCGCATTTGCCGCAGGGCGTTTACCGGGTAAAGGTTTTCAGCGGGAACCTGATTGCCACGAAACAGGTAGTGAAGCAGTAAGCCTATTCAAACCGGGCTTTTAAGAAATCCGGATTGCCCGGCGGCTTTTCGGGTATATATTTTTGCGACAAGTATCTTTGTATCCTTCCAAACAACAATAATAAGCGCGGGCTTTTCGCCTGCACACGTATCAAATCCGTTTTAATTTATGAAAAACCGGTATTTTTTCCTGCTGATCCTCCTGCTGGCGTGCTCTTTTGATGCAGGCGCCCAAATCGTAAACATTCCCGATGCAAATTTCAAGTATTGGCTTGTCAATGCCCCCTGCGCCGATCTGGGCGGCTATTACGTCGCCGGCAGCGACGCGGATACCAACAACGACGGGGAAATTCAGGTGACGGAAGCGGCGGCCGTATTCGGGATAAGCGTGACGCAAAGGGAAATATACAGCATGACCGGTATCGAGGCGTTTCCGAACTTGAAATGGCTAGACATCAGCCACAACAATATTTCTTCGCTTCCTGTGGAAACCATGCCGCTATTGACCAGCCTGGATTGCAGTTTTAATGAATTGACCACACTAAACGTGCCGCTTCTGGCACACCTCAAATACCTCAATTGTTTTTATAATTCTCTGAGTTCGCTGGATTTGCACAACTGCACCCAATTGGAGTCCCTCGACTGTAGTTTCAATGAATTGTCCGTAATAGAGGTACAGGAGTTGCACAGGCTGAAATGGTTGGCGTGTGCCTGGAATGGCATGAACAGCCTGAATGTGCAGGGATTGGATAGCCTGACAGAGCTGAATTGCAGGACCAATCAATTAACAACGTTGGATCTTCAGGGACTCAGCAGTTTGCAGCGCCTGAACTGTTGGGAAAATCAATTGACTACACTGGATCTGCAGGATGCACATGACCTGGTTGAATTGAACTGCGAGCGCAATCAACTGGCAACACTTTATATAAAGAACGGGAATCCCCAACCAATGGGGGTGTTCTATATAGCGGATAATCCGCTTGTTTACATCTGTTGCGATGAAAGCCTTATATGGTACGTACAGCAAAAGGCCACGGAATTTGGACTGACGGATTGCAGTATCAATTCTTTTTGCAATTACTTAGTGGGCAGTACCGCCGATCATACTTTGCAGGGCGAGGTACACACGGATTTTAACCTGAACGGCTGCGATGCCATCGACCCCGGTTTTCCGGGCCTTATGTTCCGGATCAGCGACGGAATAGGTTCGGGTGTGTTGATCGCCAATCCCTCCGGGCAGTATAAAACGGCCTTGAATCCGGGCGATTACACGATAGAGCCGGTTTTGGAGGATACCGGTTATTTCACCGTAACGCCCGGTGTACTACAGTTGAATTTTCCGGTTGATCCGACGGCGCTTTCCCAGGATTTTTGTGTTTCCCCGATCGGCGTTCACCATGATATCGAGGTAACCCTTTTTCCGACCAGTCCGGCGCGTCCGGGCTTCGAAGCATCGTATCATATTGTATATCGAAATAGAGGCACACAACCGGAGAGCGGAAGTTTATTTTTTTACTTCGACCAGAACCGAATGACTTTTACGGATGCCAGTGTAACGCCGGCGGCTATTTTGCCGGATAATCTGCGTTGGGATTTTACGGATTTGCCACCGTTTGGATTTGCCGGCATCGAAATCCATTTTATAATCAACAGCCCCAGCCAGACGCCGCCGGTCAACGCAGGCGACATCCTCAGTCTCGCCGCCTATGCAACCATTTCATCGGAAGAGGAGACGCCGGAGAACAATATTTCCTCCATCCGCCAGATCATCGTGGGCTCCTATGACCCCAACGACAAAACCTGCCTCGAAGGCCCTCAAATCACCCCGGAGATGGTGGGCGATTACCTGCATTACCTGATTCGTTTTGAGAACACAGGCACTTTTGCCGCCGAAAACATCGTGGTAAAAGACGTGATCGACGTATCTAAATTCGATCTGTCCACGCTACGTCTGGTAGATGCCAGTCATGCGTGTATCACCCGTATCAACGGCAACCAGGTGGAATTCATTTTTGAAAATATCCAGTTGCCGTTTACGGAGCCGGACAAACACGGCTTCGTCGTATTCAAGATCAAAACCAGGCCCGAACTGGCCCTGAACGATCAAGTGAAAAACACGGCATCTATCTATTTTGATTACAACCTTCCGGTTATTACAAATACGGCTACAACGACGGTAACCAATTTGAGCAGCACACACACGCCGGATCAGTTGGAAGTAATTTCAATTTACCCTAACCCTGTCGGAGACATACTACACCTGGAATCAAAAAAGAGACTTGAAAAATTGGCGATTTTTGATGTCGTGGGGCGCGTTGTGCTTTCCATCGAAATTCAAAACGGACAGATAAATGTGGCGCATTTGCCCGCCGGCACATACTTCGTAAAAGTGCCTGGCCAGGACAGAACCGGGATGTGCAAGTTTGTAAAACAGTAATAAAAGGTGATTTACTTCAACAGAATAGCATAAAAAAAGCGCCCTGCCTCCGTCTGAAGCCCTACCTGATACATTCCTTTCGGCATATCCGACAGGTCGATGGCTTGATCGGCGGCCCTTGATTTTACGAGTTTACCCACGCTGTTATAAACGGATACTTCGCCCACGGTCCCTTCCGGATCGTCGATAAATACCGTACCGTCCGTAGGGTTCGGGTAAACGGACACATTTGTTTTTTCGATGTCGACTACTACTACGGGAGAGTAATTAAAGGCGCCGTCGCGATCCGTCATTTTCAACCGGTAGGAATGTGTTCCCGGCCCCGGCTGCTGATGTATGTACCTGTAGTTATTTGATAAAGAAGCGTTTATGTATTTTAATGCTTCGTAGTTACTGCCAGTCGTACTGTGTTCCACACCATAAGAGGCCAGGTTTTCTTCTATACCGACTTTCCATTCCAGCGAAATATCATGTCCGGCCGGGCGCCCTTGAAAGGAAACCAGTTCGACCGGCATGGCTGCACAATTGGCTTCCACCTGTGCTTCGGTATTGCATCCGACGGCATTGTTGCCGATGAAGGCCTGACCGGTTCCGCTGAGGAAATCGCAGACGCTTTGGACGGAACAGCCGGTGAGGCTGCTGTTGTCCATGAGTGTCAGGTAGTTGAAGGTGCCGGATGAAATGTTGTCGAGGCCTGTCAGACTTTGCAGAACCGGATTGCCGGTGATGTTTATTTCGACGATGATGGAGGTGACCTGGGAAAGCCCGGCCAGGCTCGTCAATGCCGGGTTATTCTGAAAATAGACCGTGCCGCCGATGGAGTTTAGTTGCTGGAATGCGTTCAGGTTGGGCAGCAGCGCATTTTCCGAAACCGTCAGCGAGCCGTTGATGGCAGTGATGTTGTGAAGCCCCGACAGATTGGTCAGTAAATCGTTGTCGATAATATCGAGCGGGCCGACAGCAGTCAGCGATGCGAGGGCGGTGAGATCCGTCAGCGCAGGATTTCCGTTTATGGTGAAAAAGCCCGTTTGGCTGGTCAGTTGATCCAGTCCGTCGAGGTTTGGGAGCAAGTTGTTAAAAGAAATAAACAAATTCCCGACGGTTGTCAGATGGCTCAATTGCTGAAGGCTGGTGAGGGCGTCGTTTTCCGCAATTGCAAGCATTTGTGAAGTGGTCAGGATATTGTCGAGCCCTGCAAGATCGGTCAGGCCGTCGTTGCCCTGTATGCTCAGGTCCTGCAAGTTTATGATATTTTCCAGGCCGGTAAGGGTCGGGAGTATGTCGTTGTACGCAATATAGATGCCGATACCGACATGCGTGAGAGCAGCCAGGTCACTGATATCCGTCAAAATCGGGTTGCTCTGGACAAACAAATAACTGCCAATGGATTGCAAGTGTTCGAGACCCGCGAGACTAGTCAGACCGTTGTTGTTTCCGATTCCTAAACTGCCGGAGGATGTCAGGTTATTCAAGCCCTGCAGGTCGGTGAGGAGCGGGTTGGCCGTGATGCCGAGATTGGCGCCTACGGAAGTCAGATGACTGAGCGCGCCCAGGTCCGAAAGCAGCGAATTATACCCGATCAGGCCGTCCTGGGTAATCGTCGTGAGGTTGTGCAGCCCATCGAGATCGGTGATGGCATCGCAGTATTCTATGTTCAGGTATTGCAGGGTGGTAAGATGCGACAGTTGGTCCAGGCCGGTCAGGACCGGATTGGAAGATACGTGAAGACCGATTCCGAGATTTTGTATATTATCCAGTCCGTCGAGACTCGTGAGCGAAGCATTGTTTTGTAAGTATAAAAGTCCAGCAATCGACGTGAGGTTGGAAAGCCCGGTCAGGTCATTCAGGTTCGGGTTATCGATGATAGCCAGCGTGTTTCCGGTTTGGGTCAGTTGCGCCAGGCCGTCCAGGTTGTGAATATCGGCGCCGCTGATAACGGCTTCCCCTACAATTTTGGTGCAGCCGGGAAAATTGGCCGGGAATGCGTCGATTTGCGCTTGGGTGGAAAAAGTGATGCCGGAACTCAGACAATTCTGTGCTAAAGAGGGCGCAATTGCCAGGAAAAAGCAGGCAAGGGGAAAAATGGTTTTCATTTGCGACGAGATTTACATGTTGAAGTTGACAAAGATAAATCAACACAACAATATAATTTCACGTCAGTAAATCACCTCTTCCCACAAATACCGCTGTACATAATCCTCGATGCCTTCCTCCAGTCCGTAAAACGGCTGGTCGTAACCCGCCCGGCGCAGTTTGCCCATATCGGCTTCGGTGAAATACTGGTAGGTGTCGCGGATATCGGCCGGCGTATCGATGAACGAGATTTTCGGCTCCAGGTTCATGGCATGGAACGTGCTCGTGGCGAGGTCCAGAAAAGTACGTGCCTTGCCGGTGCCGAGGTTGTAAATGGCGTTCGGCGGGCGTTTTTCCATAAAAAACAGTATTACGTCGACGAGGTCTTTCACGTAAATGAAATCGCGGCTTTGTTCGCCGTCCTGAAAATCGGGACGATGCGAGCGGAACAACTGCATGGCGCCGGTGGATTTGATCTTCCGGGCTGTGTGAAAAATGACCGAAGCCATCCGGCCCTTGTGGTATTCATTCGGGCCGTACACGTTGAAAAACTTGAACCCTGCCCATTGCGGCGGAGCCATAGCCCCGGCATCCGAGCCGCCTTTGGCGATCGTTTCGAGCACCCACACGTCGAAATCCTGCTTGCTCTGTCCGTACGGGTTGAGCGGTTTCAGCAAGGGAATAGTGGCGTGGTCGTCGGAGTAGCCGTGTTCGCCGAGTCCGTAGGTGGCCGCGCTGCTGGCATACAGAAACGGGATCTGAAACCCCGCGCACAACATCCACAGGGCCTTGGAGTATTCCAGGTTCAGTTCGTCGAAAATGGCGGTGTTCATTTCCGTGGTATCGGTGCGCGCGCCGAGGTGAATGACGGCTTCTACGTCGATGTAATTGCGTTCCAGCCAGCGGATAAAATTCATCCGGTGCATCTGGCTGCTGATCTGTTTGAAAGAAAGATTTACCTGCTTGTCCGGACGGCTGAAATCATCCACGGCCAGGATATCGGTGTAACCCTCATCGTTGAGGCGTTTGATCATGCAGGAGCCGATGAATCCGGCTGCACCGGTGACGACGATCATGGAAAGTTATGAGTTATAAGTGATGAGTTATGAGTTGGTGGCAAAGTTAGTTCTAGAATCAGAAGTGCTTTGAACAAAATGCGTTCCTTTAGGTTTTCCCCGATACCCACACTCATAACTCATCACTTATAACTCATAACTTTCCCACATGTTCCACCTGAAAGAAGGCGACCCCGCCCCCGATTTTTCCGCACCCAATGAAAAAGGCGAAAATGTGAGCCTTTCCAGTTACCAGGGCAAAAAACTGGTGCTTTATTTTTACCCGAAAGACGATACGCCGGGTTGCACGGCCGAAGCCTGTAGCCTGCGCGACAACTACCAGTCTTTTTTATCCAAAGGGTACGACGTATTGGGTGTAAGCCCCGATTCCGTTAAAAAACACGTCAAATTTCAGGATAAATTCAGCCTTCCTTTCGCGCTCCTGTCCGACGAAAGCCATGCCGTATCGGAAGCCTACGGCGTGTGGGGCGAGAAAAAATTTATGGGCCGCGCCTACATGGGCATCCATCGCACCACGTTCGTGATCGATGAAAACGGGAAAATCGAGCGCATCATCTCCAAGGTGAATACGGAAAATCATGCGGAGCAGGTGTTGGGGTAATGATGAATGATGAATGATGAATTTTTGCTACTCGATTGAATCAGGGCTTTTGTGATAAAAAACTGAAATTCAATCTGTTATAGCATGGAAAAATAGAGTGAAATGTTGAAAATTCATCATTCATCATTCATCATTCATCTTAAAAAGTAGTCCACCGCTTCTCCCGGTTCCCGGAACGGAATCCGGATACTCCAGGTGATGTTCCGCAGGTAATTTCCGTCGCGCTGTTCCGCGTAGCGGTCTTTGAGGGGTTTGGCGCTCACGATGGGCAGGTAAAATTCGAAACCGCCTTTGAAGAATTCGAGTATCAGGCCGCCGCTCCAGAGCAACTGTTCGCTGCGCGGACGATCCTGCCCGATCACCGTGGCATCGTCGAAATAGCCCAGGTCGAAATACGGCCGCAGGTGAATGCCGAAGGGCAGGCGCTGGGGGAGGTCGGCTTTCAGATTAACCGCCAGCAGGTAGTTGTTCGAATTGCCGATCAGCGAGGCAAACGGCGATCCGAACGCGCCTTTAAATCCGCCTTCCGTCTGGCTCACCTGGTGGGCGAACGTGCCGCCCAGAGCATTCCGGGCAAAAAACACCTGATCAAATTTGTAGTCGTTGAAGCCCTGCGGATTCAGCGAAAAAGCGTTCGGTTCTACCGTGCGGTTGCGCTGCGTGTTTTTCAGAAAAGCGCCGGCAAAAAAACGGGCACTGATACGCCGGGTGCGCTGGTAATAAAACTCCTGCCGCCATTCCAGCGAACCGCGCACGTACGGCGCTTTTTCACCGAAAATACTGCGGTAGTTGGGGCTGTTTTCCACAGCGGCTTTGAATTGCCACGGGTTGGGCGCACGCTTTTGAATGGCTTCGTAGCGGGTTTCAAAAATGGTCGTTTTCACGTGTTCCTTGCCGGTGAACCCCGAAGCATCCACCTGCCCGTCTTCCAGGTCCAGAAAAATGGTTCTGAAATGTACAAAATGCCGGAAAGAAATGGAGTTGTCGGACAATTCCAGGCGCACCTGCGGCACCACGCGCATCATTTTTTCCCGGTAATCAAACCCTGCATTGTAGTTGTAGTGGAATGTTTTGGCGCTGAGACCGACCGTAACTTTCGGGAAAAGGCCGCCGGGGAAAAGTTTATACCTGAGGTCGACCAGTCCCGTCAGGGCGCCGCTTGCGGTGCCGTATCCCGGCGCGATGACGTACTGGAAGCGCTGGGAAGGCATCACCGCGTTGTAAAGGGCCAGCCCCAGCATGGTTTTGTCGTAGTTGTTCCAGCCCACCCACGGAATGATGCCGACCGTATTGCGCGCAGGATCCTGGATCAGGTTGTTCAGCCGCAACCGCAAAGGCTCGATGCCGGGAAATGTGCCCGCCGTGCGGCGCTGGTTGTTTTTGCGGTTCACATCGAGTATCAGGTGTTCCTGGTCTATGACGAAGGCGTCGGCGTCGGCGTAATTGTTGGGAAATTTCACCGCTTCTCCCGGCTGGAACCACTTCGTTTCCAGCACTTTGCCATCTTTCATGGCCGATACTGGAAATGGCGCTGCGAGGCTGCCTTTTTGGGCCACATGAATATTCCATCCTGTTTTGTCGCGCCCTATATCGGTAATGGCCACGTCTACCTGTAGCTGGGTTTGCATCAGACGGAACCACCAGTCGGCTTCCAGTCCGGCATTTTTCCACGACGCGCGCAAGTCTTCCGGGTACGGATGACGAAACTGCCAGTCGCGGTAATATGCCTGCATGACGCGGTCAAAACGTTCCGTCCCGATCGACTGCTCGAGCCAGCCCAGGGTAGTACCGGTTTTGCTGTACACCTGTAGGGCATAGGCCGGCGGTGTCATGTTGTTGGAATGCCGGTCGGGCGGCGTTCCAATGTGCTCCCGAGCAAGGATCAGTTGGCCGAGTTCGATCATGGATCCCTGGCTGCTGTCGGGTTCGAGCCAGCGCATCGGCATGGATACCGGCGATACTTTTCCGTAATACTGGCGCATATAGCGGTATTCGTAATAGGAATTGATGCCTTCGTCGAGAAACGGGTGTTCACGTTCGTTGGAAGCCAGGATTCCGTAAAACCAGTTGTGTCCGACCTCGTGCGTAATGACCTCGTCGAGTTCCCTGAACGAGTCGGCATTGCCGATCACCGTGATCATCGGATATTCCATGCCCGCTCCGGCGCTCAGGGCCGAGTGAACGGCGGTGGCATGCGGCCAGGGGTATTCGCCTACGTTTTTGGAGAAAAATTCCACCGAACGACGCACGAAAGAAGCGCCTTTTTGCCACCATTGGGCATCCGCACGCAGAAACATAGCCCAGCAATCAACCTTTTTGCCGGATTCCAGCACGGCCTGGTCCTGCATCACCATAAAACGTTTGTCTGCAAACCAGGCGAAGTCATGTACACGCTCCGCCGTGTAGCGGATGGTTTTCATTTCGGTGCTGGATTTCGGTATGGTGTCGCGGCGGTTGGCGGCCTTGTCGGTGTATTTGGCGAAGTAAGCGTCGGTTTCCGCCACTTTTTTTTGTAAAAATTCAACCTCCGAGGGTGTTTGCAAAGTGCCCGTTGCGCCGACCACATAGTTGGCAGGCAAGGTAATGGTGACGTCGAAACTGCCGAATTCGGAATAAAATTCACCGATATCGAGGTATGGCATGGCGTGCCAGCCGCGGTTGTCGTATACCGCCGGTTTGGGGTACCACTGCGTCATCTGGTAGGAAGTGCCGACGTGGCCGAGGCGGGAGTAGGAAGCCGGAATTTTGAGCAAAAACGGTGTGAAAATCCGGATACGTCCCCCTGGCGGCAGCGGTTGTGCCAGGATTATTCTGGCGATATCGGGGTTTTTACGATCGTATTTCCAGGTGTTTTTTTGCCCATCTACCATAAAATCCAGGTTTTTATAATAACCCAGATTGGCTTCGTCGGCGAAATAAAAGGATTTGTTGCCGTCGCGCAGTTTTTGTTTGGTAAAGGCAGTTTCGCGGTTTTTAAAGGCGTTTCCCCACAAATGGATCCATATTTCGGGCAGGGCGTCGGGGGAATTGTTGATATATTCCATGTCGATGTTGCCCGTTACCGTATGGTTTTTATCGTCGAGCGATACGGCAATTTTGTAATTAACCTCCTGCTGGAAATAAGGCTTCGCGTTTTGCGCGTTCAGAATAAAAGGGAATAAAAGGGCGAGGATAAGTTGCTTCATATGTTTTTGCATTTTCAGGCTAAAGGTAATCGTGTTTGGTATTTTGGTGTTTCGTGTTTGTAGGGCGTTGCTTGTGGCGGTTTTTTTATTTAACCACAAGATGCACGAAGGGTTTTCACAAAGGACACCAGGAGGTTCGCGTCGTGAATTTGTGCTCCTTGTGAAAACCCTTTGTGCACCTTGTGGTTAAATAAAAAAATGCCAAAAGCAACGAACCCCCAAACACGAAACACTACACACCAAACACCTACCTTTGTCGTATGCAAGAATGGCTTTCCTATCATTTTTACCCGCTGGAAACGGCCGACGTTTTTCTGACTCGTGCGGTGCGGCCTTTTCTCGAACAATTCATCTGGAACAAACCGGGTACCCGCGCTTTTTTTATTCGCTACGACGATGAAAAAGGCCTGCACATCCGCCTGCGGCTGCGCGGAGAGCAGGAATGGCTGGAAGAAACCCTGCGGCCGGCGCTGGAAGGCTGGTTTGCCGAACGCGGCGAACGGGTGGAAGTGCCATACGACCCGGAAACGACCCGCTTCGGCGGCGAAGAAGCCATGGCCTGGGCGGAGGAACATTTTCACATCAGCACACGCGTGGTGCTCGAACGCCTGCAACGACCACAATACACTTACGGCGACGCGCTGTTCGATGCCCTGCGTTTGCACACCATGACGATACATGCCGCCGGAATTACCCGGGAACGCGCAGCGTGGTATTTCGGCCAACTGTACGAACTTTGGCTGCCGCTGTTCTTTAAACCGGCGGAAGACGAGGACGACGCAACCATGAAAAAAGCGCTGCTGGAAAATTTCGAGTCGAACTATACTCCGCAGGCGGGCAGCGTTCGTGCAACGCTGGACAACCTGTGGGATATGCTGAATGAAGAAAAATTCGACCCCAAACAGCCGGAGTGGCTGCGTTGGTACAGAGGCAATCAGTTGGTACTCAAAGAATTCGGTGCTGCCATGGAAAAAGCATTGCCAAGTCTGCTGCACCTGACGACCAACCGCCTCGGCATCAGCAACCAGGAGGAGGTATACCTGATGTACGTGCTGTCGAAATCACTGTAGTGTGTGGTCTTATCTGAGATAAATTGGCGTGCTTACCTAGTGGTGGCATGGGATTATTAACTTTAAAAGGTTGGGGTTTGTATTGCGAGCGCAATACAAACCCCAACCTTTTAAAGTTAATAATCCCATGCCACCACTAAGCGCCCGGATAGTTAAACCAGAAAATCCCGCACAGCCTTCACCACGGAACCATGTTGCATGCGGTGCCCCAGCCCGGTGGTTTCGATGAATTGTGCGCCTTCCCATTTTTCAGCGATCAGGCGGGCCTCCGCTATGGGAGCCACGTCGTCGTCGTGGTCGTGCATCACCAGTCCATGTACGTCGGTGAGTTGCGCGACATGCCGCACCACAGAATATTCCTCGATGGGTATTCCGCCGCGCCGCGCAATTTCCAGGTCGACCTGCCGGAGCACCGTTTCATTGGCGCCGATAATGGCCCCGAAATCGCGGATGACCCGTTTTGCTTCGGCAAATGTGCCCAGTACCACGATTTTTTCAGGCCGGGGTGCACCCAGCAGGGTAGTGCTCAAAACGGCCGCGCCGCCACCCAGCGAATGGCCGACAATGGCGTACATATTCCCTTTCTCTTCCAGGAATTTTTTTACGACAGTGCTGAAAATCAGCAAGTTGAGCATGCGCCCGCCGGAAAGGCCGCTGGCCGGCGCGTCGAGCGCCCAAACGGTAAAACCCACCTTCCGCAAGGCCTTCACGTACTGCCGCCACCGGGCGGAATTGGATTCCCAGCCGTGCAGAAACAACACACTGCGGCCGTTGGACACGCCGGAGGGTTGCCAGCAAAAGTTGGCGACGGGCGTGCCGTTCACGTCCATAACAGGCTGTCGCGCCGCCAGCAGAAAATCCTTGTCCTGTTCGTTCATCGGTTTCCGCCGCGGACTGCAAAACAGCCGAAACGTGACACGTCCCGCCACAGCAGGCGCCACCCGGACCAGCAGGTTGAGGCTCTGACCGATACGGCGAAGTTTTTTGAGGGTCGATTCGGGGAGGTGGGCCATTTCGTTGTTAGTTATCGGTTATTAGTTATTAGGGGTGGTAGGGGGCAATCTGCACCAAAGATTGGCTGTAAAATTGGGTGTCAAGCGCGTGGTATTTAAGATTTAAGATTACATGACGTAAGATTTAAGATTGTCCGTGATGCCGCCTTTTAAATCGTAAATCTTACGTCATGTAATCTTAAATTTTAAATCCCGTAGACGCTCTCGAATCGGGCGGCCAGACTTTAGTGCAGACGGTCCCTTACCACCCCTAATAACTAATAACTTATAACTAACAACCAACAACTACTTCAACTTATTGATCACCCCCGGCAACATCCGCAGCGCCGCCAGTTCCTTGTATTTTTCCCGAATCTCTTCGGCCGGTGCGCCGAAATACGTTTTTCCGCCGTCCAGCGATTTGGAAACGCCGGAAGTGGCGAGCACGATTGCGCCTTTGCCGATGGTAACGTTCTGGGCCACGCCAACCTGTCCGTACAGCACCACATTGTCTTCGATAATGGTTTTTCCGCCGATACCGACCTGCGCAGCGAACAGGCAGTTTTTGCCCACCACCACGCCGTGGCCGATGTGGATCTGGCAGTCGAGTTTGCTGCCTTCGCCGATGATGGTATCGCCGCTCACACCTTTATTCACGGTGCAGCCGGCGCCGATATCGACCCGGTCATGCAGCAGGACGCGCCCGCCGGAGCGCCATTTCTGGAAAGAGCCGTCGGCCTGTTTTTTATAATAAAATGCGTCGGAACCGATAGTGCTGTTGGGGCCGATGCTGACGTATTCGCCGATGATCGTGTATTCGCCGATGTAGGTATTGGCCTGAATGTGGCAATAAGCGCCCACTTTGGCATGCGCGGCTATGACGACGCCCGGCTCGATGACGGCAGTGTGGTGTACTTCCGCCTGCGGACTGATCGTTTGTGTAATGGGTTCGAAAGGCCGGAACTCGCGTACCAGCGAATCGTAGGCTTCGAAGGGTTGTGCCACCACGAGGATCACCTTCCCGGGCGGGCATTCGACGGCTTCGTTGAGCAGAATGACGGTAGCGGAACTGGCGAGCGTTTTTTCAAAATATTTTTTGACATCTGAAAATGCGATATCGCCGGGCTCCACTTTGTGGATCTCGTTAATACCGGTGGCCGTAAGTCCGGCGTCGCCGATGACCTGTGCCTGAAAACGGGCGGCAAGCTCGCTCACCGGGATGGGATGTGGAAATTTCATATGGAGTGCAAAATGGTTAGGGACGCAAAAGTCCGAAAATTCGGGCGCAAATCAATCAGAAGTGAGAAGGGAGAAGTGAGAAGAGAGACGCGTAGCGTACGCCGCTTCGCTCCAAACGATTCGGGTACCTGGCTCTAAGCGGTGTAATCTACGCGTCTCACTTCTCACTTCTCCCTTCTCACTTCTAATTTTGTGCATACATTTACCGCAAAACCAGTCTTTTTATGAAGCAATACACCCGTTTCCCTGTTTTTTTGATTTTTTTCAGCGTTGTGCTGCTGGCACAAAATGCACGGGCACAGCGTCCGCCTACCTCACCCGTCACCGAAATGCGCGGCGCATGGATCGCCACCGCTTTTAACATCGACTGGCCGTCGCAGCCCGGATTGCCGATCGAGCGGCAGAAAATGGAGTTCGACAGCCTGTTGGATGTGCTGAAAGCAATGAATATGAACGCCGTTTTTGTGCAGGTGCGGCCTAGTGGCGACGCCATGTACCGCTCGCCCAATGTGCCCTGGAGCAAGTTCCTGACCGGGCAGCAGGGTGTTCCGCCGCCGGATTCGACGTATGATCCGATGGAATACATGATCAAGGCAGCCCACGACCGGCGCATGGAATTTCATGCCTGGCTGAACCCGTACCGCGCCACACTCGACCTGGATACGGCCGCCTTGTCTCCCATGCACCCGCTGCGGTCGCTGCCGGCCAACCGGAAAGCGCAGTGGTTTTTCCGCTACGGCCGCCGGTATTATTTCAACCCTGCCAACCCGTCGGTGCAGCAATACCTCGTGAATGTGGTAAAAGACATCGTACTGCGCTACGACGTGGACGGTATTCACTTCGACGACTATTTTTACCCGTACAAAGAAGCCGGCGAAACGCTGAACGACTACAATGAATTCGCGTCCGATCCGCGCGGTTTTTCGATGATCGAAGACTGGCGCCGCGACAACATCAGCCGGCTGGTGTCGGCGGTATCCACGAATATCCGGAAAATCAAACCGTACGTGCGTTTCGGCATCGGTCCCTTCGGTGTGTGGCGCAACCGCGACCGCGACCCGGTCATGGGTTCCGATACCCGCGCCGGCGTGACCTGCTATGACGACCTGTATGCCGACGTGCTGCTGTGGATGAAAAACGGCTGGATCGATTATGTGGCGCCCCAACTGTACTGGAGCATCGGCTTCGTGCCGGCCGACTATGAAAAACTGGTGGACTGGTGGGGAAAAAACACCTATGGAAAGCAGTTGTATATCGGCCATGCCGCGTATAAGATCAACAATGCGCCCAACGATATCAACTGGACCCGGCCCGACGAGATCAAACGCCAGATCAATCTCAACCGCAGCAACCCGAACGTCAACGGAAGCATTTTCTTTTCCACGCGTCCGCTCATTCGCAACCCGCTCGGGGTACAGGATTCGCTGATCAATGACCTGTTTAAAACGCAGGCGCTGGTGCCGCCCGTAGTAGCTCTGTCGAAAATCCCGCCGGCTACGCCGCAAATCTGCCGGATCGAAGGCTCGCCCAGTTCGGTGCGCCTGGCCTGGAATATCTGCGACGTGATTGCCGCCGAACAAATGCCTTACTATTTTGCTATTTACCGTTTCCAGGGGGAAGCGGTCGGTGACTTTCGCAATCCGCGTAACCTCCTCGCTACGACGGCATTTAACGCTGATGCGGAAAAATGGACCTTTGAGGATCAGACGGCAATAGAAGGGGAGTATTACACTTATGTTATCACCGCCTTCAACCGGCCCAACGTGCAGAGTTACAGCAGCGCGCCTGTTTTTGTGAAAAAGACGGCAACGACGGCGAAGAAGAAGAAACGGATTTTTGGGTATCTGTTTTAAGTTATTAGTTATCGGTTATTAGTTATTAGGGGTGGTAAGGGACCACCTGCACCAGTTTTTTGCTGCCCGATTGTGCGGCCAAGCATCTGTGCAGATGGTCCCTTACCACCCCTGATAACTACTAACGGATAACTAATAACCGATAACTACTATTTTTTCCTCCGGCCAAACTTGTCCCAGATATTCCAGTCCTTAATCTTGTTCCGCTCGCGTTTGGCGATGATATAGCGGGCGGAGATGGAAGCGCCGTTCCAGTTGAACGGTTTCACCTGATCGCCGGAAAGGTGCAGTTCCGGTTTCCAGTCGACCGCCAGGTTGATGCGGCCGAGGGAAACTTCCGCGCCGCCGATGCCGGACAAGCCCCACACGTTGTTGGTGGTAACGGCATCCTTTACGCCGGAATTATTGATGCCATAGTAGTGGACACCACCGCCGGCGTAAAAATTCAATCCGCGAAAAATGATTTTATGGTGTTTTTCCGCCAGCAGCGATACGCCGAAGTTGTCGGAAGCGATGGGCGTATGGAGAATACCTTCTGCCGTCCAGCCGTTGGTGATGTACTGTTGCACCGTCAGGTTGAGGCCGTTGTCGACGCGGATACCGGCAGCCGTTTTGTAACGTTGAGCGAAAGCAGTGTTGGACAGGAAGAAGACAGCGAAAGCGAAAGTGGCGAGCAGGCGGATATTTTTCATTTATCGGATGGCATTCCGTTTTGTACAGGAATGCCGAAGAAACGGGGGCAGGTGTTCAGGTATTTTCGACCGAAAGTCGGTTTAAATGTTTTTTAACGACGGCACTTTCTAATTTCGCCCGCCGATGGCGGTGTAAAATCCGGCTGCTGGAAGGTGCTTGGAATTTCAAGTGCTTGATTTTCAGATATTTACCCGTTGTTTTTGAAAATTTGCCCTGCGTACCCTAACCATTTTTATGTTCTATCCATTTCGCGCATTTTTAAGATTTTATTGGGATGCGGTCACGAAATACCAGATCCATTCGCCGTTTGTTTTCGGACTGGTGCATGCCGTGCTGGAAGACCGGCGCGCGTACTACGCATTCCGCGATGTGGAAGGGCTGCGCGCGCGTATGTTGTCGAGCGAGGCGGTTCTGGAGGTGACGGATTTTGGCACCGGCGCGTCGAAAGGGCAAAAACGCCGTTCGCTGCGCCACATCGCACGCCGGGCCGGCAGCAGCGCGGAGCAGGGCCGCCGGTTGTTCCGGCTGGCACAATGGCTGGCGCCGCAAACCATGCTCGAACTCGGCAGTTCAGTCGGTATCAGCACGATGTACCTCGCTTCTGCCGTGCGGAATACGCCGTTTTTATCACTTGAAGGATGCCCGCAAACGGCTGAAGTAGCCCGCGGGAACCTGCAAATATTGCGCCTGCACAAAGCGGAAATCATTACCGGCGCCTTTGAACAAACCCTGGAGCCTGCCCTGCAACGCCTGCAACACGCCGATCTGATTTATCTGGACGGCAATCACCGGCTGGAACCTACCTTGCAGTATTTTGAGCGCTGTTTACCCTTTGCACGCGAAAAAACCGTATTTATACTCGACGACATACATTGGTCGCCCGAAATGGAGGAAGCCTGGACCCGCATCCGGCAACATCCGAACGTAACCCTTAGCATAGATTTTTACGATTTTGCCCTGGCTTTCATCAATCCGGATTTCAGGGAAAAACAACACTGGAACATTGTGCCTGCGTGGTGGAAGTTCTGGAGATTTTATTGATGTGGTTATTGGTTATCCGTTATTAGTTATTAGTGTGTAAACGCTTGGCTATCAGTTGTAAAGCCGGGCGTTTACACACTAATAACTAATAACCAATAACATAAAAAAGAACATAGTGAAGCTCGATCTAAGCTACCGTCAAATCTGGAAAATTTCCGCACCGATCATGCTTGGATCGGCCGCGCAAAATGTCATTGCGCTCAGCGATGCCGTATTGTTGTACCATCTGGGCGAAGTGGAGTTTGCTGCTATCGGGTTCGTGGGGGTATTTTACATCACCATTGCAGCGATCGGGTATTCATTTTCGCGGGGCGGGCAGATTATCATCGCCCGGCGCATGGGAGAAGGCAAATACGGGGCGGTGGGCCACATTTTTCACACCATGCTGTTGTTCGAACTGGCGCTGGCGGCTCTGATGTGGGCGTTCATGCGGTTCGGAACGGCCTGGTTTTTTCAGTTTTTCCTGGAAAACTCACCCCAGATCTATGATAAGTGCCTGGAATACATCCATTACCGATCGTACGGCATATTTTTCAGTTATGCCGGCGTAGCGCTGATTTCCCTGTACACAGGGATCGCGCGGCCGGGTATTATTTTGCTGGATACGATCATACTGGCCATCGTCAACCTGGCGCTCAACTACGGACTTATTTTCGGTAAATTCGGCCTGCCGGCCATGGGCATCGGCGGCTCCGGACTGGCCAGCAGCATCGCGGAAGGGATAGCATTCGTAGTGTTTATCGTGTTCATACTGCTCGACAAAAAAAACCGGGTACTCAATATTTTCTCCGTTCCCAAGCCCGACTGGGCGCTCACCCGGCAGCAACTGAATATATCCTTGCCCGTCGTGGCACACGCCGCCGTGGGGCAGGGCAGTTGGATTTTCTTTTTCGGTATGGTCGAAAACCTCGGCGAACGCGCACTGGCCATTTCCAACCTGGCGCGCACGGTTTATTTATTGCTTTCCATCCCGTTGTGGGGTTTTTCATCGGGTGTAAATACGCTGGTGAGCAACCTCATCGGTCAGGCACGGCACTCCGACGTGCTGGCGGCTGCCTGGAAAACGGGCAAGTTGTGCTGGCTGGTGAGTATGGCGATGGCGATTCCTGTGCTGTTTTTTCCCGGAAAAGTGCTGTATCCGCTGCTCGGCAAATCGGATATGACGCTGATTGGTGAAACGCAGCCGATCTTTTACCTCATGCTCGGTATTCTTTCGTTCGCTACGTTCGGCTCGGTGATGGTGAATTCACTGTCGGGCACCGGTGCTACCTGGTTCGGACTGCGCCTGCAGGTGATTTCTCTGGTCGTTTACCTGATCTATATTTTTACGGTGGTCAACGTGCTCCACAGCGGGCTGTTCTGGGTATGGGGAGCCGAAATCGTTTACTGGTCGGTGATGATCCTGATGGTCGTGTATTATTTGCGATCGGAACGATGGCACGGGATGGAGTTTTAGGGTTAAAAAACACCTTGAACACCAATATAAAAAGCGCTCTGTGAATCCTTCGCAGGGCGCTTTTTATTTTGGCTGTTATGCTAAACGTTGTTGTTGGCGGGACGCCAACAACAGCCAAAATTATTACATTCAACCATTTACACTTTATTCGGAGTTCGATATCCGGTGTTCGATATTCGATATTTTTTAACACCGAACACCGAATACCGAATATTGAATATCGAACACCGAATGTCGGAGTAAACATTCCGTACACCCCTGGCGGGACGCCAACAACGGCTGGGCGCCAACCTCCTATCGCATTACTATCCCTGCAAAAGCCAGGAGCAGCGTGTCCTCCTGAGCGCAGCGAAGGATCTGTTTTTACCTGGAATCCGGGGCAATGTCAGATCCTTCGCTGCGCTCAGGAGGCCCCGTCGCCCTTGGCTTTTTGCCGTTAAATGGTAGTCAGAAAAAAATATTTTCAAAAAATATAAAAATATTTTTCAAGATAAACGATTCATTTTAAGCACCTTATAAAAATAACACAACCAAGTACCCGGTTAAGGGAGGTTCTATGTATTGCAAAGAACCTTCCTATGCGCTTATCTTTGCCTCACCAACTAATAGAATGATCAGCAATACCATGCAACACAAACTAAAAATTGCCTTCGTCGTCATCAGTTTCGCAGCCACCATGATCACCATGTATGCTGCCAACCAGACAACAAGCGGTCAGCCGACCGTAGGCGGCGTAGACGTTTCGCACTTGTCGCCGAAAATGTTGAGCATTACCCCGAAGGTGACCCGGGTAAACCGGAATACGTCCATCCGGCAGGACAGCCTGCAAACGGCGGACACCCTACAATCAGAAACAACTAATCATTGAAGTATATGGATTTGGAAAATGCAAAAGCACAAATGCGTAAAGGCGTTTTGGAATTGTGCATCCTGGCCATCATCGAAGAGGATGAGGTTTATCCGAGCGACATTATTGCCCGGCTCAAAGCCAACGACCTCATCGTGGTGGAAGGAACACTGTACCCACTCCTGACGCGCCTCAAAAACGACGGACTGCTGGAATACACCTGGCGCGAAAGCAACTCTGGACCGCCACGCAAATATTTCAAAATCACTGAACTGGGCACCAAGGTGCTGGAAAGTCTCTCCAACAGTTGGCAGCAACTCGTGCAGTCCGTTGATCAGACCCTTCAAAACGGACACCGCAGCAACTAACAGTCAACCAACTCAACCTTTATTAAAAGTCGCGAAAACGGTATTCAACGGGCAAATTTCTGAAAACAAAAACACCTCCCGTTCATCTCTACCCTTCGCGAATCAAGGTCCAACATCAGATTATGAATAAGATTCTGAATATCAACCTGGGCGGATACGCCCTCACCATAGACGACGATGCCTACGAATACTTGCAGGCATACCTCGAAAGCATTCGCCGGCGCTTCAGCGAAAGCGAGGGCCGCGACGAAATCGTGGCAGATATCGAAACGAGGCTGGGCGAAATTCTGACCGAATCAATGGGCAGTCGCACCATCGTCATGCTCCCAGATGTGGAAGCGGCCGTCACCGTTATGGGCAAACCCGAAGATTTCGGCGGCGAAACCGTGGAAACGGAACAACCCCGCCAACAAGCGAAAAGCGGCAAACGCGGCGGCGGGATCAAACCCGGCAAACGCCTGTTCCGCGATGAAGAAGACGCCGTTGTGGCCGGTGTATGCTCCGGTCTGTCGGCTTACTTCGGCATCACCGATCCCGTCTGGATGCGCCTGTTCTTCGTTGTACTTGCGTTTGTTTCTTTCGGTTTCTGGGTGCCTGCATATGCCCTGCTCTGGATACTCGTGCCGCCGGCCAAGTCGGCGGCCGACCGCCTGGCCATGCGCGGCGAACCGGTCAATGTAGACAACATTGCCCGTGAAATCGAAGACAGTTTCGATCGCCTGAGCACTCGCATGAACGACCTGGGCGGTACCAATAAATTTAAAGGTTCGAGCCCGGGCGCAGCAGCCATGAACCGGGGCGTGAATGCCATCGGGACTATTTTCGGATTTATGCTGCGTTTTATCGCCAAATTCGGGGTGCTGATTGCCATGCTGGTAGGGTTTGCCCTGTTCATCGCCCTGGCAGTATCCTGGGTAGCCGGTATCTGGAGCCTGTTTGCGGCAGCGCCGTATATCGATTATTTCAGCCCGTACTCCAACGGCACCACCTGGCTGGGTTTCACCAATGTGTTTTTCCTGCTGGGTATTCCGATCGTAACCCTTTGTCTGGTTTTTATCCGGGTACTATTTAAAGTTCGTACGCCGGTCTGGCTGCGCGGTAGCCTCGGCATCTTCTGGGGTATCAACCTGATTAGTTTTATTTTTCTGGTGGCCACTGCTATCAAGGAATACCGGCACAACGGCACGGTGACTTCGAATATCGACCTTTCCGGTGTTCGTTCGGATACCCTGCGCGTAGAAGGTATCGAACTCATGAACGGCAACGACTACGAAGATTTCTGGTTCAACCACGACAACGACGGCGTTCGGATCGGGGAAAATAACCTCGAAGTGAATGGCCCCATCGATGTGCGGGTGCGGAAAAGCGATTCCGGGCAGTTCCGCTGCACGCAGATCGTTAAAGCCCAGGGTTCTTCCAGTATAGAAGCGCAGGAAAATGCCCGGCAGATCCAGTTTGATGTGGTTACGAACGGCAATGCGCTCCGCATTCCGACGGCCTACAATATTTCCCGGGGTAACAAATGGCGGGTGCAGCGCATCCGTCTGGAAATAGAGGTGCCGGAAGGTAAAAGCGTCGTTTTTGACGATAAAATTTACCACCATTCGGCTGCCGAGATGGATGACTACGCCGACGAGAACGACGAAAATTACATTTCGCACGAACCCGACCGCGTATACCGCATGACCAAAGAAGGGCTCATTTGTACGAACTGCCCGCAAATGGGCGACCGCAACTACCGCAGCGACCGCTCCTATGAAAAGTTCATCATTGAAGGGAACATTCAGGCGGAGATCCGCCAAGGCGATAACTTCCGGGTGGAAATTGAAGGCTCCGAATCGGATAAAAACAAGATCCAGAAAATACAGTCGGGCGACAAAATCACCTTCACCACCAACGGGAAAAAACTGGATGGCCCGGTGCACGTGCTGATCGAAACACACACCTTCACCTCCTTGCATGCCGATAATTCCGGGGAGATCATTATTCGTGGTTTCGACGAAGGCCGGGCCGACATCAGTGCCAAAGGCAGCAGCGCTATCAAGGCCTATATCGATTGCCAATCGCTGGACATTGCGCTTTCCGGAAATGCCACGCTCGACTTAACGGGCCGCGGCAATGAAATGGACGTCAATCTGTCCGATGGCTCCGTACTGGAATCGACCAACTGGCGCGCCGAATCGGGCGAAATTTACGCCTCCGACAATGCCCGCGCCCGGGTGTTCATCAAAAACAATGCGCTCGTTGTTTCCACGGGCTCCAGCGTTGTGAAAGTGGACGGCGGCGCGGAAGTGAAGAATAAGGAGTGATTTTAATGATGAATGATGAATGATGAATGTTGAATGGGGACGGCTGCGCGAGCCTTTCGATGATGGATTTTTTGTCCGCCTCAATCTGCATTTTCAGGGCTTCGAGGCTGTCCAGTTTTTTGTCCGGGCGGATAAAATCGATGACCTCAACGGTCAGTTTTTTGCCATAAAGATCGCCGTCAAAATCGAGCAAATTGACCTCAATGCGTTGATTATCAGTGTTTTGTGAAATGGTCGGTCGGCTGCCGATGTAGAGCATCGCCCCTTTTTCGAGTTTCGAGTTTTGATCCCGAGGCCTCGGGACGAGTTTTGAGTTGACCAACTCAAAAC
>JAKQJD010000139.1 GCA_029561355.1 Bacteroidota bacterium | reverse complement strand
CACGGGCACATCTGCTTTAAATGCATTGGAGGCAAAAGAACGCCGGGCAGTATGGGTGGTAATCAATTGATACTTTTTGAACACTTGATCGATACGTTTGCCGCTGCGGTAGGAGGTAATCAGAACCGAGTCCTCAATGCCGGCTAACTCGCCCAGTTCTTTCAAATACTCATTTGCTTTCTGATTGGTAATAGCCTGTGGCGGCGCTCCATCGTATTTTTGAACCATATCTACCACCAGTTGCCGCAACGGAATCATCACCCTTTGGCGTGTTTTCTGAGTCAGAATGTCGATGAACTGTCGACCGTTTTTTGTGATGATGTGTTCCGGCTTGAGCGAGCCATAATCAGAATAGCGCAAGCCAGTGTAACATCCCAAAAGGAACAAATCCCGCACCCGGTCCAGTCGCTTGTTGGTGCTCAGGTCGAGTGAACTGATTTTGCCCAACTCATCCTCGGTCAAATAGATTTTAGGCGTTTCTTCTTTTGAAACTTGCGCCCAATCGTTTTTATATTTCAGAACGGGTGAAACTTCCCGCCTTTCGGCTTCGCGTAGAATAGTCTTCAGTGTAGAGAGGATCTTGTGGATATAATTTCTGCTGAAATTCTGGCCGAAGAGGTAATTGGTAAAGTCCGCAAAGAAGGCGTAATCGAAATGCTCGAAGTCGATTTGACGCTGCCTGGACGTTCCAAAGGTCTGGACGTGTTTGAAGCAGTTTTTATAAACTACGATGGAGCCCTTGCTGTAGTCAGCATTTGCCGCCCGTTCCTCGATGAATTGTTGGCAAAACTTCACGAAGGTGACTTTTTCCTCCACCGCCTCCTGAGAAAATTTCCCACGAGTTTTGTCCAGTTCCACTTTGAATTGCTCTATGGAAAGATCTTTTCCCTGGTTGCGGTAGGAGAGGGCAAGCCTTTCCGCAGTTTGTGCAAGACTGGCCAGAATAGCATTGATTTCCGAGAACTGTGGGTATTGTCGGGAAGAACGGACTCTTTGTTCGTTATCGTTCCAAAGGGCGACTGGTACGGAACAGCCGGTAAAATACCGGAGCCTCTTACCCGCTTCATTCGGGTAGGAATACACCAGAAAGATGTAGGATTCCTTTTCTCCCTTACTTTTGAGATTGAATCTGGGTTTTGCCATATCGGGAAACGAGGCTTGAGAAGCCTGAAAAGTTCCCGGCAAAGATAAGGGAAGGTGTCAGATTTGGTGACACTTTTTTTAATCTTGAGTAATCCCTCATAACCTTCTATGATTTTTAACTTCTGTTAAAGTATTGAAAATCAATATTTTAAAACAGATTAAAAATCAAAGAAGGTTATTAAAGATTAACTCGGGCGGAGAGAGAGGGATTCGAACCCCCGGTACCCGCGAAGGTACGCCTGATTTCGAATCAGGTACATTAAACCAACTCTGCCATCTCTCCGTACTGCACAAAACAAGTACAATGAGCAAACCCGCTAAAATCCATAACGGAATTTCAGCGGATCTGGGCGGAGAGACGGGGATTCGAACCCCGGATACGCTTTTGGCGTATACACACTTTCCAGGCGTGCTCCTTAAACCACTCGGACATCTCTCCAGATGCTGCTTTTTCAAAAGCGGCGGCAAAGATAGGAATACCTTTCGCAATATCCAACATGCTTTTTCGAGAGTTTTTTTGAGCAGAGCGAAATCAGGAAAATCAATCCGTGAAATCGGCCCAAACATCTGATGCACGTATATCTTTGCCGCGAAATGAGTTTCCAGGTATTCGACCATGCCCGGGTGCGTCAATTGCTGACTATCGCGTTGCTGTCCGGCACTTTGCTCTGCATATTCCCCCCACAACAACCTGCTTTCCAGTGGTGGGCCGACCAGGCATTTTTTATTGCGCTGGGTTATTTACTCTTCGGATTGTTTTTTCTGATCATCGACAAGCCGCGGCTGATGTTCGTTTGTTTCGGTTGCAGTGCCGCGATCAGTTTTTTTAAAAACGAAGCGCCGCAACAGTCCGGGGCGCCCCTGCATTCCATGTACCTGCTGATAGAGGAGCATCGGCCGTACTGTTCGGGAGCGGAGGATGTACATATTTCTTATAAAATAATATTACCGGTTAAACCTTTGCCGTTACCCGAAGTCAAAGGGCGCGACTACGAAGCGCCGGGTTCTGAATGCATGTCTAGTTTACATATTACCCATGTTATAGCACGTTATGAGTTTTCGGAAACGGGTTCATAGTTTTCGGTACGCTTTCCAGGGATTGTCTGATTTGATTCGCAGTCAGCCCAATGCGCGTATTCATGTACTGGTTGCCGCAGCCGTCACGGCGCTGGGTTGCTGGTACCGGATCAGTCGCCTCGAATGGGCCGCCATCATCATCAGTATCGCCCTCGTATTGGCCATGGAGGCCGTCAACACGGCACTGGAATATCTTACGGACCTGGTGTCTCCCGAATATCACCCGCTTGCAGGTAAAGCCAAGGATGCGGCCGCCGCTGCCGTTCTGTTGTCGGCGATGGGTGCCGTCATAGTTGGATTGGTCATATTTATACCCCATTTCTTTTTTTGAAATAATGTGGGAATCGGGGAGCGAAATTGGACCAAAAGGTATCTTCCGTCAGATTCCATGTTACATATTCTTTTCACCAAACCCATCCTTCTAATGAGGTTCTTATCCTTCCTGCCGGTACTGTTTCTGGCGACGTTCCTGTCGGCCCAGAACGAATGCCAAATCACCGGCCTCAATGCCACGGTTTCTCCCATCGATCCGGTTACCTGCCAGTATTTCGTGGTGCTGAATTTTCAGCACACGGCTACGACCAACCAATACACGGTGCATGGAAACGGAAACAATTACGGCACTTTCCCGTACAGTCAGGTGCCCGTCACACTGGGCCCGTTCACGGCCGGAAATGCTGCAACGACGCGCGAATTTGTTGTGCGCGACTTCGTTTTCGAAGCCTGCGCTGCTGAAGTGGCCGTTGCGATTCCGGCCTGTTCTGCAACGACGGCCTGCAACATTTACGACATGGTGGTGACAACCGGCGATTGCTTGCCGAATAGCAACCATTACAGCCTGACGCTTAATTTCCAGGTGACGGCGCCGCCCAATGCCTTATTCGATGTATTTGGCGCTAACAATCAACTTCTCGGCACTTTTCCGCTCAGTGCACTGCCGGTGCAGATTGCAAATTTCCCGGGAAGTGGAAATGCCAACGACGTCATCAAGGTGTGTATCAACGACAGCGATTGTTGTAAAACGAAGGAATTTCCCGCGCCGAACTGCAATGTCACCTCCATTTGCAATATATACGACATGGTCGTTACCACAGGCGATTGTGTGCCGGGCAGCGCAAATTACAGCCTGACGCTCGATTTTCAGGTCACCGCGCCTACCAATGGTCTGTTCGACGTGTGGTCCGGAAACAATACCTACCTCGGCAATTTTCCGCTGAGTGCCCTGCCGGTGCAAATCAACAATTTTCCGGCCACCGGAAATGCCAACGACGTTATTAAGGTTTGTATCAACGACAATGAAAATTGCTGCAAAATAAAAGAATTCGTCGCTCCCGACTGCAACGTCGCCCCTGCCTGCCACGTGAGCGATATAACGGTAACAACGGGCGATTGCACGTCCAATACGACCTACGCCGTAACAGTAGATTTTAACGCCACCTTTCCCACGCCGCTGGATTCGTTCCGCGTGCTGGCCAACGGCGTTCCGTTCGGTAAATTCGGCTTCAACCAGTTGCCACTCACCATCAACAACTTCCCGTACAATGGCGGCGCCAACGACGTGATCAGAATTTGTATCGGCAATGAAGACCTCGGCTGCTGCGAATCCAGGGAATTTGCGGTGCCCGATTGTCTCGGCGGCCCCTGCGAAATCTCCCCGCTGGTGGTGGATCCGGGTGAATGCCACAACAACGGTACCTATCAGTTGACCGTGAATTTCGATGTGGCCGGCGCCGGTTCCGTCGATTCGTTTATGGTATTTGCCAACGGCGCTTTCTTCGGTAAATTCGGCATCAATCAGTTGCCGCTGACTATCAACCAGTTCCCATGGAATGGCGGCGCTACCGATGTGATCAAGATTTGTGTAGCCAATGGCCAGACGGAATGCTGCCGGATCCTGGAATTTGCGGTGCCCGACTGCCTTGCCGGCCCCTGCGAAATATCCGGCTTGGTGGTGGACCCCGGTGTATGCACGTCCAACACGACGTACCAGTTGTTCGTAAATTTCCAGTTGAGTGCGCCCAATAGCGTCGATTCGTTCAACGTATTTGCCAACGGCGTGTTTTTCGGCCGATACGGCATCAATCAGTTGCCGCTGAACATCCCGAATTTCCCGTACAATGGCGGCGCGAACGACGTGATCAAAATTTGTGTTCCCAACGACCTGGCCGACTGCTGCCGGATCCTGGAATTCCCGGTACCGCCTTGCCTGAACGGCCCCTGCGAGATCACGCAATTGGTCGTCGATCCGGGTGAATGCACCTCCAACACGACATACCACCTGTTCGTCAACTTCGGCGTATCGGCGCCGGGTATCATCGACTCGTTTCTGGTATTTGCCAACGGCAATTTCTTCGGAAAATACGGCATCAACCAGTTGCCGCTGAATATCCCGAATTTCCCGTACAACGGCGGCGCGAACGACGTGATCAAAATATGTGTCGGCAACAATGTCACCGAATGCTGCCGAATCCTGGAATTCCCGGTTCCCGGCTGCCTGAACAACACGCCTTGTCATATTTATGACCTGACGGCCGTTCATACACCCTGTCTTTGCGGTCAGTTCTTCGCCGTGCTGAATTTCCAGTTCGACGGTGTCGGCAGCGGTGGTTTCGACGTGGTCGGAAACGGGCACAACTACGGTACTTTCGAGTACAGCCACCCGCAACCGCTCATCCTCGGCCCATTGCCCGGCGACGGTACCAACTACGAGTTCGTCGTACGCGACCATTTGCATCCCGATTGTCAGGATGTGGTTCAAATGGGTGAAGTGGTTTGTATGACGCCTGTAACTGATCCCGGAAATACGGCGCTGCTGACGCTTTCGCCCAACCCGGCCAACGAATGGCTACAGGTGTCCGCACAATGGAACAACGGCCTGAAAGCGGGCCAGAGCAACGTGCAGGTGTACAGCGCCGACGGCCGCCTGGTCATTCAACAGACCGTAACCGATGGCGGTAATTTCCAACTGAACGTGGCAAACCTGCCCGCAGGCATGTATCGTTTGGTGGTATTGGGCGAAGCCGGCCGCGTGGAAGGCACGTTCGCGAAACAATAGTCAGAAAGTGAGAGAGGTGAGAGGGTGAGAGAGGTGAGAGTGCGTAGAGTACTCCGCTTCGCTCCAGTTATCCAAATTCTGGAATAAAGCGGTGTACTCTACGGACTCTCACCCTCTCACATCTCTCACTTCTCTCACTTCTCTCACTCTCTAATGTTAGTGAAACAGCGCCGCGATCGACTTGTGCTCCACCGTATTCCGGATCGCCCGGGCGAATAACTTCGCCGTAGACAGCACCTGAATCTTGGGTGTGATCTTACTCAGCGGGATCGTATCGCATACGATCATTTGAGAGAGCTGGGAATTTTCAATATTTTCATACGCTTTGCCCGACAGAACCGGGTGTGTGCAAATAGCGCGCACCGATTTGGCGCCTTTGTCCATCAGCGCGTCGGCAGCCTTGCAGAGCGTACCGGCGGTATCCACCATGTCGTCTACCAGGATGACTTCGGCGCCTTTTACGTCGCCGATAACGGTCATAGCCGACACCTCGTTGGCTTTGGTGCGGTATTTATCACAAATGACCAGTTCCCTTTTGAAATGTTTGGAGTATTGGCGTGCCCGTTTCACACCGCCCACATCGGGGCTGGCGAAAATGACGTTTGACATGTCCTGTTCACTCAAAAACTGGGTGTAAATGGCTTCCGAGCGCAGGTGGTCCACCGGAATGTCGAAAAAACCCTGCACCTGATCGGCGTGCAGGTCCATCGTCATAATGCGGTCGGCGCCGGCAGCGGTGAGCAGGTTGGCCACCAGTTTGGCACTGATGGGCACACGCGGCTTGTCTTTCCGGTCCTGGCGTGCATATCCGAAATACGGGATCACGGCGGTGATGTAGCCTGCCGAGGCACGTTTGGCGGTGTCGATCCAAAGCAGCAGTTCCATCAGGTTGTCGTGTGGCTGGCAGGTGCTTTGAATAAAAAAAGTGTAGGCTCCACGTACACTTTCATTGATAATCGTCTGCATTTCGCCGTCGCTGAACCGGGCCAGCGTCGTGTCGCTGAGGGGCGCGTCGTAATGGTAGGCAATATCGGCTGCCAGTGTTTTGGAAGCGGTGCAGGAAAACAGTTTTACTTCGGGCATATATCAGCCGGGGCGGTCGTTGAATGAAAAATATAGGTATGAAAAAGAAGAGAAAAGAATCACCGCAAAGGTAAAGTAAAAGTGCGAAGTCGTCAGTGCGAAGTCTGGAAACAGTCCGAAGTCGTCAGTGCGAAGTGCGAAGTCAAAGACAACGTGAGTGAATGTGGACTTCGCACTTCGCACTGACGACTTCGGACTGTTTCCAGACTTCGCACTTCGCACTGACGACTTCGCACTGTTTCCAGACTTCAGACTGCTTTCAGCAAAACCCGATTTTTTGACCGTCAAAGCCGGGCTAAATTTTACCTTTGGCCGCTCTCCACGAAACGAACGTACCTCTTCGTATCAAATCAACTTCGAATCTGTTCTTATTTATGAACCTGAATTATTTTATCCGACACTGCCTGGCGGTTCTGGTGACCCTTATGGTGTGTACGTCACTTTCCGCCCAAACGGCCGGAACGCCCCGCGAAACCGCCCTTCGCTTTTTAAAGGAAAATACCGCTAAAATGGGCCTTTCCTCCCAGGATGTAGCCGATATCCGCATCGCCGATGAATACCAAAGCAAAAACAACGGCGTAACGCACGTGTGGATGCAGCAGCAATATGCAGGTATTCCCGTTTTTAACGCGCTCATCGGTCTGCACGTATTGCCCAATGACGAAGTGCGGTACGTGTCGCACCGCCTTGTTGCCCAACTGGGAGGCAAAGTCAACACGACCGCACCCTCTCTTTCGGCCTACAAATCTGTAGAAATCGCCATGGCCAACCTCGGATTTAACGGTTTTGCCATGCCCAGCCTGAAACAAAAAACGAACGAGCGCAACTGGCTGTTCGAAGGCGGCGCAGTGTCCAACACGGATATTCCGGTGACGGCCTGCTATGAACCGCAACGCGACGGCTCCGTTCGCCTGGCCTGGATGCTGGTGATTGCACAAGCCAACACCTCCGATGTGTGGAGCATACGGGTGGATGCGCAAACGGGCCTGATCCTGAGCAAAATCAACCGGACGGTGTACTGCAAAACGGGCGACGAACACGCTTCGGGTAGTGATGCTGCCGACTGCGTGGAAGCAACAGACGCCGTTATACAGGCTGATAAAACATTGGAAGACAACGATGTGGATGAAACATACAACGTATTTCCCCTGCCGGTGGAAAGTCCGGCACACGGCAACCGCGCTTTGGTGCTGAACCCTGCCGATCCGGCGGCTTCTCCATTTGGCTGGCGCGATACCGACGGACAAACCGGCCCGGAATTCACCTATAGCCGCGGCAACAATGCATGGGCATATGAAGACAGCGCGAACGACAACAACGGTTCACAAACAGAGTCGGCCGCAGGAAGTGCCGGTGTATTCGATTTTCCATACGATCCTAACCTGGAGCCGGAAAGCAATCGCAGCGCAGCCATTACCAACCTGTTTTACATGGCCAATAAAATGCACGATATTACCTACCGATACGGATTTGATGAAGAAGCGGGTAATTTTCAATTTAAAAATTACGGAGCCTCCGGCGTAGCCGGCGACCCCGTGATGGCGGAAGCGCTGGACGGCTCGGGTACCGATAATGCGAACTTCTCGGCGCCGCCCGACGGTTTTTCGGGCCGTATGCAAATGTATAAATGGAACCGCCAGGGCGGCAATTTGCTCACCATCAATACTCCCAGTGCCGTAGCAGGTACGTATGTGGTAGGCACGACCACCGGTTGGGGCGCACCCATTACCGGCATTGCAGTTACCGGTGAGGTGGCGGTAGCCAACGACGGAAGCGGATCCGAAGATTCGGCACAAGGCTGTTCGGAATATCTCAACAGTATTACTGGTAAAATCGCTATGGTCGACCGCGGCGATTGCACTTTCGTGCTGAAAGCGCAAAATGCCCAGGCCGCAGGTGCTATCGGCTGCATCGTTTGTAATTATGAAAATGAAGTAATCTCCATGAGCGGCGCGGGACTGTCCAATTTCCCGGTCATCATGCTGAAAAAATCCGACTGCGACCTGCTGAAACAATATGCAGGCAGCGGCCTCAATGCGTCTATTGTGCTGCCTTCATCAAGCGGTCCCGAGCAACTGGACGGCGATTTCGACAACGGCATTATCGCCCACGAATACACGCACGGCATCAGCAACCGCCTGACGGGTGGGCCCGCCGCCTCCGATTGCCTGAACAACGAAGAACAGATGGGAGAAGGCTGGAGCGACTTTTTCGCACTGGCTGTGACGGCCCGGCCCGGCGATGTGGCCGGACAAAAGCGCGGTATCGGCACTTATGTGCAGCGCCAGCCCAACGACGGCCGCGGTATTCGCCGTTTCGCATATACCAATGACATGAGCATCAACCCCGAAACGTATGCCACCGTAGCGCTGACGCCTGCTGTAGAAGGTGATCCCAACCAGCAGTTTCAGCACAATAAAGGCGAAGTGTGGGCTACCATGCTTTGGGACCTGTACTGGGCTATGGTGGAAAAATACGGTTTTGATGCCGATATCAACAACCTGAACAGCGGCAACGCCCGCACCATGCAACTGGTGATCGACGGCATGAAACTACAGCCCTGCGATCCCGGTTTTGTGGATGGCCGCGATGCGATCATGCTCTCCGACCTGACCAATTTCGCAGGCGTGGATACCTGCCTTATTATGGACGTTTTTGCACGCCGCGGGCTCGGGCTTTTTGCCAGCCAGGGTTCTTCTCTGGAAGACACCGACGGCGTCGAAAATTTCGATCCCATCCCCACCTGTATCAAGGAACTGAAAATCAGAAAGGAAACTTCGACGCCGCTCATCGAACCGGGCGATGTGGCTGAATTCTCCATCTCCGTGATCAACCACCGGGAAGAAGCAACGGTAAATACCGTGGTTACGGATGAACTGCCTGCCGGGCTGACGTTCCTTTCGGCATCCGATGGCGGTACCTATTCCAACGGCATTATTACCTGGAATCTGGGCTCCATCCCTTCCGGACACGTGCGTACGCTGACCTACTCGGCCAAAAGCGCCTCGGGCGTGGGTTCGGAGCGTCTGTTCCGCGATCCCATGGATACTGATGAGAACTGGATTTCCCTGGCCCTCGACGGTACGCAGTATTTTGCCCTGCAATCTGCTGAACACCTGGTAGGTCCTACGGCCTGGAAAGCAGGCAGTCTGGCAGCCGTCAGCGATTTTACCCTGGAAACACCGTTTCAGAGTATCACCATAAGCGGTAACCAGCCGGTACTGCGTTTCTGGCACAAATACCAGACGGAAAAATCTGCCGATGCCGGTATTCTGGAAATCAAAAAGATCAATGACGTAAACTGGCGCCGGTTCACACCGGAAAAAGTCTTCCGGAACGGGTACCCCGGCGGTATTCAGTACGGCACCTTCGCTATTCCTTTCCTCAGCGGATTCTCCGGCAACTCCGGCGGCTGGGTGCAATCCTACTTCGATGTCAGTGATTTTGCAGGTGAAGAGGTAACGATCCGCTTCCGTTTCGGCACCGACGACAACACCGCCAGTGCCGGCGACGCCTGGTATGTGGATGAAGTGGAAGTGCTCGATATGCTGAATTACAACGGAGAGGCTTGTGTAACCGCAGATGGCAGTAATTCTGCCTGTGCCGTTGTAAAAGAACGCGGCGTAGTGGTTCAGCCCGCTTTCGTCGGCACGCATGAAGTGCTTTCAACACACCAGATCGCCCTGAATGCGCAGCCCAACCCGACCAGCGACCTGCTTCACCTTAGCGTCGATCAGCCGCTGAACGGCGACGTGCGCGCATCACTCGTTTCCGTCGACGGCCGTGTGGTAATCACCCGCAACGTCAATGGCCTCGCCAACGGACAAATCCTGACGCTGGATGTACAAAACGTTCCTGCCGGAGTGTACCTGGCGCGGCTGGAAAGTGCAGCAGGTGTGGGAGTGAGGAAGGTGGTAGTACAGTGAGTTGTGAGTGGCGCCGGCCTGGCCTGCGTAAGCAACTAATTCAACGGTAGCACAGCCTTCAGGCTGTCGGGAAAAAGGCCATTTATGGCCGTCCCTGCATGAAAAAAAATACGGGCTCTGAAGGCCGTGCTGCCGATGGGTTACAACCCGAGTTAACAAAAAGCAGCCAATCGGACGAAATCCGATTGGCTGCTTTTTGTTTTCCGGCAAATAGGAATCAGACTGTTTCTCCGTCAAAACAACGGTTTTTGCATCTGAGCATCCTGTTTTTACGTTGAAGATCAAATAACCCAAATGTCTCCAGTATGCTGCTCCGATTTTTCACCATCACCCTGTTCGTGCTGTCACATTTCTGCATGGCAGCACAGGAAACCACGCATTACAGCCAGGTATTCACGCGGTCCAATCAGGTATGTTACAGTTACTACGTCCTCAAGTCGAATAAAAACGTCAAACACGGCGAATACGTAAGTTATTTCCGTGTACCCGGGAATCACTACCGGTCCATCCGTAACAACCCCGATTCCGTCGCGCATTATATCTGGCAGCGCGGTGTTTACGTAAACGGCAAAAAACACGGCGAATGGGTCGAATACCGTAGTCCGGGCGTCCTGCAATCGACAGGTGCGTACGATAAGGGTAAAAAAACCGGGCTCTGGCTACAGTCCAGAGAAAACGGCGAAGTGCTGGAAAAGTACGACTACACCACCCGCCAAAGGCAAACACCCGATATCCGGATTCCTGTACATTACCCGCCCAAAGCCAGGAAAGCGGGCATTCAGGGTACCGTGAAAATTGAGTACAGGTTGCAGGCGGATTGCTCTGTCACCGAAACCCGTGTCATACAAAGCGTCAGCGCCGATTGTGACCGGGAAGCGATGAAAAACCTCCTTAAATTGTACGGGTATCTGAAAAAATACGGCCCCGCGAACGGCTGTGAAGCGAAAATGGATACGTTTGTGGTGAAATTTAACCTGGAATAACAAGAGGGTGTGTGGTTTTTTGTGTTTGGTGTTTAGGATTTGGTTGACTGCTAACCCTAAACACTAAACTCGCGCTTTCAGACATTCAGCAGCCGCCTCCCGACATAACGATGAGCAAGCCGTTGATAAACCGAATACGGAAGGTGTAAGCAATGCCTCCTCTCAATCCAATGGAAGTTGATTCGATAAATTCTTCGCCGAGTTTCAGTTCGAAGGATTCGCATTCGGCTATTTCCTGTTTGCTGATGTGCAGATTTTCAAAATAATTCAGCAGCAGAAATCCATCCTGAAAACTCATGTCGTGCTGAAAGGTAAATTGAATGGTGCCTCCTCCTTCGCTAAATTGACCATGCTCAACTACGTGGTTTTTGTAAACCTTGGTATAATTGCCTTCAGAAGAGATATGAATGGAATCCAGCACGCCGGCAGTTTGCCTTAGCCAGTCCTGAATCCCCGGATTTTGATCTGGGTGTGGTCTAAAAGGTTTCATAGCCGACAAATATCCGCTGAAAACATATCCCGATTCTTGTCCGGAAACTACAAAAACCCAATATCCTTGCAGGAAAAAAGCGGGTGAGCGCTGTTCGCCGGTACTATCTCTGTAAGCAGATATAACCAGCACGGAGTCAATTATAAAGGTTCCTTGTTCCTTTACAATTAACTCGGTACCGTAAGGCAAACTTTTGATCTTCGGAGATTTTCTGGAAGGATTCTGCCGTAAAATCAAACCACTTTTAGACCAGACAGATACATGCTGTTGATTGTAAAAAAAATTTTGGGCGCTTAAATGAAAAATAAAAAAACAGGTAAAAATGATTGTTGGCAGCAAGCGTTTCATGATGTAAGTCAATGGATAAGGTTTACAATATAATCTGTGTAAACCTAAAGCGCTGCTTCAAATTTGAAAGCCGGATTCTAGTATTCGTAGCAAATCAACAAGTAATTGCCAAAACTTTGGCTGTACGTGTGCCGCTTCGTCCATTGCTCACATAACATTATGAACGAAGCGGTGTACTCTACGCATCTCACTTCTCACATCTCACATCTCACTTCTATGTTTCCCTCCTGGCGCTGGTTTGGCCCTTCCGATCCCGTTTCCCTGCAAGACGTCCGCCAGGCGGGCGCCACAGGCATTGTGTCCGCTTTGCACCACATTCCCAACGGGCAGGTGTGGGAGCGGGAGGAGATTTTAAAACGAAAAGCGGAGATAGAAGCCGCCGGATTACAGTGGTCGGTTGTGGAAAGTATTCCCGTGCATGAAGACATCAAAAAGCGGACGGGCAATTTCCGGCAGTACATTGAAAATTATAAAACCTCGTTGCGTAACGTGGGCGCCTGCGGTATCCCGACGGTGTGCTACAATTTTATGCCGGTACTCGACTGGACCCGCAGCGACCTGGCGTATGTGGTGGAAGACGGTTCCGAAGCACTGCGATTCGATATGAAGGAGGTGGCGGCCTTCGATTTGTTTGTTTTACAAAGGGAAAATGCGGCTTCGGGGTATAGCGCCGCCATGCTTGCCAGCGCCGAAAAATGGTTCCGCGCTGCTGACCCGGCTGAAATAAACCGGCTCACCCGCAATATTATCGCCGGGCTGCCAGGCTCGGAAGAATCATATTCCGTAGAAGATTTTCGTCGCACACTGGAAACGTATGCCGGCATTACAGCCGATGTATTGCGCGCGCACCTGCATGCATTTGTGCAGGAAATAGCCCCGGTGGCCGAAGAAGCGGGTGTGAAACTCGCTATTCACCCCGACGATCCGCCATTCCCGATGTTCGGACTGCCGCGGGTAGTCAGCACTGCTGCCGATGTGGAAGCGCTGTTCGCTGCCGCCGACGTGCCGGCCAACGGGCTGTGTTTCTGCACGGGCTCATTCGGCGCCCGGGCAGATAACGACCTGCCTGACATGTTTCGCCAACTGGGCCACCGCACCCATTTCCTGCACCTGCGGCAGGTGCAACTCGAGCCCGACGGTTCTTTTTACGAAGCCAACCACCTGGAAGGAAGCCACGACGTGTACGCCATCATGCGGGAAATCGTGCTCGAAGAGCAGCGCCGCAACGTGCAACTCCCCATGCGCCCCGACCATGGTCACCGCATGCTCGACGACCTGTGCAAAGCGGGTAGCAATCCCGGCTACACGGCTATCGGGAGGCTGCGCGGCCTGGCGGAACTACGCGGACTGGAACTGGGGACTTTGAGGGGACTGTGATGTTGACTATGATTCTAATATGATTTATATGATGGCCATGATTACCACCGATGTAAATCATGGCAATCATATAAATCACCTTAAAATCATAGTCAACATCAGCAGTCCAAAACAAAAAATGGCGTATTCGCCCTCTTGTGCTGTCGTATTTACCCTTTTTGGGGCGAAAAATATTGTTTCTGGTAAAAATTTAAACAAAATATGTCGCAATAACCCTGCTCTATTGTCGGATTCGCTACTCACCTGTGCCCTGCGTCTGCCCGTACATTTGTAATGTCAATTGGATCGAAAAATACGGATCAAAAGACAGAACAAACCGCTCTTTCATCAACAAAACGCCATGAAAAAGACAAAAATCGCTTACTGGGCAACAACGACACTTATTTTCCTGTGGGAAGGCGTGATGCCGGCCCTGACTTCCAACTCACAAATCGCCATCGACGGCATCCGCCACCTCGGTTATCCCGATTATTTCCGGGTGATGCTCACCGTTTTCAAAGTAATCGGTTCGGTGGCGCTGATCCTGCCGATGGTCCCCGGACGTTTCAAGGAATGGGCCTATGCCGGTCTGGGCATCACGTTTATTTCCGCAGTGGTATCGCACTGGGCTGTGGACGGATTCAGCGGGCAAACGATCTTTCCGATTGTACTATTCGGAATCCTCGCCGTTTCCTATACGCAATACCACAAAATGAAGGCCCTGGCGCAGATAACGGATCCGTCCCGACTGGCTACGGCGTAAGCAGAATTTTGGTGTTTCGACGATTTTATGTGTTGAAGTTTTCGTATGTAAGAAAGCATCTTTGTCTTTCGCCTGCATAGATTTACCTGCCAACATACCAGGAACAAAAACACCAGCCATGACCTCTTTTGCAACTTCGCCCGCCAGAACCATTTTACTGGCCGGATTCGTAGCCGGTTCTCTCGATATCCTTGCTGCTTTTCTGGTCTATTGCCTGATTAAACAAGCCACTACACCGATGCAGTTGCTACAATACATTTCCAGCGGCGTTTTCGGGCAAACGGCATTTTCAGGCGGCTGGCAAACGGCTTTGTTCGGACTGGTCTTTCATTTCCTCATCGCCTTGTCGTTTGCTGCATTCTACTACTGGGTATTTCCGTTTTTTCCTTTTCTGAAACGCCGGAAAATAGAGGCCGGTCTGCTGTACGGAGCATTGATATGGGCAGTGATGAACCTGCTGATACTACCGCTTGTATTCCACAATACCCCAAATCTACACCTCGAAGCCGTGGGGCTCGGAGCCGGCATACTCATGCTCTGCGTAGGGCTGCCCATTTCCCTGATCATCCGGCAAACGCATCCACACACAACCTTTACCAATTAAAATCAAAAACAATGGTTAGCAAAATCTTCGTCAATCTTCCCGTAAAAGACCTCCAGAAATCCATCGACTTTTTCACCCACCTTGGTTTTGGCTTCAATCCGCAGTTTACCGATGAAACGGCTACCTGCATGATCATTTCGGATACGATTTTTGCCATGCTGCTGACGTACCCGAAATTCGGCGATTTTACCAGAAAGGAAATTGCCGACGCCACCAAAACGACCGAGGTACTGCTGGCGCTCAGTCTTGAAAACCGCGCGAAAGTGGACGAAATTGTTCAAAAAGCCGTGGAAGCGGGCGGCTCAACCTATGCTGCCGTGCAGGATATGGGCTGGATGTACCAGCATAGTTTTGCCGACCTCGACGGGCACCAGTGGGAAGTGTTTTACATCGATGAAACGGCTATTCCGGCAGATCCTTCAAATTCCTGATCCGCCGATTACTGATACTGTTGTGTGCATCCGACCGCCGGATGTTTTATCCCCGAAAGGCAACCCTGACTATTTATTCACCCGATCATCTTTTGCTATGAAACAATACACGCTGGAGACGGATGTCCCACTGATTTGCACGCCGGCCGAATTTTTTCCCGACGGTGTTCTGGAAACGCATCAGCGCCTGCACAGCCTGGTGCCGAGTATGGACGAGCGGCGCTTTTTCGGACTTTCCTGGTACAACGAACAAAAGGAAATCGTGTACTGGGCGGCTGTGGAAGAACTGCTTCCAAACGAGGGCGAAAAACTCGGCTGCCAGAATTTTTTGTTGCCTAAAGGCCTGTATATGAGTATTTTAATAACTGACTTCCGAAAAGATGTCCCGGCCATCGGTCAGGCATTCGATCAACTTATGGCGCACCCCGATGCCGGTCAGAGCAGTATTTGTGTGGAATATTATCCGAACATGAATGATGTATTGTGCCTGGTGAAACTCAACTCAAACCATTACCAATCAAGTCTCAATTAAGATCAACATGAGAAAGTTAAAATTGCAGGTACAAATGTCCGTCGACGGTTTCGTGGCCGGCCCCAACGGAGAAATGGACTGGATGACCTGGGACTGGGACGAAGGCATTAAAAATTATGTGTCTGCTCTTCATGAACGCGTAGATACTATTTTACTTGGCCGGGTGCTGGCGCAGGGATTCATCAACCACTGGTCCACGCTGGCTACCAATCCGGATACGACCGACGACTTTTCCCGGAAAATGCACGAGTCGTTGAAAATCGTTTTCACCAAAACGCTCGACAGCAACGAATGGGAAAACACCTCGCTGGAACACGGCGATCTGGTGGCTTCCGTCAACGCTGTGAAAGAACAACCCGGAGGTGATATCATCGCTTATGGCGGCGGCAATTTCGTGTCCAACCTGATCAAAAACGACCTCATCGACGATTACCATTTATTCGTAAACCCCGCAGCAGTCGGCAAGGGAATGCCCATTTTTCAGGGACTGGAAAGTGTGCACCGCCTGAAACTGGTGGAAGCGCGGCCGTTTGAATGCGGGATTACGGTGATGCACTATAAGAGAAGTGAGAAGTGAGAGAAGTGAGAGGGTGAGAGATGTGAGAGGGTTAGAGATGTGAGAGATGTGAGAGCCGACTTCGATTACACCGCTCCGCCCATGTGAAGAGTATTTATTCTTTATTTTGCATTTGCAATGTATTGATTGTCAATAATTTAACATGATCGTACACGCAAACAAATGCCCTCCACATGGGCGGAGCGGTGTAATCGAAGTCGGCTCTCACATCTCTCACTCTCTCACCCTCTCACTTTTCTGATAGCGCGCCTATATTCCTTTTCAATCCCAAAAACTTCACCCTTTTCACCGCCGATTTTTTAAAAACCCTGCCAAAAACCTCTTCGGTCAGTTCCTGCCAGTCGCGGCTGTTCATGTGCAGCAGGTCGGGATGCGGCTCGAATGCGGGCTCCTGATGCCGCTCCGCAAAGCGGTTCCAGGGGCACACGTCCTGACACACGTCGCAGCCGAACATCCAGTTGTCCATCTGATCTTTGAATTCAACGGGGATTTGGTCGCGCAGTTCGATGGTGAGGTAGGAAATACATTTGGAAGCATCCAGAAAATAGCCTTCCGGCGCGATGGCTTCCGTAGGGCAGGCATCGATGCAGCGCCGGCAGGTTCCGCAGTGGTCGCGGATCGGGTCGTCGTACAGCAGCGGCAGATCGCAGATGATCTCTGCCAGAAAGAAAAAAGAACCCTTTTTCGGGTTTATGGTAAGCGTATTACGCCCATTCCAGCCCAGGCCGGCGCGCTGTGCCCATTCGCGTTCCATCACCGGCGCCGAATCCACGAAGCAGCGGCCGTCCACTTCCCCGATTTCCGTTTGCATGAATGCCAGGAGCGCCTTCAGTTTGTCTTTTACGACATGGTGGTAATCTTCACCGTAGGCATAGGAGGCAATTTTCGGAGCCTCCGGATCGTCCTGTTTTTCCGGATTGAAATAATTGAACGTCAGGCAAATCACCGTTTTGGCGCCCGGCACCAGCAGGGTAGGGTCGGTGCGCAGGTCGAAGTAATTTTCCATATATCCCATCCGTCCGTGCGCGCCCCGGTGCAGCCATTGCTCCAGCCGGCGGGCCTCGTCGTCGAGCCGCTCTGCTTTAGCAAAACCCACAAACCCGAAACCGAGCCGGTGCGCTTCCTGCCGGATGAGATCGCCGTGTCGTTGAATAGGAACCAATTGTCAGAGGAGTGAGAGGGTGAGAGAAGTGAGAGGAGTGAGAGGGTGAGAGTTCGTAGAGTACGCCGCTTCGCTCCAGTCGTCAACTTTGCCGAGGGCAGGGCGGCGTACTCTACGAACTCTCACCCTCTCACTGCTCTCACCCTCTCACTGCTCTCATCCTCTCACTCCTCTCACTCCTCTCACTGCTCTCACTCCTCTGAATTTTATTCAAATCTCCGCTTGTAAAACCATGAATTATCATTCAGGGTAAAGCCGAGCGAAATGCGGAAATACGTTTCCTCGATGGGCGAGCCGCCGCCGATTTTGCCAAACTCAAAAGCCGAATTCACAAAAGACGTCTGTTGGCGCGGCAGGAGGATCGGAAATCCCATACCGAATGAAACGCCTACATCATTGATGCCTTCGCCGTCGATGACACGCGGGTCCTGGCGGTAGTAGCCGCCGAAACGGTAGCGGACACGTTTGAAGTATTTATTGTAGGAGGCGTAATCGGGAATATATTCCAGTCCGGCGGATACGGAGACCGTATTGCGGAATGTTTCCGGACGCGCTTCGTTTTCGTAATTCGACCAGGATTCGAAGCCGAATTGAGCCCCGAGTTTCAGTTTGTCTACATTCACATACTGAATTCCGAAAGCGATGCCGGCAGGTATGGTCAGGTTGCGGCGCACGTCCGTTTCCTGCAAAAGGGTGTCCGCATTGGAATACGCGCCGCTGGACAGTCTGCCTTCACTCCGGATAAAATAAGCGTCGGACACCGTGCGGAGTTTGTGGTTGCTTTCGGCGGTCAGTCCGAGGGTGATCCAGCGCGTCATGACGTCTTTGTTGTTGTTGGCGTAGGCCAGCGGAATATCGTGTTGCACGCCGACATTCCATACGAAACCGTGGATGCCGATGTCCTTGCGGATATTGTCCTCGAAAGTCGGCAACAGCGAATCGGTAAAAGACGTGGTGTTCTCGTACGTGGATTTTCCAAACATCCAGCCCAGCGTGGCGCCGAAAGCCGTGTTTTTGTAGCGCACGGCGTTCGACCATTGCAGCCGGTACGTGCCGCCGTTGCCCTTGAAGTTGGTGGCGACTTCGCCCAGTTCGGGCAGGGTTTCGCTGGACTCGATGTTATACCCCACGATGGAATAAGGTGTAAGCGAAAAACCCATGCCGTATTTCCACGGTGTTTTGTCCTTGTCGAGCACCTCGTTGATCGGGCTTTTCAGGGTAAAGCCGAGCGCCAGGTACGACAGGTTGCCGGTCCAGTTGTTTTCGGTGGCAGTAGACGATTTCAGGTGGCTGTACTTCGCGAAAAGGCCCGTTTCGAATGCTGTAGAACGCAGAAATGCGTAAGAAGCCGGGTTTTGAAGATTCAGGTGGTACGGGTCGTGAAAGGCGGCGAACTGGCTGCCCATGGCCGTCTGGTGTACGAACGACTGTGTCAGCGGATCGCCGATACCGAAGCGCGAATAGGGGGAGTTTTGTTTCGGCTGCGCCCATGCAGCGAACGCGGTCAGGCAAAAAAGGGCAGAGGCTAAAAAGCGCATAATTTGTTGCTAATGAAAAACTTGTATCGTTTTTCTCTATTGAAAATGATGTCGTAAAATGTGGTTCAGTCCAAAAAGCGTCAGGTCGGGTTGGTAGCGTATACCTGGATTATGAGCCGTCAGAAACGGCAGCAAAAATGCTGCATCGCCGCCGGTAAGGATGGTTTGTAAAGGTGTCGCCTGTTGTTCGAACAACTGCACGAAACCCTCTATTTCCAGCACGGAACCACGTATGGCGCCGTTTTGCAACGCTGTCTGGGTGCTGGTACCGATCGTTTGTTCCGGCATTTCCATCGGAACTTCCGGCAGCCGCGCCGTAAAATGGTGCATGGCCTGAATCCGCATGCGCACACCCGGCGCAATATTTCCACCCCTGTATTCCGCTTCGGCAGTGATCAGGTCGTATTTGATGCAGGTGCCGCAATCGACAACCAGACAATTATTTCCCGGATACAGCGCCTGTGCGCCCGCTACACCTGCCAACCTGTCTTTCCCCAGTGTTTTCGGGGTCTGGTACAGGTTTCGGAAGGGCAGTTTCGTTTCGTGTGTCAGTTCCAGTACGTTGAAATGATCCTCCAATGCTTCCGCCATCCCGGGGTCGGGCGCTGCCACTGTACTGAACAAGACGTTGCGTGCGCCAACCTGGTTGCCGTAGTGCAGCAGATCTGCTAACGTCCAGTCTGTCCAAATCGCTTGCTCGACCAGCGTATTTTCCTGAAAAAGGCCGATTTTGCTGCGCGTATTACCGATATCGATCACCAGGTTCATGTGCGGGCGCAAAGGTAGCGAATATGGTTGATAAAGGTGGATGGGGGGTGAGGGTGTTGAGAATGTTGAGTTGTTGAGGGGTTGAGAATGTTGAGGGGTTGAGGGTGTTGAGCGAAGCTGCCTCAACAATCTCAACATCCTCAACCACTCAACATTCAAAAAAAATCCCGAATTCTCCACACAGGAAAATCCGGGAATAAAGTACTTGTAGCGCGAGCGAGACTTGAACTCGCGACCTTGCGATTATGAATCGCACGCTCTAACCAGCTGAGCTATCGCGCCATGCTTTTCAAAAGCGGCGGCAAAGGTAAAACGGTCTGTGCTATTTTACAAGTTTTGACCGCTTTTGAAAGCAAAAAAATCTCAACAGGCCCTTAATTGGCCCGTTCGTACTGGCAGCAGGCATGCAATTGGGCATACACGGCATCGTCGGCGCGCACGAGTTCCGTGTCGTGTCCGACGGCGGCTACGGCCTGGTGTACCATGCGGGGTTTTACCACTTTTTCATCGAACGTAATGGTCAGGATCTTGGTGTCCACGTCCCAGTCGGCAACGCTGACGCCGTCGATTTTGGCGGCTTTTTCAATACGTTTTTCACACATGCCGCAGTTGCCGAACACTTTGAATTTGCTGGTCATGGTCGTTCCGTCCGCAGAATTGTTGCCTGCAAGCGTGTTGGAATGGGTGGAGTTTCCGAGGTTGAACAGGAAAAGTATGCTGAAAAGAAATGCGAATTTCATGATATTGGATGTTTGAAACGCGGATTCCGCAGATGTGATGCGGATTTCGCGGATTGTTTGAAAAGAATGGTCGGGCAGGTTTTCGGGGGGAGAAAAAGGTTGTGATGATTCATAACGCAGTACGCCAAATCCGCGTGATCCGCAAAAAGATCCGCGGAATCCGGGTTTCAGATACCTGCCGGCGAGAACCGCAAACCCACATATCCCAACTGTCGCATCATCGGCGCCCAGATCTGCGAACCGTTGAAATACGGGCTGTCGGGTTCGTTGGCCGCGATGATCGCGTTGTGCTGCTGGTAACCGTTGAGGTTTTCGCCACCTGCGTAGATCTCCAGTTTTTTGCCGATACGGCGGGTCACCTGAGCGTTCCAGATGGCGAAAGTGGGTGTAATAGCCGGGAAATCATGCACAAATTCGTGCGGCACCTGCGAGTTGTCGGGCAGGCGCTGCGGGCCTACAATCTGCACGCGCGTATTGAACATCCACTTTTTATCCGGCGTGGTATAGTCGATGCTGACCAGCCCGCGGTGCTTTGCCACAAGCGGAATTTTCCGCAGCACCTCGTCCGAATAGGTGGCGCGCACGTCGTTCCATTTGTACACCAGTTTCACATCCAGTCCGGGCAGCAGGTTATACGAAAGAGTGGCTAACACGCTGTTGGAGAAGGATTTACCATTCACGTTGTAAAAGAAAACCTGCGTCGGCGACTGGTCCACATCCGCCAGGATCTGCTGCACAAAATCGGTGCGGTACACGTCCAGGCTGAAAGATGCCTCCCGTTTCGCCAGTTTGAAACCCTGCGTAAAGTTCGCGCCGTAATTCCAGGCTTCTTCCAGCGCAAGGTCGTTGGCGAAATGCAGCGTCCGGTTGCCGGCCAGCAGACTGATATTTTCAGCCATCAGATTCGGCGAACGAAAACCGCGGCCTGCCGACACCCGAACAATACTTTTTGGCGAAAAATTGTACTTCGCACTCATCCGCGGCGTAAACAGCAGCCGGTCGAAACGGCTGTTCCAATCAGCCCGGGCACCGAGTACGATCACGAAATCAGGCATTTCCATGGCAAGGTTGGGGCGGCTGTACGTGTATTCCACCATGGCCCCGGGCACGGCTTCTTTCCGGCTCAGGTCGCCTTCATTGACGGTTTCCTGCACGTCGTCGTATTGCAGCGAAGGCGCCAGCACCAGCGAATGATCGGTAGTTCCGATGATCGTCTGATACAGACTTTGCCAGTAAAACGACTTTTGTGTAGCGGCGTAGTTATTCGGTCCGAACAAAGCGCTGCTGCGGTGCCAGGAAGCAGAAAACATATTTCCGATCTGGTTGTACGGTTTGCCGCCGATGCCTTCGTAGCCTATCTTGCCCCACACTTCCACGCGGTCATTGTTCTGGTCGATGCTGAAAAGGCGGTTTTGGCCGGGCAACATACTGATTTGTCCGCCCTGACGGCGATCGGTGAGTGCCTGCACATTGAACTGTGCGCATACGCCGGGGCTTTCGTAAAATACCCGGTACAGCCCGTTCAACTGGTGGCGGCTGGGAGAGTCGTAAAAGTTGTCGCCGTTCATATCCCAGCGGTTTTTTACAAAACTGCCGTGCATGAGCAGGCCGTTGGAAATACGTCCCTTGCCTTTTTTGTTCAGGTGCACATTGAGTTCGCCGCGGCCTTCACTGGAGCCGAATGCATTGACAAACAATGGTTTATCCAGGTGCGGCTTTACGAGTTCGACGTTGATCTGGCCGGCAATGCCCGCATACCCGTTTTTCACCGAACTGGCGCCTTTGGCCAACTGAATACCGTCGAGCCAGGTGCCGGGAATGTATTCGAACGCAAATGGCGTGGCGATGCCGTTCATCGTCGGGCGGTTTTCCACCATAAACTGGCTGTACACGCCGCGCAGGCCGAGCATCTGGATTTCCTTTACCCCGGTGAGCGCGTTGGCGTAGTTGACATCCACGCCGCCGTTGGTTTCAAAACTTTCCGACAGGTTGCAGCACGGCGCCTTGCCGAGTTCTTTTTTGGAAATATGCTCCACGTTGCGGGTTTCGAGTGTAGACACGTGCGAATCGAACTGCTTGCCGCTGACGGTTACCTGTTGCAAGGCCTGAATGCCGGAGACTTCCACCCAGAGGTTGTTTTCGCCGGGCAACACCTGCACTTCGGCAGGCGTATAGCCGATGTAATTGACCACGAGGGTGGATTCGACTGTGCGGGAAGGCAAACTAAAATGCCCGGATGTATCCGTCGAGGTTCCCTGCCGCGTGTCTTTCCAATAAACGGAAGCGCCGATGAGCAGTTCTTCCTTTTCATTGGTGACCATGCCGGTCAGGGCGGTTTGGGAAAAAAGGGAAGGCGTATATAGAAATAGTCCTGCGAGGAGGACAAATAGATTTTTCATTGTCACAGTATTGAAAGTATAAAAATCAGGCGGATTTTTACCGGTAGCACGGCTTTTAAGCCGTCGGGAAGAGGCCCTTCAGGGCCGAAAAAAGTACAATCAGGGACATGAATGTCCCTGGTCCCGACAGCCTGAAGACTGTGCTACCAACTGTGACGATCTAGCAACGTGCAATACCGTGGCGCACACAAATCATGCGCCCGGAAAGGGGTGGGGGAGGGTTGGGGAAGGCTTCGATACCTGAATTCGTGGCTATCAGGCCATTTTCAGGAAGCCATTGAAAATTGGGAATTACCGGCAGATCGAGCGGGAGATGAAACGTTTTTTCGGCCGCTTTTTCCGTTAGTGTAAATTCCGTTTTCAGTTGAAAAACCCGGGTGGATTTTTTCGTGCAACCGTGTTTGCCTTTTTTGGAGCCCTGGGCGCCTTTTTCACAACAGGAAGGTTTGGCGGCCATTTTTTTCGTGCAACACGAAGGCTTGGCGGCTTCCGTTTGTCGGTCTCCTTCGCACTTGTCCTGCATGGCAAACAACGACACCGAACCTATGCCCGCACAATAGCAGTACATCTGATGCACGCTCACACCCATCGTAGCGATGAGCAGGGCGACCATCCAGGTCCAGGCGAACGATTTTTTTACTTGTGCGGACATTATACAGCAAAAACAAGTGCCGATGAAAAACGTTGCAAAGGTACCCGGAATTTCACTGAATTGCAACGCAGATTTTGCGCGGATTTTTTTACGGATCACGCGGATTTGATTTGTGGTAAACAAGCATCTATTGCTTACCACAAATCAAATCCGCGTGATCCGCTTTACATCCGTGCAATCCGCGTTTCAGATTTCCTCCGGGCCTTCTCCCACCCAGTCCTGCTGTATATATCCATCTTCGCAGTATTCCTTGAGTTCGTCTTCAATAAAAGCGCGCACTTCATGAATGATGTCACCGGGGTACAGCAGGTGTACGTTCGGGCCGGCATCGAGGGTGAAATACACAGGATGGCCGGTTGTAGTGCGGTAATCGCGAACTTTTTCGATGATGGAGAGCGTGTTGGGGCGCAGCAACGTGTAGGAAGGATTGCTGCACATCATGAGGGCGTGCAGGGTCATGGCTTCGTCCTCGACAATTTTGCCGAATGTTGCGAGGTCGCCGCTGCGCAGTGCTTCCAGCAAAACGTCGAAACGCTGGCGTGCCTGCGCGTAACGCGCTTCTGCGTACGGATTGCCATCCATCAATGCATGTCCGTCGCGGCTGCTGACGGCTTTTTCTTCCTGGCTGACGATGAGGATGTCGTCGTGAAAATTTTTGAAAATTTCGTGTAGTTCATCACCGAACGGCACCGCAAATTCATTGGAAGAACCCGGGACCGCCGGCGTTTCTCCCCACACCGCAGCATACGAAAAAATGGAGCGGCAGGCAGAGCCGCTACCCAGCCGGGCGATATAGGAAGCTTTGCGGTCGTAGTCTGCCGGATCTTTCAAGGTGCCGAACAGGGCGTCTTCCAGCGAACAAAGGCACAACGCCAGCGCCGACATGCCGGAAGCCGAGGAAGCGATACCGGCCGAATGCGGGAAGGAATTGCCGGTTTGTATGGTGAGTTTGAGTTGTTTTAAAAACGGGAATACCGGCAACAGGCTTTCCAGAAAAGCCAGCGTTTTGGTTTTAAACGCCTCGTTTTCCTCTCCATGAAAGTAAAAACTCAGGTCGATCTCGCCATCGTCTGCCGCTTCCAGAAATTCGTATTCCAGCATCGTATCCGTGCAGGAGGCTGCCAGGGTGAGGCTGATCGACGGGTTTCGGGGCATTTGCACACCGTATTTTCCCCAGTATTTGATCAGCGCAATGTTGCTGGGCGAACGCCAGGTAATGTGGCCCGGCTCGGGCGGATTGGAGGAGTCGAGGAGGAGGCGCGGATTTTCGTACATGCCAAAACAGAAGTGAGAGGTGAGAGGTGAGAGGTGAGAGGTGAGACACTCCCGGCCTCCGGTTAGCCGCTGCAAAGAAACGGAAGCCTTTGCACGATTTACCCCGTATTTTTACTTTTTGATTCCGGCAGGCCGACATTCTTTGATGTAATGCAGTACGACTATCTTTGCGGGGACAAACAATTAAAACCTCACCCTCGACGAACGACAATTAACCATGTGGCAAAGACTCCGACGCTTTGGCGTTGAATTATATGCTTTTTTTACAGCGCCCTTCGTGATTCGCAATTGCCTGAGCATGCTGGGGCTGGTGACGATCATTCTGCTGTTTACATTCTGGTGGCTGAAATGCTACACCAACCACGGCGAAAGTGTGCAGGTGCCCAGTTATGTGGGCATGGGTTTCCGGGAGGCCGCCCGCAAGGCCCGCGCCCGCGATTTCGGCGTAGCGGTGAGCGACTCCATTTACGTGCCCGGCAAACCGCCCGGAGAAATCATCGCGCAGGACCCGAAAGCGGAAAGCCGCGTAAAAGAAGGCCGGACGATTTATTTCACCGTGGCCAAAAACAACCCGGACATTATCAAAATGCCCGACATGGCCAACAGCGACGACTACGAAATTTACAGCCGCAAACTCAGCCGCCTGGGCCTCAAACCGCGTATTGTGGCCCGCGCAGCCGACCCGAAACTGGAACCGAATACCATCGTGGCGGTAATTTACCGTGGCGATACGATTACTCAGAAAATCAGGTATGGTTATTCGCTGGAAATGGGCGCAACGGTCGATTTCGTTGTCAGTGAAGAAGTTACGACTACTGTTAATATTCCCGACTGCGTATGTCAAACACTCGACGCCGCCCGTTTCCTGATCCAGGCCAGCGGACTCAGCGTGGGCACCACGTTTAAAGACGCAACGGTGACCGATGAGGAAAGCGCCTACGTGTGGCGGCAGACTCCCAAATTCGACCCCAATGGCATCATGCGCAAGGGCGAACAGGTGGATTTGTATTTGACCCAGGAAAAACCGAAGGACTGCCAGTAAAAGCAAGTGCGAAGTCCTCAGTGCGAAGTGCGAAGATGTTTTACCGCTCGATAATGCGGACTTCGCACTTCGCACTGACGACCTCGCACTTGTAACGACTGCTCACCATTCACCACTCACAATTCACACTCACCATGGATATCACTGTACAGGAACTTCGCCAAAAACTTGAATCGGGCGAAAAATTTATCTTCATCGACGTGCGCGAACCATACGAATACGAAGAATTCAACCTTGGCGCGCAACTGATCCCGCTGGGTACCATCGGCCAGCATATCGATGATCTTTCCGAACATAAAGACGAAGAAATTGTGGTGCATTGCCGTTCCGGCGCCCGCTCCAATCAGGCGAAAATGTTGCTGGAATCGATGGGTTTCTCTAATGTGCGCAACACCCTTGGCGGCGTGCTGGCGTGGAGAGAAGCGTACGGGGATGCCAAAGTTTAAATGAGTGTGTACTCCGTTTTAAAAACGATTGTCTTGCTGTTGGTTAGTTTCAATAGCCTGTTGCTTGTTGCGCAGCCTGTAGCGACCGCGCAAAAAATGAACTGCGGCGACTGGCGGAGTTACCTGCCCGATGCCGCGCATCCGGAGTACATGCCGGTGCGCTTGCTGCGCGTCAATTTTCACGTCATGAACAGCCGCGACAGCAGCCACAATTTCCG
>JAKQJD010000593.1 GCA_029561355.1 Bacteroidota bacterium | reverse complement strand
CATTGAATAAGAAGCGTTTGTAGTTTAATGACGGGGCGCAGCCGAGAAGGGTTGTGCCCTGTTTTGTTGTTGGTTATTAGTTATTGGTTATTGGTTATTGGTTATTAGGGGTGTTTCAGGCAAAGGATAGTGGGTAGGGGAAACAATGCTTTCCCTAATAAACACCGAATGTGTCTTTATACATGATAAAGTGAGTTGCCGCGGCCGTCAATTGGTACGCTGGGAAAGATAGTGGATAGGGAAAACAACACTTCCCCTATCCACTATCCCATGCCTGAAACACCCCTAATAACTAATAACTGATAACCAATAACCAATAACCAATAACCAACTACAACCTCCTGAACACCGCCACATATCCCCCGCCCTTGGCCAGTCCCAATTCCAGGACATTGCCACTTTTAATACGTCTGACCGAGCGTTTGTAATCCTGTGCATTGCGGTCGGCATTCAGGCCGTCTTCGAACACCTCCATTTCATATTCGCCGGCAGGCAGAAACTTCGAATCGATTTTCAGGTTCCAGCCCGTCCAGTCGCCCATAGCGCCCAGGTACCAGAGTCCGTTGGCGGCCTGGCGGGCCATGATAACGTAGTCGCCGATCTGACCTGCAACGGGTACGGTTTTATCCCAAACGGATGGCACTTTGGAGAGAAACTGCAAACATTCCGGCTCTTTCCGGTAATTGGTCGGACTGTCCGAAAGCATTTGCAGCGGACTTTCGAACACAATGTATTTGGCCAGTTCGTGGCAGCGGGTGCCCATCGAAGCAGGGCGATTGAACGAAGGCGACCAGTCGTTTTTCTGATAATTCAGCATGGCACCGGGCGTGTAATCCATCGGTCCCGCTACCTGACGGGTGAAAGGAATCGTCACGTCATGTTCCGGGTCGATGCGTTTGCGCGTATCCCATTTACAGTTTTCGAGACCGAAAACACCTTCAAAACTGATCACATTCGGCCAGGTGCGCTGCAAACCTGCGGGTTTGTGAGCGCCATGGTAGTCGACCAGCAGGCCATGCCGGGCACACTGTTCGGCCATACGCCAGTAGAATTGCACCATTTCCTGGTCGTCGCGCTGCATGAAGTCGATTTTCAGGCCTTTGATGTCCCATTTTTTCAGGTACGGCAGGATCTGATAGAAACCGAGGTCGATGGCCACCCAGGTGGTCCAGAGAATAAGGCCCACTTTTTTTGATTTGGCATAAGCGGCCAGCGCGTCCATGTCTACCGCACCGTTGAGCAGGAGGTTGCCGGTGTCCGACCAGCCTTCGTCCAGAATGACGTATTCCAGCCCGTTTTCGGCGGCAAAATCCACAAAATACTTATAGGTTTCGGTGTTCACGCCGGTACGAAAATCGACGCCTTGCAGGTTGAGGGCATTCCACCAGTCCCACGACACTTTGCCGGGTTTGATCCAGGCCGTATTGTTGAGCCGGCTGGGTTCGGCGAGCAGCCAGGACATCTGGTTATTGAGCAGTTGCACGTCTTTTTCGGCCACCAGAAACAGACGCCAGGGGTAACTACGCGTGCCTTTCGTTTTGGCGAGGTAATAATCGCGGTCGACGGGTTGAATGTCGCGGTTGCTGGTGCGCACGGTTGTTTTCGGGAAATAGGGCAGCACACCGTTCAGGTTGCCGTTTTTTTCAACGGCGCCGCGCATCCACAGGCCCGGATAATCCTGCAGGTCGGTTTCCGTAACAAGAATTTTGACGTCGTTTTCCATGACAGCCAGCAAAGGCAGGCTGGCCAGTTTCGTTTCATCCAGATCGGTCGGCGCAGTGGGTTGAAAAACACGTTCGTTGTGCGAGTAAAAACCTTCTTCTTCCGGAAAATAATAGGATTTGCACCCGGCAGGTCGGAACGCGCACACTTCCTCGGTCACGAACACCTGCTCTTTCTGAAACGTGGTAAAAAAACGATAAGCAATACCTTCGTCATAGGCGCGAAAAACGACACCCCAATCTCCTTTAAAAGTGAGGGTGAGTTCGTTGAACGACTCCGGTATCGTGGCGCTTTTCTGCCGCACGTCAGGCCGTGCATTGCGCTGTATGCTTTGAGTTTCCGATTTCAACACCACCGGATTATTGCCCAGCACTTCCATTCCTTCCACGGTAAGGCTCAGCGGCGCCGGCTGGGTGAGCGGCTCGTCGCGCAGGAACAATTGCCAGGAAAGTGCTGGAGATGTTTGTATTTGAATGCGGAGTGCGCCGCCGGGAGACAGGAGCGACTGCGCCTGCAAACTATTGAATGTCAGCAGGATAAGGGCAAAGCGAAGGAGGTGATTCATGTTATTTCTGATGTTGATGAGGGTTTATTAGGTTTATGGGTTTATAGGTTGATGAGGTTTATAATAGCATCTGCAAAGATGGCGGCATTTTCCCTTTATCGAGCGGCCCAATATAAACCTCATCAACCTTATAAACCCATAAACCCATAAACCCATAAACCTATAAACCTATAAACCTATAAACCCATAAACCCCATAAACCCCATAATCCCTCAAATAATAAACTTCCCGTTCTGGTAAATCTTCTCCCCGTCGGCCCAGATCTCGCCGCCCTGGGTCATATCGGTAATCATGTCCCAGTGCACCGGCGATTCGTTTTTACCGCCCGTTTGTAGATAACTCTGTCCGATAGCCATGTGGATGGTGCCGCCGATTTTTTCGTCGAACAGAATATTTTTAGTCATCCGCTGAATGTCGTAATTGGTACCGATGGCGGCTTCACCGAAACGTCGAGTACCGGGCATGGCAAATACCTGATCAAGAAAATCCTTGCCCCGGAACGCATCCCATTTTTCAATGTAGCCGTCGCGCACCCAAAGCGTCACACCTTCCACTTCCGCACCCTGATAGATACAGGGCAGGGAAAAATGGATCGTTCCATTCACACTGTCTTCCACCGGGCTGGTGTACACTTCACCGGAAGGCATATTGGTTTGTCCGTCGGAATTCATCCAGATGCGGCCTTTGGTACCGAACGTGATATCGGTTCCGTTGGAGAGATAGCGCACCGAACTGCAAGTATTCAGGTGGTCGACGATACGCTGCTGGCTGGCGCGCACATTCAGCCAGGCTGCTTCCGGATCTTCGTGGAAAAGTTTGCAGGCGCCGAATACGAATTGCTCGTATTCGCTCAGACTCATACCCGCTTCCTGTGCCGATGCGTCTGTAGGATACTGGCACAGGTTGCGGCGCAGGCGCCGGTCGCCGGTACGTTCGAAGTAAATTTTATTGATAGGCGCCATGGTTTCGTTGCGCCATTTGGCCTGTTCGGGAGTAGCGCCACTGAATTCTCGCAGGTTGAACGGCGCCCGGATGTGCAGGTAGCAGTCGAACGTTTCCATGGCAATAGTACTCAGCACCGGCAAGGTTTTGAACGCCTGTTCGTTCGCATTTTGGGTAAAAATCCGTTCGCGTTCCCGGAAAGCCAGGTCGCACTCTACCAAAGCGGCACCGGCAGCATAGGCTTCCCGATATACTTCGCGCAACAGTGGTTCAGCGAGTAAACTGGTGGAAATGAATAACTTATCGCCCTCTTTTACCTCTAAACAATATTGTACAAGCAGGCGGGCATATTTCTGAAGAATGGATGACATGGGTGGATTTTTGGGGGCAAAATAAAGACAATTCTCAGAGAAGTGAGAGAGGTGAGAGAAGTGAGAGGGTGAGAGCCGACTTCGATTACACCGCTTCGCTCTTCAATCCGAATGACTGAAGCGAAGCGGTGTAATCGAAGTCGGCTCTCAC
>JAKQJD010000058.1 GCA_029561355.1 Bacteroidota bacterium | reverse complement strand
GCCGTCTACCAGCCACGATACGTAATCGAAGTTGGCGGAAGCAGGTCCGAGAATATCAGGTTGTCCACCGGGAGCCACGGCGCTGCCGCCGTAAACAACCGGTATCAGTGCTGCATAGCCGGGTTCGGCGCTGTTGGCGGTCGATACGGCCGGTGCTTCGACTCCATACCAGTTACATTCGAAATTTTTCAGGTTCGTACCAGGTGCAGGCAGGGAACCGCCGCTTTGGCGGTCGACGATTTGTCCGTACCAGTTGCCGCTGATATCGTTGTTGTTGAAAGAACTATTGGCAGCGGTTTGTACGGGACTATTGGTGCCGCCGCTGGCGTCGATGAACAACACGCCTGCCGTCCAGTTATTAGTAATAAAGTTGTTGACTACCGTGGTGTTGTCCGTTTGGTTGCGGAAAAGCATACCCGTCCGGTTGTTGTCGATCAGGTTGTGGTGGATGTTGTTGCCGTTGCTGTTGTTGATGTCTATACCGGTCCGGTTGCCTTCCAAATGACAATTTCGCACTTCCACCGAATTGCCCTGGCTCTGCACGGCGACGCCTATCGAGTTAAGGCCTGCATTATTCCAGTCGGTCGTATTGTTGCCTGCACGGGTAATTTTGAAACCGTCGATTACCACGCCATTTGCCGCAGCCTGGAAAGTGGCGCCACCGCTGCCGCCGATCGGACCGCTGACAGTCGTCTGCGTCATGCCGGCGCCGAGAAGCGTGACTTGTTTATTTACGTTTACATCTTCATTGAAGGTACCCGCAAACACATTGATCTGGTTTCCGGCCACTGCTGCATTCACCGCTGCCTGGATGGACATGGTATTATCAGCATTGTCGTACACGTAGAAATTCGTGCCCGGTTCGCCCATCGAATTGTCGGCGTCGCGGATATACCTGTCTACAGGGTTGATATGATCGGGCTGGTTGCCCCCGACGCCGTCTGCGGCAGTATGTGCCAGTGCGAGGCTCGGGTAAAAACGTACGTATGGCGCATACAGTGGATCATCCGACGGCCCGCTCAGTGCGAAACTGAAATCGGCCGGTAAAATGGTTACGTTTTTATTATCCAGCGGGTCATTGCTCCAACTGATCATTTTTGTAGCCGTCATTTCCAGTTGCAGGCCGCCGTTTTTGCCGGATGATTCTCCGAACGAGTTGGTTCCGGCAAATACTACGCCGGTAGAAGTACCGCTCCAGTCGTTGCGGGTGGATACGGAAACGCCCGTCCATGGGTTGTTGGAGGTCGTAATGTTGGTGAGCAGTGCTCCTTCCGTATTCGTCATGAAAATACCCGCGCCGCCGTTGTTAACGGCTGTAATGCCGGTCATCGTCAGGTTTTTGCCTCGTGCGATGTCGAAGCCGGTCCGGTAACTGTTATGGACTTTCAGGTTTTGCAGCACCACGTTGTCGGTCGTATTGCTATTGGTACCTACTTTCAGGCCATAACGCGGCACGCTGGCCAGCGGATTGCCGGTGATGGTCAGGTTTGTCACCGTTACACCGTTTGCAATTACGTGCAAGCCGGCGTTACTGGAAGGAGAAGTGCCGGTATGGTCGATAAAAGTCATCGTGACGCCTTCACCATTGAGGGTCAGACCCACTTTATTCACCGTTACTGCTTCATTGTACGTACCTGCACAGATTTCAATATTTTCATTGGGATCTGCGGCATTAATGGCGGCCTGGATGGTGGCGTAATAGGTGTCCGGATTGTCGGAAGTATTCGTCACCGGCAGGTACAGAATTGTGGAGGCACTGGAAGCCACACATCCGTTCGCATCGGTTACCGTTACCGTATAAACACCTGCCAACAGGTTATTCAGGTCCTGATTATCGTCATCGGGCGCATCCGGGCCGTCGTCGCTCCAGTCGTACGTATAAGCAGGCGCTCCCCCGGTCACGTTGAGGTCGATCGAGCCCAAAGCATTACAGGTCTGATGTGTCAGTGTCGCCACTGGCGTGACGGCTGCCGGAGAAGTAGCCGTTGCCGGGAAAATCTGGTTTTGAGACGGACCGGCATTCAGTTCCTGATAGAAATTCCCATCTACGAACGTCATACCGGAATAGGTATAATTCTGAACGATTTCAAAGGTGGCATTGCCCACACAATTGTAAACGAGGTTCAAAATTGGCACATCCGTCATGGCCGGCCAGTTGACCGTATTCTCATTGTCGAAATTGAATACGTAATAATCGAAACCGCCATTGTTCAGTTGCGTACTGATCAAACTGTATGCATATGGATTGCTACCGTATATCGAAAGGCCGGCAACCCCGTTGGCAGTAGCAGTACGCAAGGTGAATACACCGTTGCTGTATTGCCCATTGATCACTTGAAACACGGGTTTCAGCCTGATTTGCAACTTGTTTCCAACAGGTGCGGCATCCACGTGGTTGTATACGCCGATGTTGATGACCGGAATACTGACGTTAACGGTAAATGTGGCTGCATTTACGCAACCGTTGGCATCCGTTATCGTGTAACTGATGACCGTGGTTCCCATGGAAATGCCTGTTACCAAACCACTTTGGTTGATCGTGGCGACACCCGGAAGGCTGCTCGACCAAACGGCGCTTCCATTCAACGGCGCCGGAGTGGCGTCGGTCAGTTGCGTTGTGCTGATGACGTAAACGAAATTGGAACCCTGTATAGGCGCTACCACCGGTAATGGATGTACGATCACAGTACGCGTAACCTGTACTGCCGGGTTTCCACAAGCATCGCTCACATTGTAGGTTACGAAGTAAGTGCCGGGGGAAGCCGTATTGACCGGATTGTTCGTATTAATAGAACCGGTTAGAATGCCGGAACAGTTGTCCGAAGCGGTAGCGCCTGCGTCGATATAGCTGCTGTTTTGACAAAGGCTGACGGAGGAGAGACCGGTGAGGGAAATAATGGGGATTGTCTGATCGCTGCCGCTGTGCAGGATGGTCTGGCCCGGAAGGGTATTTCCGCAGTCATCCGACACCGAAAAAGTATATGAAACGGTCCACGAACAGTTGTTTCCCGTCACAGAAGTGCTAGTCAGGCTGGCCGTCACTACCCCGCCACAGTTGTCTGTATATCCTGCCGCCGCCGCAACTGCATCGAAAGCAGGGGTACCCGTTGGGGGTGTCAAAGCATCTACATAACAGGCATTAACACCAGTGGTGCCGGCAGGAGCGGAGCCTGTAGGGGCGGTTTGATCGCTGCCGCTGTGCTGGATGGTCTGGCCCGGAAGGCTGTTTCCGCAGGCATCCGACACTGAAAAAGTATATGTAACGGTCCACGAACAGTTGTTTCCTGACACGGAAGTGCTAGTCAGGTTTGCGGTAACTACCCCGCCGCAGTTGTCTGTATACCCTGCCGCAGCAGTAACTGCATTGAAAGCAGGGGTACCCGTTGGAGCCGTAAAAGCATCCACATAGCAGGCATTAACACCAGTGGTACCGGCAGGTGCCGCGCCTGTAGGGGCGGTTTGATCGCTGCCGCTGTGCTGAATGGTCTGGCCTGGAAGACTGTTTCCGCAGGCATCCGACACCGAAAAAGTATATGTAACAGTCCAGGAACAGTTGTTTCCTGTCACGGAAGTGCCCGTCAGGTTTGCCGTCACTACCCCACCACAGTTGTCTGTGTACCCTGCCGCCGCAGCAACTGCATCGAAAGCAGGTGTGCCCGTTGGTGGCGTCACAGCATCCACATAGCAGGCATTGGTACCGGTAGTACCGGCAGGGGCCGCGCCTGTAGGGGCGGTTTGATCGCTGCCGCTGTGCTGGATGGTCTGGCCCGGAAGGCTGTTTCCGCAGGCATCCGACACCGAAAAAGTATATGTAACCGTCCATGAACAGTTGTTTCCGGCCACGGAAGTGCCGGTCAGGTTCGCCGTCACCACGCCGCCGCAGTTGTCTGTATATCCTGCCGCCGCAGCAACTGCATCGAAAGCAGGAGTGCCCGCTGGTGGCGTCAAAGCATCCACATAGCAGGCATTAGTCCCGGTGGTACCGGCAGGAGGCGCGCCGATCGGCCCGGTATTATCCACGACATTTACTTCTTTCTGGCAAGTCGAAGTACACCCGTTGGCATTCGTTATCACCAGCGTAAGTGTAAACGACGCATTACAATTTGCTCCTGTACCCACCGTCACCGTTTGAGCACCCGCACCTGATGTAATGGTGCCGTTTCCTGCGATCGTCCAGGCATAACCGGTCATACCGGCAGGTGCTGTATAACTAAAGGAAGCATTTGGGCATACCGGGCCGTTATTTCCTGTGATGGAGCATGTAGGCGCAGCATTTACGACAACATTGGTAGTGGTTTCGCAACCTCCGGAATACGTATAAGTAACGGTATAAGCGCCCGGTGTGCTGGCGCCCGGGTTTATCTCGCCGGTACTTGTGTTAATACTCAAGCCACCGGGAGCAGAATAGGTGCCTTCTCCCTGACCAATAAGTGTTACCATTCCGTTCAAATCGTTGGTACAGAATGGCGCACCGCTGTAGGAAATGGATGCTGCCGGACAGACCCAGGAAATGACAATAATACCCGGACCACCGTCGCCGCCTTTTCTGTCCGTGCCATTAGCAGCGGCCCGACCGCCGCCGCCACCACCGCCGGCCACGTCACCAGGCAGGCCGATGCTTCCGGATGCGCCGGTACTTCCACCGTCGCCGCCGCTGCCGCCATCGCCGCCGCTGCCGCCGGTGGTCACCCCGCCGTCAATGCCATCGCTAAAGGTACTTGCTCCCGTACCGCCGCCGCCGGCGCTTGCGCCACCGATGCCCGTGCCGCCGTTGCCGCCTTTGAATACAAACCCCAAATCACCGGTGCTAGCGCCCAAAGATGCGGTCGCGCCGGGAGCGCTGAATCCGTTGACTGCCGACAATGCGCCACCAGCGCCGCCATCAGCAAAGACGGTAGTTGTGCTGCTGAACCAGGAGGGCGCGCCGTTACTGCCAGCGCCGGTAGTACCCGATACAATACCCGCAACTGAAACAGTGTGCATATCACCGGGCATAACTGCTATTACTTTTTTGGCATAAGCGCCGCCTGCGCCGCCGCCGCCGCCGGAGTTGACGCCCGTAGCGCCGCCGCCTGCGCCGCCGCCGCCCCAGCATTCTACGGTGATGGTGGTCACGCCGGGAGGTATGGTAAATGTGCCGGACGATTCATATATCCGGGGGTTTTGTGCAAAAGCAGTTAGGGAAAACACCAGAGATAGCACCAGAAATGAAAAGATTTTCCGTGTGCCGGCGGAACTGGTACCAGGTCCTGATCTGAATAATGTGGTGAACGTGCATTTCGCAACCGGATCGACTAAAGCCTGATCGAAAGGCGAAATTGGCCGGGTAATGGTTGATTTCATCTTAGAGTTTATTTTGAGAAAAAAATACTATTGAGTTGGATAGGTATACAGGTGTCAAGCCCTCTCCCGGAGCACCGGGAAAGACCAATTGGGGTTAGCCATAAATAATAAATGGGATATGATTAAAGAGCGACCATGGGATGTAAGGACAAAAGTCCGCTACATTTTATAGCTGGTTTGTTCAATCTCTTAGCTCTAATATTCAAATTCGGGAGGGAAAACGAGGGTAAAAACATGCCGAAAGCACACCCTTTAAAGTGCACAAGAAGCAGACCCTGAAAATTAAACCATCGGTACGTTTTATCTGAGCATGTCAGAAGGCGGCACTCCGAAATGGTTATGAAAACAGCGCGAAAAAGAACCCGCATGTTTGAACCCTACGGCAGATGCCACCTGTGCGATGGACACGTATTGCCGGTTTTGCAAATAATGCATGGCTTTTTTCATCCTTATTTGTGTGATGTATTCTCCGGGATTGACCCCGAAGAGGTATTGAATTTTGCGCGCCAGCGTACTCCGGCTGTAATGCAGGTCGTAAGCCAGCTTGGTAGTGTCATAAGAAGGGTCGGAAACATGGAGCGACACCAGCCCCTGCAGATCATCCATCCACCTGACTTCTTCCGGCGCCAGCAGCTTGCCCGATGAATAGGCGGTGCGGACACCTTCGTGGTCCCTTTGTTCGGGTTTTTCACTTTCCAGTATTGCTTTTACAAAAGTAGAGAACTGATCTTCCTTGAGTTCCTGAAGAAAAAAATCGGATATGTTAAAACAAAATGCGGTGAATCGCTCTGTATTTTCATCAACCGGCGCAATATTGATCACCGGTATACCCTGGAATGCGCCATTCAATTTCAGGTATTCCAGCAGCCGGTAATTATCTGCCGTCAGGGTATTCAAATCGGAAATGACCAGGCGAATGTCTGCCACGTTGCGCAGGGTATCCATGGCTTCCTTTTCGGAAGAAGCAAAATGCAGGCTGCAAAACGCTTGCAGGAATTGAGGATAACCCTGCCAAGGCTTTATCGCGCTTTGTACGATCAGAATATTATCTTTTTGCGTAGCGGGATAGGGCGGGGCTTTACGGTTGGAGTGTAGGACGGGATTCATTGGTAAAATTGGTTTTTTCTAATTTATTCTATCACATAATCATTTCATTGTCAGCCTTTTCGATCTGCCAGCATCTGGCAAAAGGAGTCCGGCGAAAGGACGCGTATATGTTTGCCGTATGACAGCAAGTCATTCATTATTTCATGATTGGGTATTAGTTTCAGGGAAAAAACAGCCCTTGAATCGTCGCGGCAAATGAGCTCCTGCGACCGGTGAAAAGGTTTCGTTTCCACATAAAAGGAAGCGACGGTGTCCACTTCTATTTTGATATCGACGGGTTCGGAATCCTCCGGCTTCGTTACGCCCACAATATCGTCGAACCAGGTAGCCGGATCGAACAAGTCATTCGGTATGTAATGTGCTCCCGCGACGGGCCCGACAGACAGGATACGATCCAGCGGAAAATTCCACAAATGGTCTTTTCGCTGAATAAAACCGGTCCTTTCCAAGCCTGCCTTTGATGCCTCCGCTTGTTGCTTCGATGACCGCAGGCCTTCCCGACAGAATACATACCAGCGGTTTCGCCATTCTTTCAAAAGATAAGGATGAATACAATACACCTCTTTTCTTTCCATAAACGGCTGATATTCAAT
>JAKQJD010000054.1 GCA_029561355.1 Bacteroidota bacterium | reverse complement strand
GCCCGGATGCGGGCTTCCGACGCGGCGAAATAGGCGGCCGAGGCGGTGGTATAATCTTCGAGCGTTTTTTCGTCGTTTTTGTACAGTTGCTGCACCAGGATGTAGGTAGAGTTCATGTCCTGTTCCACCAGCGTGCGCGCTTTGAGGATTTCGTGGGCGAGTTTATAGTTGGCGTAGCGGGAAAGGGTTTCGGCGCGGATTTCCAGTTTGCGCTTGTTCACTTTCTGCTCGGCGATTTCGATGTCGCGTTTGCCAATCTGGTTCTTTTCCTTTTGGCTGAGAATATTGTAGAGGTTGAGATTGAGTCCCAGGTTGTAGCGCGGGAAAAACACGTTACTCGACGTGTCGGGAGCCCGTACGTTCGCTTCATTCAGGTTGAAAGTGGCCTGGATGTCGCGCATCCACTCCTTTTTGGTGTTTTTAATGGCACTTTCCGCATTTTTCACCTCTTCAATGGCAATGATGCCGTCGGGGCCGTTCATCCAGGCGAGTTGAACGAGGTATTCCGAAAAATCGCGGGCCTTGGTGTCTACCGGCTGCACGATCAAATCGAAATCCGTTTGCTGCGCGGCGGCCTGCAAGGTGGAAAAAATGCACAAAAGGGTAAATAATCGGAGCATGGGAAAGTGTTTGAATAAAATCAGGTGTTTTCAGTTTGCCTGAACGCCGGATCATAGTTTTTCAGCGTCACCAGCAGGGCCAGAAACACGTTGTAAATCACGTTCATCGGCAACTGCAAAATGGCTTCCTGGGCATAACAAGCCACCGTCAGCATAAAACACCAGGTCGTGATGCCGGCATAAATCGATTTGATAAAAGGATCGGTACATCGCACAAAATAATAGATACCCGTGTGCAGCACAAAATAATGCAGCAAGGTATACAGAATCAGGCCGATCCAGCCCAGTTCCACAGCCATACGTACGAAACTGGAGTCGTGCGGAAATTTCGACAGTTCCGAATCGGGGTTAAAACGTTTGCCCCACACCCCGCAACTACCCAGCCCGCCGCCTATCGGGTGGCTTTGAATAAAAGGCTGGATTTTTTTCTGGTTGGCCAGGCGCAGGTTCATCGAGTCGTCCTGCGAAGGTTTGAAGGCCGATTGTATGCGGTAAATAACGCCGCTCGACGACGATTTCAGCACAAAGCCTGCACCCAGCACCGCAAAAATGCCGCCGATGAGCAACACCCGTTTGCTTAAAATCAGTCCGCAGAAAAAGATGGCCCCGATGGGTACCAGGGCAAATGCCGTGCGGGTTCCGGTATAAGCCATCACCCACAATGAACAACCCGCCATCAGCGCCAGCAACCCTTTTCGCCGGATACTCCCGGGCCCGATCATGAGCGCAATGCAGAAAATGCTGAAGCAGGCCATCAGAATTCCGAAAGTCGTCGGGTCGAAGCAAAACGACGGAATACGCATCATGCCCCATTGGTAATACAGTTCGAAACGCTCCTTGTCGGCCATGATCCAACCCGTTTCGGCAGCGCTGAAACCAACGAATTGCTGTTTCAGGCCGTATAGCGCCGAAGCGAAACAGATACCGATGATGAGTTTCAGTACCAGCATGACCCCGCGCCGGTTATCGCGGAACGCGTAGGCGCCGATAAAAAATACGATTTGCTGAATGGCTACGCTGCGCACGGTGTATAGCCAGGCCATTTTGGATTCGGCGCCCGGATTGAGCACCTGAATGATGTTGTAGTACAGCCAGATCAGGATGATGTAACTCAGCGGGAATTTGGCAAAAGTCCAGTCGCGCTCCTTGAGTTGCCGCAGCAGAATGCCCACAGCGCTCACCAGAATCAATAAATCGAGCAGGGTGCCGATGGGCGCGGTGGTGAATTTGGCTGCAAAAGGTACCATCACCGCAATGACCAGCATGAGCGCCAGGGCGAAAGCGATGTTGAACAAACTGAAAATGATAAGCGGAAGACCCACCAGCGCCAGAAACAGCACCATGCTGATTTTCAGGTCGAGGACGGACAAAACATAAGCCACCGGCAGGGTTGCCAGCAGCAGCAGGGCCATGCCGAACGGATTGTTGAGTTTCTGAAGCAAGAGTCGCTCACCCAGCCAATCCTTCGCCTGCTCCAGCCAGGAGCGCCTGCGGTTGAACAGTTCGCCGTAGTTGATCTGCGACATGGATCAGATAACCAGCACTTTTAAAAATATGCCCAGCAATACCACCACAATGAACGCATGCATGATGAGTTCGATAAATCGCTGGTAGCGGGAGAGTTGTATTTTGGGTTCTTTCATGACTAGATCGGTCTTGATTTGTTCGGCTTCGCCTCACGGGGAAGGATGGGGATTTAGCGGATTAAAACGGATTTTTTGTGGCCTGACGGCCACTTCTTTGACTATGATTTTGACTATGATTTTAATGTGATTGATATGATGGCCATGATTAAGATCCGTTCAATCATGGCCATCATATCAATCACATTAAAATCATAGTCTGCAAAAACCCCTCCAATCCGTATTTCAGGCTTCCACAAGCACAAAGTCAAATAAAGCCCTTAAATCGAAGCGGTGTACTCTACGGTCTCTCACCTCTCACACTCTCACCTCTCACTTCTGTCTATCTTCCGACCATATTTTCCGGCCGCACCCATTCATCGAACTGTTCCGCCGTCATATGTTTGAAATCCAGGTCTTTCAACTCGTATTCCAGCGCCGATTCTTTCAGGGTGATGCCTTTTTTGTGGGCATTTTGAGCAATGGCCGCCGCATTGTAATAGCCGATTTTCGGGTTGAGCGCCGTCACCAGCATCAGCGAATTCTGTACGTGTTTGCGAATGTTGTCTTCCAGCGGTTCGATGCCGACGGCGCATTTGTCGTTGAACGACACGCAGGCTTCGCCGATGAGACGCGCCGAATGCAGGAAATTGTAGATCATCACGGGTTTGAACACATTCAGTTCGAAATGTCCGTTGGAGCCGCCGATGTTGATCGCCACGTCGTTCCCCATCACCTGTGCAGCCACCATGGTGAGCGCTTCGCACTGGGTGGGGTTCACCTTGCCGGGCATGATGGACGAGCCGGGTTCGTTGTCGGGAATGTGGATTTCGCCGATGCCCGAGCGCGGACCCGACGACAGCATGCGCACGTCGTTGGCAATTTTCATCAGGCTGACGGCCACGGTTTTCAGGGCGCCGTGGGCTTCCACGATGCCATCGTGGGCAGCGAGTGATTCGAATTTGTTGGGCGCCGTGATGAATGGCAGGCCGGTGAGGCTGGCGATGTGTTTCGCCACGTTTTCGGAGTACCCTTTCGGTGTGTTGATGCCGGTGCCGACCGCTGTGCCGCCGAGCGCGAGTTCGCTCAGGTGCGTCAGCGTATTTCGGATGGCGCGCAGGCCGTGGTTGAGTTGGGCCACGTAGCCGCTGAATTCCTGTCCGAGGGTAAGCGGCGTGGCATCCATGAAGTGCGTGCGGCCGATTTTAACCACGTTCATGAAGGCTTCGGACTTGGCTTGCAGCGTATCGCGCAGTTTTTCGATGCCCGGGATCGTCGTTTCGATGAGCATTTTGTACGCGGCAATGTGCATGGCGGTAGGGAACGTGTCGTTGCTCGACTGCGACTTGTTCACATCGTCGTTGGGGTGTATGAACTTGTGGTCGTCGGCCAGTTCACCGCCGTGCAGCACGTGGGCGCGGTAGGCGATTACCTCGTTGGCGTTCATGTTGCTTTGCGTGCCGGAGCCGGTTTGCCACACCACGAGCGGAAACTGGTCGTCGAGTGATCCTGTCAGGATCTCGTCGCACACCTGACCGATGAGGTCGCATTTTTCTTTTGGCAGCACGCCGGCTTCCATATTGGTGATCGCGGCGGCTTTTTTCAGGTAAGCGAAAGCGCGGATGATCTCGATAGGCATCCGGTTGATGTCGCGGGCAATTTTAAAATTCTCGATCGAGCGCTGCGTTTGCGCGCCCCAGTAAACATGCGCCGGCACCTGTACCTGGCCCATGGTATCTTTTTCAATGCGGAAGTCCATTATATGGTTGTTGCTGAATTTAGGTGAAATACGAGTGTGTTTACGTTTACTCGTACGTGACAGGATGGGAGAACGGATGAAACGGATAAAACCGGATCAGAACGGATTTTACAAGCATACTTTTTTTTAAAAATCCGTTTAAATCCATTTCATCCGTTGTCCCATCCTGTCACGTGCAGGTAAAGGTAAAGCCCCGCAAAGTTAGGACAGCACGTATTTATTCCATCTTTCCCGACTCGAAAAGGCAAGACTGATCTTCGTCATCTTGATCTTTTTCTACTTTTGCCCCGATTTTAACGATCTTGCCCTCCATGTCCGTTCGCCTGCACGTCATTGTTCCCTGTTACAACCCGCCGCCGGGTTGGGAAAAAGCGTTGGCGGCACATTACCAGGATTTTAGCCGCGCGCTGAACGGATGGGCCGACGAACTGAAACTGGTGGTGGTGAATGACGGTCCCTCTACCCATACCCAATCCGCCAATTTCGCGTATTTAAAAGAACTCCTGCCGACGGTGGGTGTGGTGGATTACGCGCAAAACCGGGGCAAAGGTTACGCCCTGCGGCAGGGTGTGGCGAGCACGGAAGCCGATTTTTACCTGGTTACCGACGCCGATTTCCCCTACACCATCGACAGTATGATACGGGTGGCGCAAACACTGAAACAACACGGGGGCATTGCAGCCGGCAACCGCGATACCACGTATTACGAACGGGTGCCGCTGCTGCGCAAATGGCTGTCGCAGTTTCTGCGCTGGATGCTGCGCAATATTTTGAGGCAGCCGATCGACGATTCGCAGTGCGGACTGAAAGGATTTGACAATGCGGGAAAAGCGGTTTTTTTGAAAACCACCATCGACCGTTTTTTATTCGATCTGGAATTTCTCATGCTGGCCAACGGCAAGGTGCCGGTCACGCCGGTACAGGTGGAATTGCGGGAAAGCGTCGTTTTTAGCGCGGTGAGCTGGAAAATACTGGCCACGGAAGGGAGAAATTTTTTGTGGCTGCTGCTGCGACGGGGTGGGTGAATACCGATCATATCAGACGAATATTTGCTTAATCCCTCTGTAAATGCCTGATTATCAACACAAATACCAATAACCAATAACTACATAGCAACGCTTAACTTTTGAAGCACCTGGAATACATCGAACATACCCTGCAACGCCTGGCTTCGCCCAAGCGGGCCCACACTTTTTGGGGCTGGGTGCTGGTGATGATGATCGCGGCCGTTTTTCTGTGGATCCGCAACAGCAGCTGGATCGACAACCCGAATGCGTGGTTGCTGCGCGATTCGACAGATTCGTATAAAAACTACATGACCTCGGCCTGGCACGTGAAGCACGATTCCGGTTACGTGCATTACAGCGGCATGGATTATCCGTACGGCGAACACGTGCTATTTACTGACAATCAGCCGGTTATCAGTGCCGGCCTGCGCTGGTGGAACCGCCACGTGAATGATATTTCCGGTGAAACGACGGGGCTGCTGAATATGCTGCAAGTGTTGTCGCTCATTTTTGGAGCGGGCATTATTTACCTGCTGTTCCGAAAACTGCACTTTCCGGTGTGGTACGCCATCATGGTATCGTTGGGCGTTTTGTTCCTGTCGCCGCAATGCGCCCGTTTCGACGTGCATTTCGGCCTGTCGCATACATGGGTGTTCCCCTTGCTGCTGCTGCTGCTGTGCCGGTACGAAGAGCGTCATAGCCGCAGGTACCAGAGTTTGCAGATCGGCATTCTGCTGTGGTTGGCTGCACAAATCCATTTTTACTATTTCGGATTGTCGGCGCTGTTCCTGCTGTTGTACACGGGTTACCAGTTGCTGACGGACCCTTCGCTGCGCAACATCCGGGTGCGCTTGAGCCATTTGGTGGTGATGATCCTGCTCCCGTTTGCCTTGCTGAACGTATGGCTGCACTGGGCCGATTTCCGGCCCGACCGGCCCGCCACGCCGTACGGTTTTACGGGATACATCGGTTTCTGGGAGGGCGTTTTTCTGCCTTATGAAAATTTCCCGATGTACAAGTGGATCGACGGCCACTTGGCCCATATCCGCCGGCTCGACAGCGAATCGCAGGCCTATGCGGGTGTGGTAGCCTTTGCGTTCACGTTGTGGCTGATTTACTCGGGCGTGTTCCGCCGTGCCGCACGCCGTATTAAAGCCGTTTTTGTAAAAGAGACGCCGCCGGCGCCGGGCCTTTTCCCGCACGACTGGGAACTGGCGGCCTATCACCGGGTGCATAAACGTTACCTGCAAGGTATTCTGGCGGCTGCGCTGGCGCTGCTGGCTTTTGCCTGCGGGTTCCCGTATGCCATTCACGGACTGGAATGGATTTCCGATTATTTCGGTCCGCTGCGACAATTCCGCGGGATGGGCCGATTTACCTGGGCATTTTACTACGTTATCAACCTGGTGGCTTTTTACTGGCTCTGGAACTGGAGCATCCATTTTAAAGGCTTCAAGGGAAATACCAACCTGTGGTTTCGCTGGGTCATCGCGCTGCTGCCATTGGCGATGCTGGGCTATGAAGCCTGGTATTTTCACAAAAGCCGGCCGCTGGCCATCGAAAACAGCCCGATGTATGCACCTGAGCGGGCCACATTTGAAGATAAATGGCTGGAAAAGGTGGACTACAAACCTTATCAGGCCATTTTACCGCTGCCGTATTACCATGTAGGGTCCGAAAATCTCTGGCTCGATATGGACTTTGCCTTGTTCCGGAAAGTGCAATTGACCGGCTTCGTGCACGGCATCCCCGACATGGGCGTCAACATGAGCCGAAGCTCTATCGGGCAAATGCTCAAATCGGTTCAACTCACGCTGCCACCCGGCGAGGTGCCGCAAATTCTGGCCGATCTGCCCGACAACCGGCCCTTGCTGTTGTTCACCGAGCAACGACTGTGGGACGAAATGCTGCTGAAATATCCCGTTCTGCTCGGAAAAGCCACACCCGTATACACAGGTTCTAAAATCAGGTTGCTTGCCCTTTCGCCCGATAGCATCCGGGCGGCAGCAAAGAATTTTTCCCGCGCCATGCAGGCGGAAGCAACGCGCGGCATTTACCCTGCCGGGCGGTACCGCAGTGATACCACGCCGGGCTTTTTTTATGTGCAAACCTTCGATTCGCTGAACAACGCGGAACATATTTTTCAGGGTAAAGGCGCTTTTTCGGGCAACATGCACGACACTACCTGGCTCTGGAATGCGCCGCTGCCCAAAGGGAAATACACGCTCGGTTTCTGGATCGACGTAAAACAGGACATGGGCATGGTGCATGCGTTGAGAATGATGGAGAATAATCTTTCCGACGGCCGGGAAATTCAACTCGTCGACATTCAGGCGCGCTTTCACCTGAAAGAGATCGTGGGCGACTGGGCCATGTTTGAAATACCGATTACCGTGCAGGAAGACCAGTCGCGGACGCGATTGTACCTGCTTCAAAAAGGTATCAATACTACCTTTTACCTCGATGAAGTGCTGCTGAAAGCGGATGGTTTCAACCTGTACCACAGCCGGCCGGGTTGGGTGGTGCGCAATAATTTCTGGTGTAAAACTGATCTGGAATAAATTGGACGTTTAATAAAGTAAGATATGAATTGGCAAGCCGTTGCAGGATTTCAGGGTACGCTTAGTCATCCGATGACTCCAAGTCATCGGATGACTAAGCGTACCCTGAAATCCTGCAACGGCCTCTCTAAATCCATAAATCATTGATGAACATTCTTTTACAAAAAGCCCACATAGTCGACGGCTCCCGAGAGTCGAAACCGCAGGATATCCTGATCCGGAATGGCCGCATCGAGTCCATTTCCAGCCACATCGAAGCGGAAAAGAATACGAAAGTGTGGTCATCGCCGCACCTGTGTGTGTCGCCGGGCTGGTTCGATGTGGGCGTGCAAACCGGCGACCCCGGTTTCGAGCACCGCGAAGACCTGCGTACGGTGGCTGCCGCTGCCGCGAAAGGCGGATTCACAGCCATTGCACCCTTCCCCAATACGCAGCCGGCCATCCATTCCAAATCGGAAATCCTCTATATCCGGAACACCACAGCCGGTCTGGGCGTACATTTTTACCCGATCGGGGCAGTGTCGCTGGAATGTGCCGGAAAAGACCTGGCAGAATTATACGACATGCATGCCTCCGGCGCGGTAGCCTTCAGCGATGGCAAAAAATCCGTGCAGGATGCCGGGCTGCTGCTGCGCGCCATGCAGTATACCCGCGCTTTCAACGGACTGATACTCAACGAGCCCCACCACAAAACCATCGCATCCGGCGGGCAAATGCACGAAGGCACCATGAGCACTTCCCTGGGGCTTAAAGGACTGCCTTCCCTGGCCGAAGAGATTATGGTACAGCGCGACCTCAGCCTGCTGGAATATTCCGAAGGCCGCCTGCACATCCACCTGATTTCTACCGCCAAGAGCGTGGGCATGATCCGCGCTGCCAAAAAAGCCGGCTTGCAGGTGACCTGCTCCGTGGCCGTAGCCAACCTGTTTTTCACCGACGCCGAATTGCGCGATTTCGATTCCAACTGGAAACTGCTGCCGCCCCTGCGCGCGCAGTCCGACGCCGATGCCCTGATTGAAGGGCTGGCAGACGGAACCATCGATTTTATCGTATCTAATCATAGTCCGTGGGACGAAGAAGCGAAAAACCTCGAATTCCCCTATGCTGATTTTGGTATGATCGGGCTGGAAACGGTTTTCGCCTTGTGCCGCACCTTCGGCGACAAAAAACTGCCGCTGCCGCTGCTGGTAGAAAAATTGTCGCTGGCGCCGCGTCGCATTTTCGGGCTGCCCGTTCCGGAGATAAAAGAAGGTGAAAAAGCGGAACTCACAGTGTTCGATCCTACAGAGTCCTACACCTTTTCTGTGGAAAATATCGGTTCCAAATCGCGCAATACGCCGTTTTTGGGCCGCAAGATGCAGGGGAAAGTGTTGGGGACGATTGTGTGAGGATATGAGTATTCGAGTATTTGATTGCGGCAGTACTCAACAATCTCAACAATCTCAACCCTCAACAAAAAACAATCTCAACAAACAAAAAATCACACCCATATCATGAAAAAATTCGCTCTATTATCCATCCTCACCGGCCTGCTTCTTTCTTTCACGGCCTGCGACGTGCTCAAGGAAGTGACCAACAGCGTGTTGTCCGAACCGAGTCTGGAAGAAATTGGAAGAGGCCTCAAGGAAGCGCTGACCAAAGGTATCAACAAGGGTGTGGATCAACTTTCTCAGAAAGACGGGTATTTTAAAAGCGCCTACAAAATTCTGCTGCCCGACGAGGCCCGGAAAGTGGCCGATAAACTCCGCAATATTCCCGGTTTCAATAATTTTGAAAATGATTTACTGGAAAAAATGAACCGCGGCGCGGAAGATGCAGCCAAAGAAGCGGGTCCTATTTTCCTGACAGCCATCCGCCAGCTGACGTTTCAGGACGCTACCAATATTCTGATGGGAGAGGACAATGCCGCCACGCAGTACCTGAACCGCACCACCAATCAGCAGTTGTACGACAAATTCAATCCCAAAATAGTAGCTTCCCTCGATAAAATCGGCGCCAACCAACTCTGGCGCAAGGCTGCCGATGCGTACAACAAAATCCCGCTGGTAACCAAAATCAACAACGATTTCGACGATTACGTCACCAAACAGGCGTTGAAAGGATTGTTCGGGAAAGTAGAGGAAGAGGAGCGCAACATCCGGAACAACAAAGCCAGCCGAACTTCGGAATTGTTGCGCAAGGTATTTGCAAAACAAGACACTGCCGGAAAATAAGTGCATCTTGCAGCCCTTTCGCGCATCTTTGTTTTGATTTTTAATCCGCAACCGAAAGTATCCCTCGTCTGCAAACGAGGGGATCCCGTTATCCGATTTTTGGAGGAGGTGCAAAAAAAGTACAATTGCTTAACTTCGCACCCCAAAACCCCGGTTGAAGTAATTTGTAAGATCAAAACTGATCTATGATAGCGCTGATCGGTGAGTTGGCATTCTTCTTATCAAAACCACTTGCGTTGACAATAGGCAGAACAAAACGGCGATACTTTTATGAAGTGGTTGGTAAATAAAGTCCTGAAACAATACCTGGCTGTTCGCATGAAGCGGATCGAGCATTACATCGAGCATCCTGAAGAAGTGCAGGATCGCTGGCTGCATACGTTGCTCGACACTGCCCAAAACACCGAGTTTGGCAAGCGTTACGGCTTTTCCGAGATAAGAAACGCGGAAGATTTCGCCAAACAGGTGCCGGTGAACGATTATGATAAACTGAAAGGCCAGATCAATCGTATGATGCACGGCGAATCAGATGTGTTGTGGCCCGGCGAAATCAACTGGTACTCCAAAAGCAGCGGTACCACCAGCGATAAAAGCAAATACATTCCGGTGCCTTACGCCAATATGTACGACTGCCATATTGCAGGTAGTTGGGATTCGCTGGCTATTTTGTACCACAACAAGCCGGATATGGAAATTTTCCGGCGGAGAAACCTGGTCATGTCGGGCAGTTTCGAATCGCTGAAAGATTATCCGAAAACCAATTTCGGTGATGTGAGCGCGGTGCTTACGTACCACATGCCGGCACTGGCACGGTCGTTTTACACGCCCGACCTCGACGTGGTGCTCCAGTCCAATTTTGAAGATAAAATCGAACAGGTTGCTGAAATTACCAGCAAACAGGACGACGTGGTGATGTTCGGCGGAGTACCCACCTGGATCATCGTACTCTTCCGCCTTATTCTTGAAAAAACGGGCAAAAAGAATATGCTCGAAGTATGGCCGCACCTGCAGGCTTATATGCACGGCGGCGTGGGTTTCGAACCCTATCGCCGGACGTTCAAGGAACTGATCCCGAGCGACGATTTCGTTTACCAGGAAATTTACAACGCTTCGGAAGGATACTTTGGCTCGCAACTCGATTTCGGCCACAACGACATGCTGCTGCTCACCGACAACGGCGTGTTTTACGAGTTCGTGCCGATGGAAGAATGGGATAAGGACCATCCCAAAACCATCACACTGCCGGATGTGGAACTGGGCAAAGACTACGCCATCATGATTTCGGCCAACAACGGCCTGTGGCGCTATCAGCCCGGCGATACGGTGGTATTTACCCGAAAATACCCCCATTGCTTCCAGATTTCAGGCCGCACAAAACAATTTATCAACGCTTTCGGCGAAGAAGTTATGGTAGGCGATGCCGACAAGGCCCTCGCAGAAACCTGCCGCCAGATGGATGCTGTGGTATCGGAATACACAGCAGCGCCCGTTTATTTCGGGAGCGGAAAATCCAAGGGCGGCCATGAATGGATCGTGGAATTCGAAAAAGCCCCCGCCGATCTGGAACGTTTCAACGACCTGCTCGACCAGACGCTGCAACGGATCAATTCCGATTACGAAGCCAAACGTTTTAAGGGCCTGGCTCTGGAGCGCCTGCTCCTGCGCGCTGTTCCCAAAGGTACTTTCCACCGATGGATGCGGGCTCGTGGCAAATTCGGCAACCAGAACAAGGTGCCGCGCCTCGCCAATCACCGCAAATTTGTGGAAGAGGTGGTTTTGTACGCTCAGGAGTAACACCGAACCCCAGTTCGGTGACACACCACACCGAACTGGGGTTTAGTATCACCGAACCCCAGTTCGGTGACATACCACACCGAACTGGGGTTCGGTGGTACAGAACACATTCGCCAATAGGAGACATCCCTGCGAATGTGTTTTTCCATTTTTAACAATCCGGGTACCTTCATCCGCCTGTATATACTTAAAGCCTTTTCAGCCTCTTATGAGGTTTTCGGAGAGGCTGTTACAACCAACGAATACTATGCTAAAAAGAATCATTACTCCGCTTTCCCTCCTCTGCCTGCCGCTGTTGATGGCGGCACAACCCAAAATTCAATTGGTCGATTTCGTATCCGGATTCGACCGTCCTGTAGATATCGCGCATTGTGGCGACAGCCGCCTGTTTATCGTCGAACAGGATGGCATCATCAAAATAGTCGACTCGCTCGGCAGCGTGTTGCCCGAACCATTCCTGAACATCGATCCGCTGGTGAACTCCACGGGCAATGAACAGGGCCTGCTCGGACTGGCTTTTCATCCGGATTACGCACAAAACGGTTATTTCTTCGTGTATTATACCCAGACTTCCGGCGGCCACACGCATGTTTCACGGTTTTCCGTAATGCCCGATAACCCGAATAAAGCAGACCCGAACAGCGAGCTGACTATTCTGCAACAAAACCAGCCGTATAGCAACCACAATGGCGGTTGTGTCAAATTCGGTCCCGACGGATTCCTGTATATCGGCCTCGGCGACGGCGGTTCCGCAGGCGACCCGCAGGCCAATGGCCAGAAAAAAACAACCTTCCTGGCCAAAATGCTGCGCATCGACGTGAATAACTCGACGGTAGATACGCCGTACGTGGTGCCTCCAACCAATCCGTTCGTGGGCCATGCGGAATACTTGCCTGAAATCTGGGCGCTCGGTTTGCGCAACCCCTGGCGCTATTCCTTCGACCGGCTGACCGGCGATATGTGGATCGGCGACGTAGGCCAGGGCGACCGCGAAGAAATTGATTTTGCTCCGGCAGGTGTGGGCGGCCGCAATTACGGCTGGCGCTGCTATGAAGGCACGCTTCCCTACAATACTGCCGGATGCCAGCCGGCATCCAGTTATATCGGCCCTGCTTTCGACTACGACAACTCTTCGCTCGGTTGCTCGGTTACGGGCGGGTTCATTTACCGCGGCTCCAAATATGCCGACCTCTATGGCGTGTACCTGCATGCGGATTATTGCAGCGGTCGCTGGTGGGCTACCCGTCACAATGACGACGGCACGTTTTCTACCACGGCACTGGCCAACCTCACCGATTATGAATACAGCGCTTTCGGCGAAGACCGCGACGGCGAACTGTATGTGGCCCTGCTTTCTTCGGGAAAAATTCAGAAAATCAAAGAGATCTGCTCGCCTTTTCAGGTCATGGCCAGCAGCATTAACAGCCCCGTGTGCGACAGTTCTTTCAGCGGCTGGATATTCCTCGATACGATCGGAATTACCGGTAATGTGTCGTTCCAGTGGTCGAACGGACAAACTGAAAAAGACATTGTATACCTCAACCCGGGTACATATACGGTGGTGGCTACCAATGGAAACGGTTGCTCGCGCACATTATCGTACGAAATTGGAAGTGCCTCGCCTGCAACGCCCATTCTGCTGAGCGGCGACCTGGTGCTGTGCGGCGGCGACAGCATTCAATTGTCTACCTCGGAAGCGCCCGCAGATTATACTTACCAATGGAGAAAAAATGACGAGATCATAACCGGCGCCGAAGGTCCGTCGCTCACCATCACCGAGCCGGGCTCTTACAAAGTGCTCTTTATTACCAACTCCGGCGCTTGCAATTCGCTTCCTTCCGCTGTAGCCAATGTGTTGCTCGACGAATCCGTGGCGCCTGTGGTGGCTGTCGATGGCGACAGTTTGTATTCGAATCTGCCATGCGACGGTAACTGTCAGTGGCTGCTGAACGGCGCGCCCATCGACGGCGCGACGGGAGACTTCTACATTGCTGCCGAATCGGGATCCTATTCGCTGGAAATGGTGACGGGAAATGGCTGCCAGCGGCAGTCGAACGCAGTGATGGTGGTGATCAACGATGCGGTGACACCCGCTTCGGTGCGCCGTTTTGCCTTGTCGCCCAACCCGACGGACCGCTCGGTTATCCTGCAACTGGAATTGCAGAAAAACGAACGTGTAACGGTGACGTTGCAGGATAAACAGATGCGCCAACTATTTGCACAAACAATTGAAAGCCAAAAGATTGAAATGCCGATCGATTTGAAGAACCTGCCTGCGGGCACGTATTATGTGCACATTCAGGTTGGCAATGAACGGTTTGTAAGAAAGGTGGTGAAGATTTGAGTTTAACCGCGAGGATTAATATTTAACCACAAGGAACACAAAGGGGTTTCACAAAGTACACGAAGCGTTGCGTATACGCCTTGTGTACTTTGTGAAACCCCTTTGTGTTCCTTGTGGTTAAATAATTAAAAGTCAATCCAGCACAATCTCCACCACGTCCTCCACTTTCAGGCCCAGCAAGGTGGCGGCCCGGCCCATATTCACGGCAATTTCCAGAAAACCGGCGCTATTGAACAGGCACAACTGTTCGCCGACCGGCACGTCGCAGTAGTTGTCGGAAAGTTTGGTGATCGGGTCGTTGCGTTTAAAAAACAGCGAAAAAGAGCGGTCGCCGGCTGCCTTGTCGAACAGGTCGCGCCGGATATTTACGATGGCATTGTCAAAGTTGTCGACATGAATAATGGTGCCGCGAATACGTCCGGGCGTGATAACAGGCTGAATACTAATGCGTTGCAGCAGCGGCGCAGGAAAATCTCCCAGGGCTTCGAAGGGTTTGCCGCCCGTCAGATGCGCCACGGAATCGGCGAAGATCTTTTTCACTGCAAAATGCTCCGAGGCATCGGTGGGCAGGTTGCGCAGGTCGACGGGGTCGATTTCCTCAAACAACAGGGTGAGCAATCCGTTATCGGGCGCCAGAAAATAATGCCCTTTATGCCGCAGGGCCACAAACCGGAAACCCAGGTTGTATACACAGTGTACGCCGATGAGGTGAATGGTGCCTTCAGGAAATTCGGACCAGGTATTGCGCACCACAAATGCGCCTTGCACAATGTCGAAGGGTGCGATGTCGTGTGAAATATCCACCAGGTGCAGATCGGGGTTCCGGCGCAGCAAAGCGCCTTTCAGCGCACCTGCGTAATAATCCTGTGTTCCAAAATCGGTGGTCAGCGTTACGATGGGCATGGCTTGGCGTTATAAAGCAGGACAAAGATAGGGAACGAAAATCATTACAAACAGTATATAAATCAGCGTTTTCGTTTACGCGGGTACTTGATACCGATGCCCGCAAATTGTATTTTTGTATAACGGAAAATCAGGAAAAGATTCACTTCATCATCACGTAATAATTACTTCAAGTTAAATTAACCGGATAAATACGTCTATCCATTCCATCTTTTCGGTTTTTGCATTCCCTCTGATGCTATGCGGGCGGCTGCGGTGCTAACACCCAATTTGCAAAAAAATTCAAATCGATTGGACCTTGCCGCCCAACTTCATCGTATAATAATGAACGCCTCCTGCTTTTGCAGCACGCTTAACTTTATACTTCCGTTACAAAAGCAGTGAAAATGAGGGGAAAAACGTAAAACCTATTCCGGAAACCGGAAAAATCCTCCAATTGCTGTTGGTGAAGAGGCATCAGCGGCAATCACCGATTCTAGATTCTTTGATCGCTTTTGTTTGCTTTCGGGCAGGCGCCAGTTCGCCCGTCTCATCATACATTCGTGTTTCTCCAAAACTTAATAGCATGAACCAGAGCCTTTTACAGAAGATTCGCAGCTATGATGCTCCTCAAAAACTCAAACAGGCCAATCTGTACCCTTATTTCCGGGTCATCGAGTCGGAACAGGATACGGAGGTAACGATCGATGGGAAAACCGTGCTGATGTTTGGCTCCAACAGTTACCTGGGTCTCACCAACCATCCGAAACTCAAGGAGGCAGCCCAACAGGCCGTTCTGAAATACGGCACCGGCTGTGCGGGTTCCCGCTTTCTCAACGGTACCCTCAAAATCCACATCGAACTGGAGGAGGCGCTGGCCGATTACCTGCGCAAGGAAGCAGTGCTCCTGTACAGTACCGGTTTTCAGGCCAACCTCGGCGCCATTGCACCACTGGCCGGGCGCAATGATTATATCTTCATCGACGAACTCGTACACGCTTCCATCATCGACGGCACCCGCCTGTCTTTCGGGAAAGTGGTGAAATACCGACACAACGACATGCAATCGCTGGAGCAGCAACTGCGCCGCGCGGAAGGAGACGGCGCCAGGATCATCGTCATGGACGGCATTTTCAGCATGGAAGGCGATATCGCCGATCTGCCGGGCATTGTGGCGCTGGCCCGCAGGTACGATGCTACCGTGATTGTGGATGACGCGCACGCGATCGGTGTGATCGGCCGGGAAGGCATCGGAACCGGCGACCACTTCGGTCTGCACGACCAGGTAGATCTGATAGTCGGTACTTTTTCAAAATCGCTCGCTTCATTGGGCGGGTTTGTGGCTTCCAGCCATGACATGATCAATTACCTCAAACACAATTCCCGCGCCCTCATTTTCAGCGCCAGCATGACGCCGGCTGCGGCTGCCAGCGCACTGGCCGCGCTCGATATCATTCGCAGCGAACCCGAGCGTATGGAAAACCTGTGGCAAAACACCTATTTTGCCATGGATTTGCTTCGCAGTGCAGGTTTCGAGCTCGGAAAAACCGAGTCGCCGATTTTACCGATTTACATCCGCGACGATTTAAAAACCTTTCAGTTCGCACATAAAATGGCCGAAGACGGCGTATTCGTCAATCCGGTGGTATCGCCCGCCGTGCGCAGTACCGACTCGCTGATCCGTTTTTCACTGATGGCTACACACACTTTTGCACAAATTGAACAGGCGGTGGAAATCATGTATCGCAATGCCCGCGCACTCGAAATTTTTGAACCCATCGGCCAGGTTTCCTGATTTCAATTCTTTAACTTTATGGGTCTATGAAAAGCACTTTAAGTATTGAAACGCCCGTCGATCTGCGCCTTGAAAAAGTGGAAGGCCGCAAGGCTTTGTCGCAGTTCATCGATTTTCCGCATGATCTGTACGCAGGCGACCCCAACTACGTGCCGGAATTGTTCATCTCGCAGGAGGTGCTGCTGAACCCGGCAAAAAGCCCGTTTTTCGAACACTCCAAGGCCGTTTATTTCCTGGCACGTTCGCTGGAAGGGGAGGTGCTCGGCCGCATCGCTGCCATTCGGAACAATAATTATATTCAATTTTCGGGCGATCATGCCGGTTTTTTCGGTTTTTTCGATGTAATCGACCATTACGGCGTTGCCAAAGCCCTGCTCGACACCGCCTGCGCATGGCTGAGGGAGGAAGGCCTGGACCGTGCGATCGGCCCTGCCAATTTTTCCACCAACGAAACCTGCGGGGCGCTGATCGAAAATTTCAACGAACCGCCGTTTGTGCTCACTACCTACAACTATCCCTATTATGCGGAATTCCTCGAACGATACGGGTTTGTAAAAAATGCCGACCTGCTGAGTTACATGCTCAGTACCGACCACCTCACGCCCGAAATGGAGACGCTGGGCGCTCAACTGGAAGCGCGGCTGGCCCGGCGCGGTATTACGATCCGTACCATCGACATGAAAAACTTCAAAAAGGAAGTCAATAAATTCCTGCCGATCTACAACGCGTCGTGGAATCAGAATCTTGGGTTCGTGCCGATGACGGAAACGGAAATACGACATATGGGTAAGGATCTGAAACCCGTCATCGATCCGGATTTTATATTTTTTGCCGAAAAAAACGGCCAGCCCATCGGCGTCGCGCTCTCTATTCCCAATCTCAACGAAATTTTTATCAAAATTCCCCGCGGCCGGCTTTTCCCGACCGGCATATTCCGGTTTTTATTCGGGCGGAAATCCATTAAAACCGTGCGCGTCGTAGCCCTGGGCCTTTTGCCGGAATACCGGCGTACGGGGCTCGACCTGTGCCTGTATGTGCGCACATATCAGGCGGCCATTCGGAAAGGGATTCGGTATGGTGAAGCCTCCTGGATACTGGAAAACAACGTCATGATGAACCGTGCGCTCACCCAGATCGGCGGCAAGGTTTTCCGGAAACACCGCTTGTACGAAAAAGCACTCTGACCGATGGCGCGTGTACTAATTACAGGAGCCAGCGGATTTATCGGTGGCTATCTTGTGCAAAAAGCCCTGGACAGAGGCGACGAAGTGACGGCAGCCATACGATCGGGCAGCAACCTCGCACGGCTCGGCGACCCGCGTATCCGTTTGCTCGAACTGCCGCTGCACGATGAAGAGCATCTCACTGCTGTACTTCGGCAAACCGGGCGTTTCGACCAGGTGATTCACAATGCCGGTGTTACCAAGGCCTTCTCCCGCAAGGAATACGAAGCCGGCAACTACGGTCATACCCGCCGCCTGGTGCAGGCGCTTCAACAATCGGGCACCATTCCGGGTACATTTCTGTTTGTAAGCAGCCTGGCCGCTCTTGGTGCGGCGCCCGCCGGTGCGGAAAACATTTACAGCGGGCAAACCCCCGTTCCGTTGACACCTTATGGAGAAAGTAAACGTGCCGCCGAACTTTTCCTGGAATCCCTGACACCGCATTTCCCCTGGACGGCCGTGCAACCGACTGCCGTGTACGGTCCCTGGGAGCGCGACATTCTGACCTTCATCCGGCTCATGCAAAACGGACTGGAACTGACCATCGGCCTGCGTCCGCAAAGGCTGAGTTTCGTGCATGCCTCCGATGTGGCAGCGGCGATTTTTTGTACGCTCGATACTCCCGCTGCCTTGCATCGTAAATTCATTATCACCGACGGACGGGCTTACCATACGACCGACCTGGGCGCCGCCGTCCGGCAGGCGCTGGGTAAAAAAAGAACGCTGCGGATACAACTTCCGCTCGGACTGGTGCGTAGGGTGGCGGGAATAGCCGAAGAAATCGGACGCTGGCAAAAACGCCCCAGTCCGTTGAGCCGCGACAAGATTCCCGAACTCGCGGCCGAAAACTGGCATTGCGATGTGTCGCCGCTTATTGAAGAAACGGGTTTTCAACCGGAATTTGATTTGTACACTGGCATGGCCGACACTATTCGGTGGTATCGGGAAAAAGGGTGGCTCAAGTAAAATAATTAAAATGCGCAAAATACCCTTCCGCCATTTTTCCCCAACTGAAATGTTCCAGTGTGTAAGCCCTTGCCGAACCCGGGGGCAGGGCCGCAGCCGCAGGGTTGTTAAACAAACCGTTCAGCGCTGCTGCCCATGCCATTGCATCTCCGGAGGGCAGTAAAATGCCGTTCTTTTTATCGTGAATCGCATCGGGAATGCCGTCCGTGTCGGCGGCGAATACGAGTGCTCCGCACAGGCATGCTTCCAGGCAAACCAGACCGAAACCTTCCATATCTCCTTCGATCCGGATATTAGGCATCACGAAAGCGTCGGCGGCAGACAGGATTTGTACGATGTCTTCAAATGGTAATTTGCCGAGGTGCCTGGCTTTGGAGCGAATTTCCGGCTCCGCCAACAGTCGCCGCAGTTCGGGCTCATCAGTCGGAAATCCCAGAAAGAGTTCGATCTGCCGGCGCAGAAAAGCGGGCAAAAAACGCAGTACGGTTTCCGTGGTGGTGGGTTTTTCATGAAAAGGGCCGATGAGGAGAAATACAGAATCGTCCGACAATTTTGGCAATACCTCGCGGACAAACCACGAAAACCCTTTGCGCCGTACGGAACGCCCCATGGCGACGATCACTTTTTTTCCCGAAATACCGAGGTGGTACTGTTTCTCGAAATACGGGTAAAAATCGGGCCTGCGCGGCGTGCCGGCAATACCCGTATCGACCCCGTTGGGTACAACCACGACTTTTTGAGGCGAAAGGCCACGTTCGATGCAGGCATTTGCAGTGGCCTGGCTGACGGCAATGATCAGGTCGAGCCGGTCAAATTGCGGCAGCACAAACCGCTGAAACCAGGCATTGGGGAAAACGACGTCCAGCCCGTGCAGGGTGGCCGTGCGTTTCAGGTGCTCGTAACCCTTGTGGCGCAGGCAAATGGCTGCCAGCAATCCGTCGTTGAAATGAATCACGGAAATGCCCGGATGTTCG
>JAKQJD010000035.1 GCA_029561355.1 Bacteroidota bacterium | reverse complement strand
GGAAGTCGTTAATTCGAATTCCGAGACTTTTAATTCGACCGACGGGGTACAAATCTGTTCAGGAACGACGAGTTTGTTTTCGAACTCGTACGTTTTAGTACCACGCACCAACACCGTCTTCACCTGGTAAATGCCCGGTGCTGCATTGTTCATGTTGCTGAATCCGATGTTCTGGTTTCTATCCGCCAGGTTAAGCAACGGTGTGCCGGTATCGTCCACGCCGCCTATACTAACTTTCTGATGCAGCACGTCGACCGGCAAGTACACCGAGACGGTAATGACGTCTTCCGGTTTAATGGTGGCTTCCGGACTGGTAAGTCCTGCATTGACCAGCCCTGCTTTCAGCAGATCGAGGTTCAGCACCAGTTGGAATACACCGTTGCGCTTCCACTCGAAAAGATTCAAATAAATCAATTCATTATTCATGGATGAAATTGTTGTTTAAGTGAAATGATGGATGATTCGGCCCTTTTTCGGGCCCAAAACATCAGGGTTTTTGTCAGGAAATCCTGTTCGGCTTCGTGGCTGACCCGGTTGTCGGCACGGGCCTGTCCGATGATGGCAAACGTCAGCACCGGCGAACTGCGGATGTGTGCTTCTATCTGCCCGAACTTGCTGCGCAGGACGTCGGGTTTCCGTTCTTCCAGGGGAAACAGACTGATCAGATTCTGACCGCGCGTTTTCGCATTTTGATGCAGGACTACCAGGTTTACAAATGCCGGCAAACATGCCTCTATCTGACGGATGATTTCCAGCGTGCCTGGATCGCGTCCTTCCGGGGGATAAAGCCGTAGCCAGAGCCGGCGCATTTGGTTCCATTGCGGATCGGGGTACAGCCGTTCGCCAAACGCGAGGCTGACCATTACACGGATCCAGGGAAAAGGATGTGGGTCGTCGTCTTTTACCCGGAACATAAAATAAACAGGTAAACTCACCACACCCATCAGCCCCAGGGTAGCGCCGATGCCCAAATGAGCCAATGCCCAGAAATCCGCCAGTATTTCCGAAAGCCAGCGTTGCAGCAGGTCCCAGCCGCGGCGCTGTTCGGGCGGTACGAAGGCCCGGCGCATGGCATCCCGAAGCGAAGGCATCAGCCCCAGCAAGGCTACGCCCTGGTGACCCGCTTCGTGGATAAGAGAGGACGCGATGCCGCTTCCCACCAGCCGTTCCCGGGGCACTTGAATGATGGCCACCGGATTTTCATCGCCTCCCGGAAGCCGGGTGCGGGCTTTCCGGATAGCGGCGCCATGGCCGCGCTCCAGAAAACACATCAGCGGCGGCACCTGGTAGAGGTTGGTTTTCAACCGTAGCGCATCTTCGGCCAGTACATCCAGGCCCGCGATCCAGACCCCCGTTTTGTGTTCGGAACGCTGACTGATGACGTCGGCGAAGATGTCGAATTGATCGAGCAGACTGTTGAACCGCAGTTTAAGCCCAGCAAACCGCAATTGACGATCTGCATCGGCGGCAGCGTTTGCTGCTTGTTCGAGCGTACCGATAAACTGGTTTATTTCACGCGACAATTGCTCCCGCAAACGGGCCCAATGCACGGTAATGGCCGACAAGGCGCGGCGCGATACCGCTGCGGCAGGCACCATGGGCATGGACAATGAAAACGGATCGGTCTGCTTCAAACGCCCGATAAGCGCATAGGCCTCTCTTTTTAAATGCGCCCCCGCCGTTGGCCCGGCGGGCGGATTAAAATTCCTGTGCGACATAACCGCCGGTTGTTTCGTAATCGCGGTGGTCATACACGCCCTTGTTGCGGATTTTGCGGTAGGCCCCGGGCATGGGATTGAGCAGCCCCGGAGCATACTGCTGTGCAGCGCGGACCACGCCTTCGCGGACGGCCTGTGCCGGTTTATTGCGGGCCTTCGGATCAGATTGCACGTTACGGGCAGCAGCGCCCGAGAAACGCACTAGTGCCTGGCTGAGTGCAAATTCCTTGTCTTCTGGACTAAGGCCTTCCAGTTCGAGGCCAAACGCTTTGGAAGCGAAGTTTCCGACAGTGCTTCCGATCTTCGCTCCAATCGGGCCGCCGAAGAAACCGCCGGCGATCCGGCCTGCCAGCGGAAGGGCCGTTTTGGCGATGCGTTTCAGCACGCCGCCCAGCATTTTTCCGGCGCCCGACTGACCGAAATTGCGTGGCGCGCCCTGTGGCGCTGCCTTTGAGGTGAGTTTCCCCAAAAAACGCCTGAATTCTTCTTCGTTCTGAACTTCGAGCAGTTCGGAAGCCAACTCCATTTCCGTCATTTCATTGAACGGGCTGTTACTGCCGGCCGATTCGTACATTTCATACTCGTCGGTTTCGTACTCCCTGCTCCAGTTGTCTTCGAATTCGCCGCTGGTGTCCGTTTCGAATTCGGACTGCCCGTGCTCGTGTTCGTTTTCGAAGTTTGTTTCATAATTGGTCTCGTACGTTTCGCGTACGGTTCTTCCGATGTTGTGCATGGCAAGATTTGTTTTTGGTGAATGTTTGTGATCGCGGTTTTTTTATAAAACCTGTATCATCCATGCCAAAAGCAGTGCCATCAGGCCAAAAAGGGGGTTTTAGGGCGTTTTCGCGAAATGCATTTCGGAAATCTCCGGAAATCGATCTCCGGAAGCGAATCGGATTTCGGACAAAAAAAATCCCCGGCTTGCAGGCCGGGGACGGTATTAATCAAATTCGGATGTAAACGAAACTTACGATTTGTGGTGCTTGATCGTCCGACCTTCCAGCGCCTGTACCGGGCGCGCATTTTCATGCTCCAGCGCTTCGAAATCGTGGATTTGTGCAGCAGTGGCCTCGATGTGGTGCTCCATTACGATCCAGGTAACAATTTCGGAGCAGGGTGGGGTTGTCAGGGAACCTGCATAGGTGAAATAATCCTGGTCGGCAGGCATCAGGTCGAGTGCATTGAACGTATCGGCGGCATCATACTTAGCGTCCAAAGTGGCAGGCAGGTGGTGAACGAAGTGTTCCAAAACGGCATTTTCAGCGCCTTCTTCTACAAATACACCGATGACCGCAAGTTTACCGGTAGCAGCATTTTTGTGTACGAAGTGGATTTCCATCGGCGCAGAAACACCGCCAACGGTGTGCTCGCTGTGCGTATGGGTGTGAAACTGAAGCAGTTCGTAAACCTCTCCGTTTACAGTAATGGTGCTGCCGCCGTCGTAGTTGAATTGAATGGTGTGACCCTTGTTCACAATGTGCGTGCCGGAAGCAGCGTACGTACGCGGAATGGCAGACAGGGCGGCATCGTCGATAGCGCCGGTGATATCAACGGGCGATTGTACTTTGCCACCGCAATCCGTGTAATCAACACAAAGTTCGCTCCAGTGCTCCGGGCCGTCAACGCCTTCGTATTCGTAGGTGACGCCTTCGCAGGAAGGCAGGGTTTTGTCGTCGCCTTTGCAGGATACAAATGAAAACAGCATGAAGAGTGCGAATGAAGGCAGCAGAAAGTTTTTAGTAAAGAATGTCATGTCTTAGAAGTTTGAAATTTGTAAAAGGAAATAAAATGGTGTTCGAATACATATCTCATGGGTGCGGAAGAAGTGACCCGGCAGAGGGATTTTTTTTCAAAAAAAAATTTGAACAAGATATATGCTTCTTTTATATGTTTTGAAAAAACGCAACATGCTCTAGGTGTCTGGCATGAACGAATTATTACATTCGTAGGTTTTGGCTAATTTTGCCCGCCCTGTTTTTTACGGAGTTGAAATGGATAAAAAAGAACAACACTTTATTGAAGGTATTTTAAGCAACAATCCACGCGTACTGGAAGAAATATATCGTGGCTGCCTGCCTGCCATGTACGGCATGTTGCGTCGGAACAACGGAACCTACGAAGACGCCAAAGACGTATTTCAGGAGTCGCTGGTGGTCGTTTTTCACCATGCCGCCAAGCCCGGTTTCCAACTTACAGCTCCTTTTCAGGCGTATCTGCTTGGCATCGGCCGGTTTATCTGGATGCGGCAATTGAAAAAAAATACGCGTACGGAGGTCACTTCCGACCTGGAAGATGGATATGATATAGACGCGGACCTGGAAAGGCAGATTTTCGAATCGGAAAAACAAAATCTGTACAGGGAAAAATTCGGGCAACTGGGGCAGGATTGCCGACAGGTGCTCCAGCGTTTTTTCGACCGTGAACCCCTGCAATCCATCGCATTGGATATGGGATTTACGGCAGATTATATCAAAAAGAAAAATAAAGTATGCAAAGAGAAACTTATGGTGTTGATCCGCAACGACGGCCGATTCAAAGAAATTTCTTTGCAGAATCATCCAAATACAACCGATACAGGCGATGATGGAATTTAATATAGACGAATTGATAGACGGATACCTGGCAGGCACGATGGATTCCGGCGCCCGGGAAACGTTCGAACAACGTATGGCCGCCGACCCTGATCTGGCGGCACGGGTACAACTCGAACGGGAACTCTTCGAAGCCATCGGCACTTCGCCGGAAAATGATCTGCGGGCAAGCCTGCGGCTTATTTCGGAAAAATTCAATACCTCCGAAAGCCTGGAAGAGGTTGTTGCGCTGCAATCCAGCGGCAAGCGCAATCGAAATGGCTGGGCTTTACCAGCCCTGTTGCTCATCACCCTGGTATCGGCGTTTTTCGTATTCCGTTCCATACAATCTTCCAAAACGGAGTCGCCGGTGTCGCCGCTCATCCCGGCGCCGCAGGAAGTTTCCCCTCCTCAACAAACTGCTCCTGCGGAGAAAATACTGCCTCAAACGCCTTCCCAACCCGGTCAGGCGATACAAAAATCGCGTCCGGTTGCTTCGGCATACGTGCCGATTCCCAAACTGGAAACGTACATCGGCTCGTATTTCCGCAGCGGCGATTTCAGGTTTGTGGTAAATGCGCCTGCAACGGGTGTTGTGTTGAAAGCGACTTCGGGAAAACTGAATTTTAAATTATCCGGCAAAACGGAAGGCGACCTGCCCGCCGGCGCTGCTTTCCGGATACTGTTTTTTAACAACAACGTCCGGGACTTTGAAAAAATGAAACCGATTGAAAGCGGCGCGCTCGTAGTTTCTACCGACGGCAAATTCCTTTTTAATAAAGAACTGTCTGCTCCCCCCGGCCTGTATTATTACCTGATTGAAGACGAACAATCGGGCGCCTGGATGTATGTGAGCAAATTTCAGGTAGACTGATTTTTTATAACATATTGTATACGTTACGTATTTTTGAATTTTTGCACCAAATTAATTCGGGAATGCGTACGTATTTTTTACTTCTTCTTGCAATTCTGTCCTTCCGGCCCCTGCCGCTTTATGCCCAAAATCAGGCAAAAAGCATTTCCGAAATGAACTGGGACGAACTAATCGAAGTCGGTGACAGTCTGCTGAGTACCGGAAACAATGCCGGAAGTATTCCTTTTCTCCGTGCCGCCCTGGAGCGGGCCAGGCAGGATTCTTCGGAAATGAGCCTCGCATACGGCGGCAGCCTGGATTATCTTGGCTACGCCCTTCACCATCTCGGGAATTTTGCCGAGGCTGAAACAGTATTATCGGCCGGTGTGGAACATGCACGCCGTTACCTGGGTGAAAGCCACGAGGATTACATGACCCGCCTTTCCAACCTGGCTATGTTGCACAGGGATATGGGGAAATACCCCAAGGCCATTTCGGAACTGGAAATAGCCGTTCGCTTGGGCAAAAAAAACCTCGCCGGGGACAATGCTTACCTGCCGATCATGGTAAACAATCTTGGCCTTTTGTTTGAGGCTTCCGGAGACCTGGACCGCGCGCTGGAACACTACCTGGCGGCGCTGAAATTGACCGAACAAACGGTGGGAAAGGCAAATGCCAGGTATGCGATCCGGCTCAATAATATTGCATCCATTTACAGAAGGCTGGGAAAAACGGAACAGTCGCAGGTGTTTGCCCTGGAAGCATTTTCCATTTTTGAAAAAACGGTAGGCAAAACGCATCCGCTGTACGCCGTCGGATTGAACTCCATTACCATAAACTACGGAGTAATGGGCATGAAAAAGGAGGAAATGCTGCGCGCGGAAGAACTTAGGTTGCTGGTTGAAAGCCCTTCCATCCGGGAAACACCGGAAGCCTACGATTATGTCAGTGCCATCGGCGGTCAATATTTGCACAATGCACAATGGGAACGCTGCGCCGAATACTGCCGGACCGAACTGCTGCGCTTTCGGGAATTGTATCCCAAACAGTATTCCAAACAAAACTATCTGACGTCCATTCTTACACTGGCGCTGGAACAGAACAGCAAGATCAACGAAGCGGCAGAATATGCCCTGATGCAGAACAGTGCCATTCTACAGGATTTGCGGGAAAATTACAATCAGTTTAGCGAAAAGGAGCAATCCCAGTTTTATAATACCTCCTCGCCGGTATATGTGACGCCGTATCTGTTTTCCATGAGGCACCCGGAATTTACACAACTGGCCGGCGGCGGATACAACTACCAAATGACTGTCAAGGGTATGTCGATGGCCAACCGGCGCCAACTTTTTCAGTCATTGCGGGAGCATCCCGAAGCCGGACTGGCCGCGCAGTTTGAAGAATGGCAACAATTGCAAAACGACATTTCCAAACAATATGCCCTTACGCCCGTCAAAAGGCAGGGCAATCTCGACAGCCTGATTGGACGTTCCAATGAACTGGAAAGGAACCTGGCCATCGGCTCCGACGTATTTCGTTTTGCCAGCAAAGAGGCGAACTGGCAGGACGTCCAGGCAGCCCTCGCACCGGGCGAAGCGGCCATCGAATTCGGGCAGCTGAAAAACTGGCGAAATGACACGACCTGCTATGTCGCCTGGCTGATACGGCCCGGCTATGATACTCCCCGGCAGGTGTATCTTTTTGAAGAACGGGAAATCGGGCCGCCCACGGCGATTCGCCGACTGTATGCGCCGGAAACACCCTCGTCCGGCAAAAACTTGCAAACACTTGTCTGGAATGCGCTCGAACCCCTGCTCAACGGTGTTTCTACCTTGTACTATGCTCCAGCGGGTATTCTCCACCAGATCAACCTCGGCGCGATCCCTGTTTCGCCATCCGAAACGATGGCAGACCGTTTCCTCCTCCACCGGCTTATCAGTACCCGGCAGATCATATCCCTTAAAAGCACACCAGAATTTGCTGTGCCTGTTTCGGCGCTTGTTTTCGGGGGGATCCGGTACGATAGCGACAGCCTTGCGCTGGCCTCCACCAACAGGGTGTTCGAAGGTGATACGGACTTTCTGGCCGGCGGCAAGCGGGGCTTCTCCAACGGCGCCGACTGGGATTACCTGGCGGGCTCTTTACAGGAAGCTGTTTCCGTGCACAAACGACTGAACGCTGTGAACGCTCGGGTCGTTTTTGCCGATGGGTTTCAGGCTTCCGAAGCATATTTTAAACAATCCGTTCAGTCGTCGGCTCCCTCCCTCCTTCATTTGGCTACCCACGGCTTTTTTATTGCAGCCACCGATTCCAGTGCACGCACGGGTTTCGCGAGTGCCGGTAATCCGATGGCGCGTGCGGGGCTGGCACTTTCCGGAGCAAATCGCGTCTGGAGCGGCAAACCCGCCTTCGAAGGCCAGGAAGACGGAATTCTGACGGCGCTGGAGATCAGCCGAATGGATTTGAGCGGCACCGAACTGGCCGTATTGTCGGCCTGTGGTACCGGGCAGGGCAAAATAGAAGCCGGAGAGGGTGTGCTCGGCCTGCAGCGGGCATTTAAAATGGCCGGCGTTCATTATGTCATTATGACGTTGTGGAATGTGCAGGATGAAGATGCGCAACAATTTATGGACCTCTTCTACGGCGAATGGCTCACGCAAAAAAAGACCGTTCCGGATGCTTTCCGGGCTGCGCAACAGCGTATGCGGGCGCTCCATACTCAGCCTTTTCAACCCACGGCCTGGGCGGGGTTTTTACTGCTGGAATGAAGCGCGGGATGAACAAAAGTGTTTGGTTTTTTGTGTATGGTGTTTAGTAAAAGGTTGATAACCAGGCCCTTCTAAAAACCATACACAAAAAACTAAACACCCTCATCGGTTCCGCTTTCTGTTATATCCTTTTCTGTCGAACGGCTCCAGTTCTTCCAGAAATATTTCTTCCATCTGTTTGATCTGTCTTCTGTAGTCGGCGCCCGGAGGTCCGTCCTGATCGATTTCGCCCAGTATCTCGAACTTGAAACTTTCTTCTCCGAATTCTTTCCAGTCTTTCTGGAGGTTTTCATTGAGGTGGGTACCAAAATTCAGTTCCGCCTTGTGCCGGTTCCATATCTTATCGAGGTTGGGACTACCTTCTACATAGATCTTGCCGTTGGTAGTATTCCTGATCTGGAATACACCCATCCGGATTTTCATATTCTTGTACTCTTCCGTCAATTCCTTTTTGGTCATTGTGTAGGTGTTTAAGGACCTTAATTCTGTAATGTGGCCCCTTTATTCTTTTATCACGCGTGATGAAACCGTATTCTAAACAGCATTACAAATCCCAATGTTGTAAAATGCCGGCTTGCGGTTCGGCTAAATGTACGGAAATTTCGGTGATTCCACTACTTTCCGCTACAATCCATCTGCCGATTCGATCAAGCCCGTCAAAGTATTTAAAAAACGCACCATCTGCGCCCCGTCTACTACGTCGTGGTCGATCAATACCGTAACGTTCAACATTTCCCGGATCTTGATTTCCTCATCGATGACCACCGCCTTTTTCAACACTGAACCGATCCCGAAAGAGAGCGGATGAACGGCTTTGTGAATAAACCAGCCGTTTACTTTGCCGATGGTACCCAATCCGGGCATATGGTGTTGCTTGGCATTTATTCTCTGCCAATATACTGAATAATCGGGTATTATCCTGGGTATAATCTCATTTTACGGCCTTTACCCACTCTGTTCCGCTACAAACCTGGCAGGCCGGCACACGTCCTTTCACACGAAATGATTTCACATTGCCGCAACGGATACAACAATACATCCCGCCTTCCCGAAAGTGCATGG
>JAKQJD010000591.1 GCA_029561355.1 Bacteroidota bacterium | reverse complement strand
TTTATCCGACCAGGAACTGAGGTAATCGTATCGCAGCATTTTTTCGGGTTCGAATTTCAGAACGGTTCCTTTGTCTTCGTAAGGTTTTTCATCCCATTCTCCGGTAAAGCGCACCGGCGTTCCCGGTTGCCAGGTCGTGTGTAATTCCGTTCCGAAAAAGTATTTTTTTACTTCCGCAGCATCTGTCAGGCCTTTCCAGACGGATGCAACAGGTGCGTGAATGGTAATAGTTTTGGTGGCGGTGAATCCCTTGCTCATGGTTGAAAATCTTTTGGTGAAACAGATATAGACGCAAAGGAAATCCGAGCCACTGACAACATTATGTCAGTGAAAGTCCGGGGCTTACAAATATTCCTGACCGGATTTTAAATCAATGGTTTGCAGGTATTCATGCAATGGAATATGGTCTTTTTTACGAAAAGGCATGAGGGTGGATTGTACGTTTTGCATACGGGAGGTGCGGAAATCCCGGTATTCTTTCCGCAGGTGACACCAGGCGATAAGGTGCCAGTTGAGCGAGTAGAATGTGAGGCCAATGGGTTCGACCTCGCGGAGACTGAATTCTCCCTGTGCGTTTTCATATTCCAGCCTGAGCACCGTATTATTGGAAATTGCCTGTTGAATGATGGGCAGGTAATTGTTATCCGGCAACAAATGTTCGTATATTTCAGGAATATAATGTGCTGTTTTAGATTGTATTTGTTCTAAATTTTCTCCTTTGGATTTGCCCAGCACCATTTTAATCTTGGCCAGCGCCGTGCCCACGTGTGCGGCCGTTTCCTTGTCGGCAAAACGCAATACGAGCGGCTCTGTCAGCGCCAGCGCATTGGCTTCTTCTGCGGTGAGCGAAACGGGAGGCAGGAAATAGCCGCCCGTAATAAAATACCCCTGTCCAGGTTCGAAACCGATGGGCACCCCGATTTCCTGCATGGCTTTCAGGTCGCGAAAAACCGTGCGCACGCTGATACCGAAATGCGCGGCCATCTGTTCTGCGGTGCGGTATTTTTTGGATTGCAAATGGGTGATAAAACCCATCAACCGGTCGGTGCGGTTCATGTTTTTACTATTTTTGTTGCATGCAAAATAAAGAAAAACGGCAAATGCAAAACGTTCGTTTCCTGTCCGTCGGCGAACTGCTCGATTTCCTGCAGGGTGAACAACTGGAGATGACAGACATGCTTCGCGAACTGGTGTTCGAATGCGTGCCGGGCGTGGAAGAACGTTTGTCGTTCAACGTACCTTTTTTCCGGCGATACGGCGCCCTGTGTTTTATCTGGCCGGGCGCCGTTTCCTGGGGTAGCACCGTTTGGGAAGGGGTGGAATTCGGATTTAACAACGGTCATCTTCTGGCAGATGAAGACAATTACCTCGACAAGGGCAACCGGAAAATGGTATTTACCAAACGCTTTTTCAACGTGCACGAACTGCGGGCGAACACGGATAAATTGCGTTCCCTGGTATTGGAGGCGGTGGAAATAAACGAATTGCTGCACATGGAAAAGAGGAAGTCGAACAGGATTAGAAGGATTTTAAAGGATTAAAAAGATTAGGCGAAGCAGTCTATCCGCCGCAGCATATTTACCAATCCATAATCATACTCAAAACATCAAGCCATGCAGCTGCTTTGCAACCCTTTTCCATACCTGAATACCGAACGCCTGCAACTTCGTCCGCTGGCGCTTTCGGACGATCATGAAATCCTCTTCCATCGCTCCGACCCGCGCATGTTGCAGTATATCGACATCGAACGCTCGCACAATCTGGAAGATGCGCGGCGGTTCATTCAAAAAATAGAACATTTCGTTGCCGAAAAAAAATCGGTTTACTGGGCTATTTGCCTGAAAAACGACCCGTCGCTGATCGGCACGATCTGTTTGTGGAACCTGGATTTTGAAAACGCTTCTGCGGAAATCGGCTACGGCCTGCACCCCGATTTTCAGGGCAGGGGATTGATGCAGGAAGCACTGGAAAAGGTGGTAGCGTATGGCTGGACGGTAATGGAAGCCCAAAATTTGAGCGGGTCCGTTCACCCTGAAAACGCGCCTTCCATTCGGCTGCTGGAAAAAAACGGGTTCGTTCGAACGGGCGAGGAGGATGGACTATTCGTGTTTACAAAGAGGGTGAGAGATGTGAGAGGGTGAGAGAAGTGAGAGGGTGAGAGTTCGTAGCGTACACCGCTTCGCTCTCGGCACCTTGAGCGAAGCGGTGTACGCTACGAACTCTCACCCTCTCACTTCTCTCACCCTCTCACATCTCTCACCCTCTCACATTTTTTCTAATACCCAAATATCTCCTCCAGCGTCAACTCCTGCACCTTCCCGATTTTCTTCAAATATTTAAAATCGATGCGCTGGCGGTCGCCCAGAATAAGCCAGGTATAATTCCGGCCTTTAATGTGCCGCTGCTGGTAGTGAATCAGGTCGGCGGCATCCGATTTTTCCAGCGTTCGGTAAATATCGGAACGCAAGTCGTGATTGGGAAAACCCTTTTCGCGGTTGGCGCGCCAGGTCCAGTAGAGTTCGGGTTTCTTGATGCGCACGGAAGCAATTTGCCGGAGCACACTCTGGCGTGCATTTTCCATTTGCGGCAATGAAACGGGCATGTTTTCCAGAATTGACTGGAATGCCTCCACCGCTTCGTAAATTTTGTCGGGCTGCGTTCCGATGTAGGATTGCAGGAAATGCGCCCGGTGTTTGCGGGACGGGTTGGCAGCAAAAGTGTAGGCAGAATAGGCGAGTGCTTTCGATTCGCGGATATCCTGAAACACAATGGAAGAAAGCCCGTAACCGAAATACTGGTTGTACCATTCGCTGAAAACGTATTCGGCGAGGTTGAATTTGGGCGTTCCTTTCGACAGCAGCATCATTTCTATCTGCACCATCGGAAAATGCACGAAGTAAACCTTGTCTTTTTTGGTCCCGATTTCCGGGTATTTCTTCGGCGCGACGGGCACTTTATACGTGCCTTGCGCGGCATGGTGTTTTTTCAAAACGGGCACGATGCTGCGGGATGATTTTGGCCCGCAGTAAAAAATTTCGTGTTTGAAGGACGTCAGCCCTTTCAGCAAATCGATGAGTTCGGTGGCCAGGCTCGGGTCCGACAATTGTTCCTTTGTCAGTTTGTCCGTAAACGGCGAAACCGGACCGTATTTCGCATAACTCACCATGCCTTTGGTCATGATGGTGCGTTTGTCCATTTTATCGTTCTCCCGGCGCAGCAGGATATCGGCCACGAGGTTTTGAAGTGCCTCGGCGTTGGGTTGCATGTCGGCCAGCAGGTGTTCCATCAACTCGATGCCGCCTTCGAAAGAGTCCTGTAAACCCGTCAGCGTAATGTAGAAATGGTCGTCCTGGCAAGTCGTGGAAAAGTGTACGCCCAGCCGGTAAAATGCCTGTTGCATTTCGGAAGCCGTGTGCTTCGAAGTGCCGAGAAAAGACAGGTACGAGGCTGCCAGGCCGAGTTTCCGGTCGCTCAGCCGCCCCATGTCGAAAGCATAGTACAATCGGAAAAGTTGGGTGGCCGGGTTGTGAACGCTCCGTAGTTTCAGGTCTTTGGAAATGGTGGATGTTTTAATAACTTCCTTAAAATCAACGAACTGAGGTTCGATTTCAGGCCCCGCCTGTTCCAGGAAATCCTGCGCGAATCCCGACATGTCGGTGCGGTTCACTTCAATGGGCGTGATAGGCGGTTTATCCACCTTCATGACCGACGTATCGGCGCCATGGTGCTTGAAAACGATACCGTAATTGTCCGTTCGAATAAATTTTTGCGCGAATGCCACGATATCGGCCTTCGTGATTTTTTCCAGTTTTTTCCAGCGCTGTACCATGTCCGACCAGTCGATACCCAGGATGAAGGCATTGCTGATCGCGTTGGCGCGACCCTGGTTTTTTTCAAAATCCTTGGTTTCGGAGAGTTTCAGGTCTTTGAATACTGCGGCGGGGAGCCAGTCCTCGAATTCGCCGTTTTGCAGGTGCCGGATCTGTTCCAGCAGGATTTGCTCCACTTCTTCCAGCGATTGCCCTTCCCGTGGTTTGGCCTGCAAAATCAGGCTGCTGAAATCTTCCATCACGCGCGGATAAGCGAACGCTTCCAGGAGCCGTTGTTTCTGGGTAATGTTGAGATCGAAGAGCCCGGCCTGGTAGTTGTGTAAAATGCCGGCGATCATCGGCAGCATGTGCGCTTCTTCCGAATGTGCGCCGCCCAGGCGCCAGGCCATTTCGAGCCATTCCGTTTCCTGCCCGTACACATCGCGGCGGGTGCGGGACGTTAGTTCGGGTTGCGGTTCGTACGTGAATTCGGGAATGGCTTTCGCCTGAAAATTTCCAAAATGTTTTTCAGCGAGTTGAAGCGCTTTTTCGGGGTCGATATCGCCGACCATCACGATGCCAATATTGTTCGGCACGTAGTAGCGATCGAAAAACTTGTAAATATTCGTTTGCGACGGGTTTTTCAGGTCTTCGCCACGGCCGAGCGTCGTCTGCGTACCGTAGGGGTGCGTAGGTGTCAGCACCTCCTGCATGGCCTTCATGGTTTTGCGGAAATCGCGGTCCTGACTGATGTTGTATTCTTCAAATACCGTTTCCAGTTCCGTGTGGAACAGGCGCAGAATAGGACGGCGGAACCGCTCCGATTCGAGGGCAAACCAGCGTTCCAGTTCATTGGAAGGAATGTCGTTGACGTATACCGTTTGTTCCACCCAGGTATAGGCATTGGTATCTTTTGCGCCGATAGCGCTCACCAGTTTATCGTATTCGTTGGCTGCTGCGAATTTGGCCGCTTCGAAACTCAGCCGGTCGATTTCGGCGTACAATTCCGCTTTTTTCCCGGGATCCTGCTCCTGGCGGTGCGCTTCGAACTGAATCTCGATCTGGTCCAGCAAGGCTTTTTCACGGGGCCAGTCGAGCGATCCGAGCCGGTCGGTGCCTTTGAACATCATGTGTTCGAAATAGTGCGCCAGCCCGGTTGTGTCGGCCGGATCGTGTTTGCTGCCCGCTCGTACGGCTATTTCGGTATATACGCGGGGTTCGTCCTTGTTTACGGATAAAAAGAGCCGGAGCCCGTTGGCGAGTGTGTGCATTTGCACCTGAATAGGGTCGCCTGATACGGTTTTGAAAATATTGCTTTTGGGTGGTGCGTAGTCGTGCATAGTGGCGGAAGTTAGATCCTTACTGGTAAATGAAAGATAGCCGATTGATTCCTGGGGATGCGTACTGTTTTGTCAATCGGATCTTGAATCGGGATCAAAACGTAATGGAACAGTATTCTGCATACTTGGTTGGGCAAAAAAACAGGAACTTTTACACATTTGAATGAAATATTCAATTTCTGACCGGAATATTTCAAGATTTCGGGGTTTCAGGTATCCGTATGCATACATATGCGGAATAGAAAAGTGTAAAACGTTTACCAGTTGTAATGAAAACGAGACTGCCCGGCGTGGCATAAAACCATCCGGGCAGTCGAATCCTGTTGTATGAATTTGTTATTATTCTGCACCGTCTGTTTGAGCGCGCTGAACAGCATATTGG
>JAKQJD010000646.1 GCA_029561355.1 Bacteroidota bacterium | reverse complement strand
AAACGAAAAAGCCCTCGACCAGATCATTAGCGTCAACAGCCGGCGCTACCGCGTGATCGGAATCATGGCTTCGAAGGGCTCCACGATGAACGAATCGGGCGACCGAAGCGTGTATGCGCCGCTGGTAAACGTGAAATCCTTGTACGGCAGCGGTGTAGACCGTGACTATTTTTTGCTGGTAGCGGTTACCAATCCGACTGATATCGACGCTGCACAGTCGGAAGCCACCGGCCTTTTCCGGCAAATCCGCGGCTTGCGGCCGGGTGAAGACGACGATTTTGAAGTATTCGCCAGCGACGGACTTGTAGCAATTTTGAAAGAAAATACTACGAATCTGCGCCTGGCTACCATCGCCATCGGCCTGATGACCCTGCTGGGAGCTGCCATCGGTCTGATGAATATTATGCTCGTAAGCGTAACGGAACGCACCCGCGAAATCGGGATTTACAAAGCCCTGGGCGCTACGCGCCGCAGTATCCTGCTTCAGTTCCTGACCGAAGCCATCGTGATTTGCCAAATCGGCGGGCTTGTGGGGATTTTCCTAGGTATCCTGATTGGCAACATCGTTACGCCGCTGCTGGGCGGAAGTTTCCTCATTCCCTGGGGCTGGATGTTCCTCGGCTTCGCACTGTGTATGGTCGTCGGCGTGGTTTCCGGGTTTTACCCGGCCATGAAAGCGGCTAGGCTGGATCCGATCGAGTCGCTTCGCTATGAGTAAGTTATTGGTTATCGGTTATTAGTTATTAGGGGTGGGTAAGGGACCATCTGTACAGACGCTTGGCTGCACGATTGCGTCGACAAAACGTCTGTACAAATGGTCCCTTACCCACCCCTAATAACTAATAACTAATAACTAATAACCGATAACCAATAACAAATAACCAAAACTATCTAAGACCGACTTCCACTGTCCCGGCCTTCAGCCCCGCCGCCGTTGCGGACAATTTAAATGCCCCCGTTTTCCGCCCGGCTTGTACGATGACCTGGCATTTTCCATTAAAAAGGCTGCGCTGCCAGGTTTGGCCCGCCGGATGTTGATCCGCTTCGTGGCTGCTGGGATCGCCATTTCCGACCCCGATGATTTTGGCATCGCCGGTGAGACTGAACTGAACGAGCAGGTTCGCATCCGGCACTTCGCGGCCTTCGCTATCGCGTGCTGTGACATTGATAACCGTAGCGTCGCGGCCGTCGGCACGAATACTTTTCTGGTCTGTCGTAAGTACAATTTCTACCGGGGCTCCGGTCGTTTCTATAAAGGTCGTCACCTTACGGCCGGCTTTTTCTCCAACCGCTTCCAGTTTGCCCGCTTCGTAGGGCACCGACCAGTTGAGGTGGCTGTTTCGGGTCATGGTTTTTTTGCCCAGACTTTTTCCGTTGAGGAATAACTCCACGTTTTCGAGGTTGGAATTAACCCAAACAGCAATGTTCTGGCCTTCATGTCCTTTCCAGTTCCAGTGGGGCGAAATGTGGAGCACGTCTTTTCCACTCCACCAGGACTGGTAGTAGTAGTAAATGTTTTTTGGGAAACCGCACATGTCGAGAATGCCGAAATGGGAGTTAATATTTGGCCACTGGAACGGTGTAGGCTCGCCACGGTAATCAAAACCCGTC
>JAKQJD010000636.1 GCA_029561355.1 Bacteroidota bacterium | reverse complement strand
ACGCACACATTCGCGGATGTAGCGCAGCGAGTGCTGCCACAACACCACGTCGTCGGAAGAGCCGTGGATCATCAGCAGGCGTCCCGACAGGTTGTCGACGTAGTTGAACAGGTTGCTTTTGGCATAACCTTCCGGATTTTCTTTCGGTGTATCCATGTAGCGTTCGGTGTACATGATCTCGTACATGCTCCAGTCGATTACCGGGCCGCCGGCCACGGCACAGCGAAACGCGCCTTTGGCTTCCGGGCGGCTCATCAGCGACGTCGTCATAAAGCCGCCGTAACTCCAGCCGTATACGCCGATGCGTTTCGGATCGACAAAGCCCTGGGCTTTCAGGTAATTCACGCCCGTCATCTGGTCTTCGATCTCACAATCGGCCACACGCCGGTGAATCGCGCTTTCAAACGCAAATCCGCGGTTGGAAGAGCCGCGCCCGTCGAGTACGAAAATGACGTACCCTTCTTCCGCCATGTGGTGCATCCAGAGTTCGCCACCGGCCAGCCAGCCGTTGGTGACCATCTGCACGTGCGGACCGTTGTAGACGTATATGAGTGCGGGGTATTGTTTTTTCTCGTCAAAATCGGTCGGCAGGATCATGCGCGCATTCAGCGTCGGGCCGCCGGGCGAAGGCAGGGTGACCATACGCGTTTGTCCGAGTTGGTAGCCGTCGAGCGGATTTTTGGCGCTGAAAACGATCTGGCGGTCGTTGGGTTTTTTGATCGATTGCAGGTAGATCGTGCGCGGATTTTCCTTGCTAGTGAATACGTCGAGCGCCCAGTCGCCGTTTGTGCTGACGAGGCCGTTGTGGATGCCCTCGTCGCCGTTCAGCCGGGTGGTATTTCCGGTTTTCAGGTTGGCGGCATACACGTATCGGTTAAGCCCCGTTTCGTCGGCTACCTGGTAATAGCAGTTCTCCCCTTTTGCGTCGAAGCCATAAAAATTGACCACCGGCATGGCGCCTTTGCTGATCTGACGCACTTCCGTGCCTGCCAGGTTGTAGAGATACAAGTGGTTGTAGCCGTCGCGTTCACTTTGCCACAGGAACTTGTCGTTGCTGCCTGGCACAAACACGGCCGGTTTTTCGGGCTCTACCCATTTGTCGTTGGTTTCTTCAAAAATAGTTTTGACGAACGCGCCCGTAGCGGCATCGAATTGCTTGAGCCACATGTGGTTCTGCTCGCGGTTGACGACGGCAATCAGGACGTATTTCTCGTCCGCCGACCAGGCCACGTTGGTCAGGTATTGCTCGGCAGGTTCGCCG
>JAKQJD010000635.1 GCA_029561355.1 Bacteroidota bacterium | reverse complement strand
ACTTCCGCGTCTTTGCCTTTTACCAGAATAGCCGTGGATTCATCGATGCCGATACCTTTCAGTTTGGGATATTCGAGCACGGCGCTGATCAGGCGGTTGTGGCGACTGCGCTTTACAAAGTGTTGATCCACAATGGATTTGGTGAGCATGCCCAGTCCGGGCCGGGTTTCTATATTGTCGGTTTCGATGGTGTTGAACGTAGATGAATACCCGGTTTTTTTCCGGGCATTTCCGGTGATCATGACGGCGCTCATCACCGCAGCGCCGGCGCTGGTGCCGCCCACCATGGCCCCGTTCCGGTAGGCTTCGTGAATGGCTTTTTCTACAGCCGAACCCGCCACGGCATCCATAAAACGATTCTGGTCGCCGCCGCTGATGTAGATCAGTTTGGCGTGGCGTATGGAGTCGACTTTGGCAGGGTCATTGGCCTGGGTTTTTGTGCAAAAAACGCCGTACACGTGGTCGATACCGAGTTCGGTAAACTGTTTTTTCGTAAAAATAACGGCCGAGTCGGGTTCCTGGCTCGACATTGGCAGCACCACGGCATAACCGCCTTTATCGAGCCCCGATTCCTGCACCATACGTTTGACCATATCGAGTGTGCGTTCGCCGCCGCCGATGATGAAGAGTTTGCCTTTTTGAGCAAAAAGAGGGTGTAAGCTGCTTGCAAGGAGCAGCATCAAAATATAGAATCGATTCATGGCAGGGTATTAATGAGTAAATCAAGTGGCGGTCTGTGTTTGCCCAAACCTTTTAATGAGTAAAACATACGTAGAGTAATTTTTACCACATAGGCACATAGAACACATAGCGTATATGCTCCGGGCTATGTGTTCTATGTGTCTATGTGGTAAAAAATATCGCGCTCGGTAAGTAGAGTATATGATTTTGACTGCCTCACAGTCTTTTCAACCCATATTTCACATATTCCGAAGATAAGTAACGCTCGATTTTATACTCGCAAACGCATCGGCAGGCATGTCATGTTCGATAAAGAAATGTTTGGTTCCGGCCACTTTTGCGGCGGCGAAAATGCGTTTGAAATCGATAATGCCCTCTCCGACGGGTTTGAGGTTTTTGTAGCCTTCATCGAAATCCTTGACGTGCCAGAGCGGGAAACGTCCCGGGTATTTATGAAACAACGTCACCGGATCGATGCCTGCCTGACTTGCCCAGGCCAGGTCGAGTTCGAGTTGCAGCACATCGCCGCTGACCTGTGAACACATTAGATCGTATGGGATCACGCCGTCCAGGGCTTTAAATTCACTCGCGTGGTTGTGGTAGGCGAGCACCATGCCCGCTTTTTTGGCCTGTTCGCCTGTTTTTTGCAATACGGCCAGCCCTTCTTTCCATTCATCCAGGGTATCGTGCGGATAATTGGCACATACGAGGTATTTCACCCCGCTTTCCGCCATGCTGTCGACGATCTGCTGCGATTCGTTTTTCAGGGTATTGAATTTCGGCATTTTACTCACGTCGAACTGCGGATTGGGTTTCAGCGGAGCGCCCAACACGTGCTGGGAGCGCCATTTCATACCCAGGTCTTCCACCATTTTTCTGAATTCCTTGGCGCCCATCCCGTAAAATCCACCTTTCAGACTGTATGCCGATTCGATGTCCACAATGCCTGTATCCGCTATTTTTTTCAGGTTACCGGGCACATCCTGTTCGAAAGAAGGGAAAAACGTGAATAACTGCACGCCGAGTTTTCTCTTTTTCTTTAACAAATCGGCAGCGGGCAGGTGATTCAAAGCCCAGGCCCCGAAGGCGGTAGTGGCGGTTTGTTGCAGGAAAGTACGTCTGGATGCCATAGAGGATGTTTAAAAGTGAAGTGACAGGCAAATGTAGTAAGCGCGATTCGTTTTTTGCGGTATGTAAAAAACGATCATAAATATACCTGTTTCAGGCGCAGCGAAAATTCCGGAACGTTCGTTGGAGTAGTACTATATTCGGAGCCTATCTGTTCAAACTAAATCTATTAAAAATGAAAACCTTCTTTTCTGTAACACTGCTGTTGATCCAGGTAAGTTTATACGGCCAGCATTTTGCCGTTTTTGCAGGCGCTAACCGGAATATTTTTCACGACTACGCCGATGCGCAGGGGCATTATCAATCCACGTATTTATCTGAGTACGGGTATACAGCAGGCATTAATACCGGCAGAATAAGTATTCATTCCCTGCCTTTGCTTTTTTCGCTTCAATTCGACCACTACAGCGGAACCTTTCAGGCAAGCGACGGCGGACTGGGCGGCGGTTATGCGACCACAGCCGACATTAATAAGTCCGTTCTTTCTCTGGGAATTTACGTGCTGAATTTCCGGGTCAAAAACAGGCTGGACCTGAATTTCGGTGTCGATGTCTCGGCCCGGATTCAGGACGGATTTAATGGAACACACTATTTCTGGATGGGAGGATCGCCATCTGTCAGTGAATTAAGCAATTTGCAGGAAAAATATGAGCGGTTCAATGCCGCCATGTCTGTCGGTCTCCGCTCCAGAATTGCCTACGACGTGCCGCTTGGAAAATCCCTGGTCTTATCACCCCAGTTCCAGTATTATTTCGGCCTGACGCCGGAGTTTCGGGAATTTCCAACTAAAACCAGGTCCATGCGACTGTATGTATGCCTGGGCATTAAAAAGAAACTGGCCTGAACGAGCCAGGTGGCTTTTACCGGTACATTTTCATATTCTTGATAGCATTTTTATTCCCTTGCTCCGCCGCTTTTTGAAACCAGTATTTGGCTTTCACAAAATCCACTTTTGCCCCAAGTCCGTTGTGGTACATCACACCCAGGTTGTTTTGTGCGAATGCATCGCCCTGGTCTGCGGCTTTTTCATACCAGTATAGCGCCTTTTTGTAGTCCTTGCCGACGCCGTTGCCGGTATCGTACATAAAGCCCAGGTTACTCTGCGCCTCCATATGGTCTTGCGCGGCTGCTTTTTCGTACCAGTACAGCGCTTTTTTGTAGTCTTTTTCGACACCCTGCCCGCTTTCGTACAGCACGCCTAATTTGGACTGGGCGAAAGCATCGTCCTGTTCTGCCGCTTTTTCATACCAGAACAGGGCTTTTTCATAATCCTTCAAGTAATAATTGTACAAGGCGCCCAGTTTCCCTTGCCAGAATGGATCGCCGGCTTCCGCGGCTGCTTTTACGGCATCGAATGCTTTTTTGGCGTGTTCGTTCGCTTCGATCTCGTTTTTCGAAACAGGCAGATTGGCGTAGTAACTCCACAAGCCGAAATGACATTTCAGATCTCCTTTTTCTACCCCTTCCTCGCAGTAAAATTTGAATTTTTCATAGTCCTTCACCCGGCCGTTCATGTAGCAGCGTGCCATCGGGTAATAGGCTTCCACGACACCGCCCTGGTTGATGGCGGCTTTTAAAGAGATTTTAGCCTCTTCAAACAGACCCTTGTTGTACAGGCTCATGCCCTCCTCATACGACAGGAGCGCCAGTTTCTTTTTTTCATCGTCCAGACCCACAGTTGTGGTGACGGCTGCTTTCGGCTCCTCGGAAATTTTGTCATAGGCAAACGGAATCAATCCGATCGTGGCGGTAAGCAGGGGGATAAAAATATTTCCAATGCTGGACTTTACTTTGGTATCTTCCATTGTTGTGTTACCCGTTGCAGGCGTGTCGAATTAGAAAAAAGCCTATAACGAAAAAAAAATTGTCGGATTGTGTGATGGGCTCGACGGCGCCCCTCGTAGGAATAATTGCAACGCGGATGACGCGGATTTTTGCGGATTAACGCGGATTTTATGGCCTTGCGGCCATTTTATTACAAACCACGGAGACACAAAGGACACAACGCGTAGATTACACTTTCACCCATTTAGAGATTCGATTGTGTAATCTACGCGTTGTGTCCTTTGTGCCTCCGTGGTTAAAAAACAAACCCTGAATGGCCTTCAGGCCATTAAAATCCGCGTTAATCCGCAAAAATCCGCGTCATCTGCGTTGCAGTTATTCCTACGAGCGGCGTAGCCGTACCAACGCTATTCGCATGTGCCTACCGGATTTGCAGCCGTTCCAGAAACACCACCCCGTCCAACTGGAAACGGCACAGGTAAGTACCCGATGACAGGTTCGTCATTTGCAACGGCACCAACTGGCTGCCTGTTTCCAGATACTGCGACAACACAAGCCTGCCTGCGACATCAAACAAGTCCAGTTTCCCTTCGCTAAATTCCTGCGGAAACTGCACCTGTACTGCCGTGCCGGCAGGATTGGGGAACAACATCGGGTGGCTTCCTGTCACCTCTACTTCCACTTTGACGATGTTGGAATACTCCCGGTTCCCGTCGAAGTCCACCTGGCGCAGGCGGTAGTAATTCAGGCCGGGCAGCGGTTTTTCATCCAAAAAAGTATAGTCGTTTGACTCGGTGCTGGTGCCGTGGCCGGGTACGAAACCGATCTCCGCCCATTGCCCTTCTGTCGCTGTTCGCCGCTCGATATAGAAGCCTTCGTTGTTGTGTTCGGAAGCAGTGCTCCAGTCGAGTTGTACGGCATCATCCATCAGTCGGGCACTGAAGTCTACCAACTCGACGGGTAGCGGAGCGGCAAAAGTCAGGACAACGGCGTTGGAGGTATAATTAACTTGCCAGTTTGCCGGCAGCCCGGTGACCGTGCTGAAAGTGCCGGAAATGGCAGAAGTGGCGCCGAAAATGGTGACCTGGTCGCCATTGGAAGGAGTATAGTTGATGGAGAGGGCGAGTGTGCCGCCCAGCGTCGCCGTTCCCACCACCACAACCTGGTCAAAATCGACACCTCCCGTTGTCTTGCCATTCACTTCAATAGTCCAGGTGTTGTTGCTGAAACTTTCGTCGCCAACGAACAGCATGAGACCCGGCGAATACCCCGGAGACAAAGTGCCGCCGGCATTGGTGAAATTGGAAGCCGCTATAATTCCGGTTCCTTTCAGGGTGCCGCCTGTGCTATTGCTGAACGTTCCCGTATTGGCAGACACGAGGTTAATTCCGGGCACAGATAAACCGGCAGTGATGCTTCCCTGGTTGGTGAAGGTGCCTGCATCCGTTAAAATCCCGCTACTGGTGAAGCGGTCGATGTTCATTTGCCCGCCGGTGTTGTTAAAAGTGGCATTGTTTTGAATGCCGTAAATCATCGAACTGGCCGCCAGGGTACCGATGTTGATGGTGGCTGCGTTTGTAAAGGTGCTTCCGTTGAGGATTCCCCACCCTGCGGAGCGATCCATAGTGATCGTCCCGCCTGCATTGTTGTTGAAAGGGGCCGAATTGGAAATGCCGGTCGTACCCACGGCAGCCAGGGAGCCGATGGTGAGGGTTGCTTTGTTGGTAAAAGTACCGGCATTGTTCTGCAGGCCGATGGACGTGGAGCGGTCGATGTTGATTTGCCCGCCTGTGTTGTTGTTGAAGGTGGAACTGTTTCTCAGCCCGTGTGTCCCGACGGCGGACGTGGAGCCGATATGGATGGTGGCCGCATTGGTAAAGGTGCCGGTGAAATTTTCTATCCCGTACTGGCTTGAGTTGTCGGCGTTGATCACGCCGCCCGTATTGTTATTGAAAGTGGCCTCATTGTAAATGCATTTGAGCCCAACCGCAGCTATCGAACCGATGGTGAGGGTAGCCGCATTGGTGAACGTGCCTGCGTCGTTCCAGATCCCGACGGAGGTAGAACGGTCGATTTTGATGTGCCCGGTGCCGTTGTTGTTGAAGGCAGCGTTGTTTTGAATACCGTAGAGCATCGAGCCGGCTGCGTTATTACCAATGTTAATGGTTGACGCGTTGGTAAAAGTACCTGTGGCGTTAAAAATCCCGCTCTCCGTGACCCGGTTGATATTGATTTGCGCACCGGCGTTGTTATTGAACGTAGCGGTATTTCTCACCCCATTCGTTCCGTTTTCCGAATCGGGGTCGGCATTGATATGAAGGGTTGCCGCATTGGTGAACGTTCCCGTTTTGTTCCAAACCCCGTATAAGGAAGCATCGTCAATGTAGATTGCCCCGTTGTTATTAAATGCCGCTTCGTTTTCAATGCCGTTATTCATCGGACCAAAAATGAGATTGGGATTACTGATGCGGATAATCGCCGTATTGGTGAAGGTAGCACCTGTTGCGTTGATGATTCCCCGTAGCGTTGCGCGATCAATGTCGATATTTCCGCCTGCATTGTTGTTGAAGATGCCGGAGTTGGAAATTCCCGTCGGATAAGCGCCGCCCGGATAACCCATTGTGATATTCGCCGAGTTGTTGAAAGTGCCTTCGTTCCATAACGAGAAAGAAGCAGCGCGGCCAATGTTGATGAGCCCTCCCGTGTTGTTGTTGAAGGTGGCGCTGTTTTTCAGCCCATAAGTCCCGGTACTGTTGGATGATCCGATTCTGATCGTACCGCTATTGGTGAAGCTACCGCTCACGTGGTGTATTCCGCACAGGGTTGCAGAGGCAACATCAACCAGTCCACCCGTTTCGTTGCTGAAACTGGCCTCATTGTATATACATGTCGTGTTTCCCGACACGTCCAGGTGTGCGCTGCTACCCTGGACATCAAATGTTCCGGAGGCATTCCAAAGGCCTTTATCGGAGGCGCTTCCAATGAAGATGTCTCCTTTGCAAACAACCGTCCCGGATACATTCCAAAACCCGAGCGTTGCGTCCGCTATGAAGATTGTCCCGCTGGCATTGTTATTAATTACACCTTCGTTTTTAAGGCCGATGTTGCTACTTGTGGAGAGTATGGTGTTGTCATAATTGACCCATATCCATCCGTTGTTTGTCAAGGTTCCCTGATTCAAAAAGGTGATATCAGGAGAAGAAGCATAAATGGTTAACACATTATTGTTGGTCAGCGCTGCTCCGCTCAGAATGGTCAGATTCGAAACCTGCACACCCGAAGATATGACAGGATCGTTTGCCGTGTTTGGAATGATTACCTTGGTCAGGTAAAACGGCACTTGCCCGCCCAACCAGTTGCCGGCGTTGTTCCAGTCTGTATTGATCGCGCCACTCCAGGTGATCGTTTGCGAAGAAAGATTTCCCGCCGTACATAGCATTACAAGGAACACCGCCAGGTAGTTTTTGCCTGTTGTTTGAAAGAAACGAGCGCAAGGAGACAGCAACGGTTTTGCTAACGAGCAAACAAAAACCTGCCAGCCGGCAACAGCCGGGAGGTGCGTATTTTTCATGATATGGAAATTTTGAATGATGGTCAGTGAATGCCACAAAGGTGCGCGCCGACCCGCCGAAAGCCGTACTCTGTTGGTTGCAGGCTTTTCATTTTTCGTTGCAAGGGGCATGAAATCTTTACGCTATTCGTTGCACGACGAAAAGCGATAACATAATAAATGGTTGGAAATCAGTTACTTGTTGGTTGCGCTCGGCGCTACGCCGAATTCCTCCTGGTACACTTTTGAAAAGTGGGCGAGATTGACGAACCCGCATTTCCAGGCCACTTCCGAAACGTTCAGGTCGGTGGTTTCCAGCAGGCGTTTGGCTTCGTTCAGCCGGTAAGAGCGTATAAAATCGGAGGGCGAAGTATCGATCAATGCCGTCATTTTGCGGAACAACTGGGAGCGGCTCATGCCGATCTTGCGGCATAACTGCGGCAATCCGAAGTCTTCGTCGGCGTAGTGTTCGGCCACGACATTCCGTACCTTTTGAATAAAAGCGTCTTCCACCAGAACATCCGCTTCGGCAAGGGTTTCGGGGACTGGCAGTGGATGTCCGTCCTGCGCTTTTTTCGAAAGCCATGCGACCATGCGCCGTTGTTTTTCTGCCAGCACCTGCAATTGCGCCAGCAGTTCTTCCTTGTGAAAAGGTTTGGACAGGTAGGCATCCGCTCCCCGGCGCAACCCGGCAATTCGGGAAGCAGCGTCCGCTTTGGCAGTCAGCAGAACGATGGGGATGTGACTGGTGCGCTCGTCGTTTTTCAGCGTTTCGCAGACTTCGAAGCCGTCTTTTTCTGGCATCATCACGTCGGAGACGATGAGATCGGGCACGATTTCCAGGGCTTTTTCGATGCCGGAGCGGCCGTTGTAGGCGAAGTCGAGGCGATAATGTTCGCCCAGACAAGCGACCAGGTATTCTACCACATCCGGGTT
>JAKQJD010000599.1 GCA_029561355.1 Bacteroidota bacterium | reverse complement strand
CCGGCCACCGGCGAATACGAAGTGGGCTATACCCTGGCGCCCGAACACTGGGGGAAAGGCCTGGCTACCGAAATTACCCGGGCGCTCAGCGCCTACCTGTTCGAATGTTTTAAACCCGAATACGTGGTGGCATTTACGGCCGTTGAAAACCTTGCTTCTCAAAATGTGTTGTTGAAAGCAGGCTTTACAGACGTCGGCATGCGAGACGTGTATGGAGGCAGTCAGGAATTCCGGCTGTATTCTCACTGAAAATGCGCACCTTTGCCCTGTAAACGAATGAATTACATTTATATAAATCACCCATTTTGGATTTTACCGAATTTGATCTGCATCCCGATCTGCTGGATGGCATCGACGCACTGAACTTTAAATCTGCCACCCCCATACAGGAAAAAGCCATTCCGCTCATTCTTCAGGGCAAAGACCTGATCGGGGTCGCCCAGACGGGTACCGGCAAAACGGCGGCTTTCGTGCTGCCGATCCTCAACGAAATACTGGAATCCGGCGAAAGCAATTACACACAGGCGCTCGTGATCGTGCCTACCCGCGAACTGGCTATTCAGATCGACCAGGTCGTGGCAGCGTATTCCTATTTTACCGGCGTTTCGTCCATTGCCGTATTTGGCGGCGGCGACGGCAAAAGTTTTACCCAGGAGAAACTTGCGCTCACCAACGGCGCCGATATCATCATCGCCACTCCGGGCCGGCTCATCGCCCATATGAACATGGGCTACGTCAATTTTTCCAAACTGCGTTTTCTGGTGCTCGATGAAGCCGACCGCATGCTCGATATGGGTTTTCAACCCGACCTGCTGAAAATCATCAAAACGCTCAATCCGAAAAGGCAGGGTCTGCTCTTTTCCGCTACCATGCCGCCGGGCGTACTCAAACTGGCGCGTACCCTGCTCCACAATCCGGAAATGATCAGCATTGCGCTGTCCAAACCAGCCGAGGGCGTCACACAGGGCGTTTATATGGTGCAGGACCAGCAGAAACTGCCGCTCATGGTGGAGTTGCTGAAGGACAAAACGGGCCAACGCATTCTGATTTTCAGTTCTACCAAACTGGCGGTCAGTCAGTTGTACAAACAATTGAAAGCCAAAGGCTTGCCGGTGCACCAGATAAGCAGCGACCTCGAACAGCAGGAGCGTGAACAGGTGATGATGGCTTTCCGCAACCGGCAGGTCGACATCCTCGTCGCCACCGATGTGCTGAGCCGCGGCATCGATGTCGATGGCATCGACCTGGTAGTCAACTACGATATACCCCGCGATGCCGAAGATTACGTACACCGCATCGGCCGTACGGCCCGCGCTTCCCGCAAAGGCACTGCCATTACCCTCATCGGCCCGAAAGATATTGTAGGGTTGAAGCGCATCGAAAAACTGATTGGCAAGCCCATCGAACAACTCGAACTGCCGGCTTCCATCGCCGCCCGCACCGAACGCAGGCCGCAGCCGCACCGGGAAAAAACGGGGGAAAGACAGCCGAATTCGCCGGGACAGCAGCAACAAAACCGGGGACCACAAAAAAGGCACCACCGGAAGCCCAAACCCAAGGAATAGTGTAATTAAAGTGCGAAGTCTTCAGTCTTCAGTGCGAAGTCCACATTCACTCACGTTGTTCTTGACTTCGCACTTCGCACTGACGACTTCGCACTTATATCCCCCCGACGGCGGGTTTAATCGAATATTTGTAACCTGCGCAGATTTAAAATTGTCATATTCGCTG
>JAKQJD010000558.1 GCA_029561355.1 Bacteroidota bacterium | reverse complement strand
AAAATTATACTCGCCCTCACCGCCCGCTATTCCGACCGCACTTCATTACCGGAAGAACTGGCCGAATTGTTCCCGAAAACGAAAAAAAGAGTATTGCTTTGAATGATGAATGATGAACGATGAATGATGGATTTTTGGTGGCAAATTTTGGCTTGTACAATAAAAATGCCAATGGTTGCCAGCAAAATTCATCATTCATCATTCATCATTCATCGTTCATCATTCAAATTTTCATCACCTTCCCCCTGAACAAGTATTGCCCCTGCCGGGCAGTTATCACATACATGCCGGGTGGCCAGTTGCCGGCCGGGATCAATATGTTTTTGAAACGGTTCAGTTGTTCCTTTCCGGACTGGAAAATACGTCCGTTCAAGTCGCTGACCGACCAGGTCCATTCACCTGAAATATCCTCGGGAAATGCCAGCCGCACATAATCGGTTACGGGTTGCGGGAAAACATGTAATTCCATGATCGATCTGGGGGCGAGCGAAGAAGGGGTTGCTTCACTGAGTAATTGGACGCAATAATCTTCAACCTGTCCGTATTCGAATGATTCGCAGGGGCCTGGCATCGTGTTGTTCAGGTTTTTATATTTCATCATCACGCGCATCCGGGTGAGGCCCTGCGTAAAAAATGGAGGAGGAACAATTTCTCCGGAAATAGGTCCGTCGTGCGCATATCCGGGATCGAATGCCAGTTCACCGAAATCTTCAAAATCACCGTCCATATTGAAGTCGATATAAATCCTGAAAAACTCCTTATAGGGAAGGGCGGCAAAACCGGGCGTAATGGTTACGGGCAGGATATTTTGCGGATGTATCTGTAGTATATTGTCCGGATTGCCAGTGAAATTCTGATATCCGGGGCCGGCTGTTCCCGAGGAATTGGACCAGGAATCGATGGTGACGTTTTCAATCCATTCATACGTAGACTGTCCGGAAGCCGCCGTACAGTAACCTGCATCCAGGCACGAACCGCAGCCGGCCGTTTGAAAATAGACGGAGGCGCCGTATGCCGTGCTGCCTGTATCGCAGCGCGTTTGTACCTGAAGTTCGTAGCTGGTACAAGGCAGCAGACCGGCAATTTCGCAGGACGTTTCACTGGTTTCCCATTCATCCCAGATAGTGGCACCGATCGCTTTGATGCGGTACCCGTAACCCGTAGCAGCGAGCACTTGTGTCCAGGAACCTGCACAACCGGTGGTGGTCGTCTGGGTGATTTGCACGTAAGAAGGCGGCGCGCAGCAACCGTCGGATAAAAATGTCACAGGCTCCGACCAGTTACTCCATGCTCCGGCGGAGCTGCAAAAAGCGGATAAGGCAAATTCATAGGTTGTGCAGGCATCGAGGTTTTCCAGGGAAAAAGGACTGCTTATATTTTCAAGTTCGGTCCATTCCGAATTGTCTGTTGCGCGCCAGCGGATTTTGACCGATTGAAAATCTGCAATGCCGGTCCATTTCAGGACTGCCGAATGATCGGAAAGCTCCGGTACATGCAGGCCGAATGGAGCAGGACAAGCCGCACACTGGTTTTCATATTGCAGCAACATCTGGTGTATTTGCAGTCCGCCGCCGCTGAGCGTTTTGCCTTCCAGGTCTGCATTGGGTGAAACGCTTTGCAGGATCAGGCTTTTTACCCATGCCGCTGCCGCTGCCGGATCACTTTTTGCCAGCGCGATCAAATTGGGACAGGGAGCAGAATACAGTAGGCCGACTGCGCCGCTCACTTCGGGGGCTGCAAAAGAAGTACCTGAAAACAGCCCGTATGCATTGCCCGAGGAAGCCGTGTATACATCTTTACCGTACGTACCGAGGTCGATATGCTGTGCGCCCCAGGCGGCATTACCTGCTTTTTTATTATTGTGATCCAGGCTGGTAACGGCAATCAGATAATCACTTGGACAAGTTGTAGGCAGGTCACCGGCTACGTCTACATCAACCGGAATGTTGGCGGTGGCGGCAATACTCAGAATTCCGGCCTTCCCCAGGGTATCCAGTGCAGCGCACCATAGCGGCGCGTCATCGGGATTGCCGTAATCCGTTCCCCAGGAGCAATTGACGGCCACCACAAATGCGCCCTTCTGGCCGAAAGAGTTGTTGTATCGCTGCCGTGCCCGAAAAACGTAATCGTATGCTTCCAGAATAGCAGCCTCCGAGCCGCTTCCGGCGACGAACATCAGTTTGACATTCCAGTTGATGCCGGTAACCCCGAAGGTGTTGTTGCCGCGCGCACCGATGAGAGCGCTGACCGGCGTGCCGTGTGTAGTCGAGTTGCCCTGTATCTGGTCGTTATCGGTCCAGACGTTCCATCCCCGGAAATCGTCGGTGTATCCGTTTTCGTCATTGTCGATGCCATCGCCCGGGATTTCGTTCCGGTTGTACCACATATTTGCAGCAATATCGGGATGATCTGCAGAAATACCTCCGTCTATAACGGCTACCACAATTGTATCGCCGGCGGGCGTCAGACCGCCTGTCGTAATATCCCATGCCGGAATCGCGCCCAGGTCGGCGCCTGCTGTGCCGCCGCTTTGTCCGGTGTTGTTCAGTTGCCATTGCTGCACAAACAGCGGATCGTCGGGGAGCGTATTTCTTTGTGACAGGGTATGGTTGAACTGTGCAGCCTGCACTTCCGGTTGCTGGCGCAGCCAATCCAGCAATTGGATGGTTCCGGATTTTGAATCACCCGGTTCCAGCAACCATATATTAAGCGATGTGGAAACTTTTTTTTCCACAGTAGCAGCAGGCTGGAAAGAGCGCTCCCAACGCGTCAGCACGGCCGCAGGCGACAGGTCGTCGCGCATCCTCACCAGCAGGCTATTGTCGTGCTGGGCCTTCAATTGTATAAAAGAGACAAAAAATAAAAATAAAGTTAATACGCCAGGCAGCGTTTTTAAACTTGCCCCTATCTGCCACGAACCCGACTTGCGTAAACCAGATCCTGCTTCAAAATGTACGCCCAATTTTTGCATTCTTAAAATCGTTTCACAGCGGCAAAAATACCGTTTGAATGAGGGAGCGGTGTTAAAATTAGATGGAGCGTACATTTTTGTCAAAATATTCTGATCTGTTTTTTTACTTTGCGGAGGCTTAACAAAAACTTATTCTCCAAATAACTTTTGGGCTAACACTATTTTTTTGCGTTGCTGACAAATATTCGCAATGTTCGAATGCGGATCAGCCAAATTAATTGCCGATGCTTATTACTTGGAAGTACATGACTTTCACCCAAAAGAGTTTATTCCGAAGCTGGAAACTCCTTGTTTTTATCTTTTTCACCTCTTCCAGCGCACTTCTCGCACAAACGCCATGTAGTTGTACCAACTGCCCGCAATTTATGCCGGATGGATTTACCGGGAGTTTTTTTTTGAACGTTCAAAATGCCTGTAACCCTACGCTGGGACAAAACGGGCAGGCTGTATGCGGTGTCCGGTTACATCTGGAACACGAGTATATAGGCGACCTTCGAATACAGCTGACTTCGCCGGGCGGACAAACAATTACACTTATAGGCCCGGTCGGCTTTTTCGGCGGTACCGATTTTACCGACTGGGATATTACGTTCGTGCCTTGCGGTACCCCTGCTGCACCAGATGCCGGTTTTGCCAACATATGGAACAACAACCAGGCATGGGGGCTGAACGGAAACTATTCCGGCGACTATTATCCGAATGTCGGATGCCTGGAAAACTTCACGGGACCCGTGAACGGAACCTGGACCATGACGGTATTCGACCAGCAGGCCATCGACGTAGGTACGTTCTTCGATTACGAGATCATTTTCTGTGATCCTTCCTGTATCGACTGCTTTACCTGTGCGGCAAATGCCGGCGCCCTGACCCAGCCGGATGTAACGGCATGTGAAGGTGCCGCCACCCTTAACCTTAATGTGCCTCCATCGTATACGGCTCCGAACGTAGCGCCGCCTGCCGCTGATTACGATTACACTTATGTGGTCAGCCAGAATCCGGGCGGAACCATCATTGGCTATGACCCGGATGCAGATCTTAGCGGTTTCCCTCCCGGTTCTTATACCGTTTGCGGCCTGTCTTACCTGACAGGAGACGATGCCTTTTTCCCGCCTCCCGGTTCCATGACGACCGCGCAATTGCTGGCGCAGTTAAACTCGAGTTCGCCGCCTTTTTGCGGAAAGGTAACCAGCAACTGCGTGAATGTTACCATCAATCCGGGTGTGAACGACATCGTCGTATCGAAAGATCTCTGTGCACCTCAATGTACTACCTTTTATGGCACAACATATTGTGCAACTGGTACTTATGTAAAAAACCTTACCCAAAACGGTTGTCCTTACAAGGCAACGCTTATTCTGAATGTTATTCAGCCGGTTGTTAAAAACATTCGCGATACCATCTGCGAAGGAAACTGTTCCATCGAGCCGGGATTCCCGAATGCCTGCGCTGCGGGCGTTTATACACGTACACTTCCGACCTCACAGCCGGATCAGTGTGATACGACCGTACGCCTTACCGTTGTGCAACTGGTGACCAATGTAGTCATACAGCCGCCGGGGCAACTCAACTGTAATCAGCCATCTCTTACCTTGATCGGTACCGGCTCCAGCCCTGGTACTTATCTATGGACGGCGAGTAACGGGGGGCATATTACCGGTGGAACTTCCGGAACCACCGCAACCATAGACGAGCCAGGTACCTATATGTTAAGGGTGTGCCGAACGAATCCCAGCGGGGCCGCTTGTTGTGATTCGGCGACCGTGAACGTAACGGAGGTTGTGACTATGCTGAATAACCCCACGGTTATAAACGGCCCGGCAAGTATATGTCAGGGGGCGACAGGCACCTACAGCACACCGCCGGTAAGCGGAGCGACAACCTATACCTGGACCTTCCCGCCGGGAGTAGTAGTGAATTCAGGCGCCGGTACCAATACGGTAGCCGTGACCTGGAATAACAGCACGGGCGGCAATGTCTGTGTAACGGCCAGCAACAGCTGTAGTTCGAGCACACAACTTTGTATTCCGGTTACCGTCAACCCGACCGTTGTCGCAACACAACCACAGGGAAATGCTACGGTTTGTGGCAACTCGAATGTCACTTATACAATACCCGCAAACCCCAATGTAACCAACTACACCTGGACTGTGACGGGAGGTACCGTTTCTACAGGTCAGGGAACAAACAGTATTACCGTGCACTGGGGAACCGGAGCTACCGGAACCGTGTGTGTAAAAGTCACGGGCCCTTGCGGAACCAGTCCGGACGTGTGCCTGCCTGTTCAGATTACCGGCGCACCTGCCTTGCCGAATGTAATTGGTAATGCCACGGCCTGCGCTACGGGCACCGGTACTTATACCGTTACACCTGTAGCCGGTGCGACCTCTTACCACTGGTTTGTTACCAATGGTACCATCACAAGTGGAAACGGCACCACTTCCGTTCAGGTAACCTGGGATGCGAACGTGAACTCGGGCAGTATTTGTGCCAATGCGCAGAACGCCTGCGATTCCAGCGCTATTAACTGTTTCAACGTAACCCTGAATGCACCGCCAGCCACGCCGGTGGTGACGGGTGACGCAACGCTTTGTTCGGGTACCAACGGCAACTATTCCATCACCGCGATTCCCAACAGCACAGGTTATGCGTGGACTGTTACTGGCGGAACGATCGTTTCGGGCCAGAACACTACCAGCCTGGTGGTGAACTGGGGTAGTGGTACAGGAGGAACCGTTTGCGCACAGGCGCTGAGTACCTGCGGGCCTGGTCCGCAAGGCTGCTTTCCGGTTGTCGTGAAAGCAGTTCCTAATGCCAATGCCGGAAGTACCAATTCCACCTGCGCCTTGAGTATCAACCTGCAGGCCGTCAATAGCGTTACCGGCAGCACCGGCCTGTGGACCACCGTTTCGGGCACAGGTACGGCTACTTTCGGTAATGCCTCCAGTCCTACGTCCAGCGTAACCGTAACCCAATCCGGCCAGTACGTGTTCCGGTGGACGGAATCGAATGGTAACTGTACGGACGATGCTACCGTCACCATTAATTTTAATTCCAACCCGATCATCGGGCAGGTGACTACACTTTGTGAAGGTACCAATCAGAATTATACGGTGTCGTTCCAGATTTCTGGCGGCACTCCACCGTATTCCGTTCCGGGTGGCACCGTGACCGGCAATACATTCACTTCGAATTTTATTGTCAGCGGACAAACGTACTCCTTTGTCGTTACGGATGCCAACGGGTGTTTCTCACCTGCAACCACCGGAAGTTTCAACTGCAACTGTACCAGCGAAGCGGGTACCATGAACCTGCAGGTGCTTTCGGCCTGTGAAGGACAATCGGTAACTGCCCAGCATCTGGGTGGCGATACCCTCGATTTGAACGACGTATCCTCCTACGTGCTGCATACCAATTCCGGCACCTCGCTGGGCAATATCATTGCTCAGAATAATACGGGAACCTTTAGTTTCCTGCCGTCCATGTCCTATGAAACAACCTATTACATTTCATTCGTAGTAGGCAATGATCTGGCAGGTGTGCCGGACCCGACGGATCAATGTCTGTCCGTAGCACAGGGACAACCGGTCATTTTCCACCAGAACCCGGTTTCCAATGCGGGTGCGGATGATGAAATCTGTGGACTGACCATAGCACTGGCCGGAAATGCCGGTAGCGGCACCTGGTCGGTTGCAAATGCTCCTTCAGGCGGTACGATTACTTTCAACGATCTGCACAACAACACAACCAGCATCACTGCTTCTACAAACGGTACTTACACGCTGACCTGGACCCTGGACAACAGTGGCTGTACCGATTCGGATGATGTTGTTATTTCGTTTAACAGTTCTCCTGTAGCGGGAACCGTCACACCTACTTGTGACCCGGCGAATGAAAATTACACCATCACCATTCCGATCAGCGGAGGAGAAGCGCCTTATTCGGTAAACGGTACCGCTATTACGGGTAACACCTTCGTTTCGGCGCCGATCGTCAGCGGTCAGACTTACTCCTTCACCATTACGGATGCCAACGGCTGCGCTGCCCCGGTACTAAGCGGTTCGTTCAATTGCAGTTGTACCAGTGCGGCAGGCCAGATGAGCCTTACGCAATTGAGTGCCTGTCAGGGTGACAGCGTTGCTGCCAATCACCTGGGTGGCCAGACACTGGACGGAAACGACGTTACCGCATACGTACTGCATACCAATTCGGGCTCCTCGCTCGGAACGGTCATCGCACAAAATCATACAGGTATATTCAGTTTCCAGCCGGGCATGATCTACGGCGTTACGTATTATGTTTCGTTTGTTGTTGGAAATGATCTGAACGGCTTCCCGAACCCTGCTGATTTCTGCTTGTCAGTAGCACAGGGCCAACCAGTCGTGTTTTACCAGAACCCGGTGGCGAATGCCGGCGCCGACGATTCCGTTTGCGGTTCCGTGATCACCCTTGCAGGAAGTGGAACGGGAACCGGACAATGGACGGTAACTTCCGCTGTGAACGGAACGCTGAATATCGCCGATCCGCAGAATCAGGCATCCGACGTAACTGCTTCTGCACCAGGCCAGTATACACTTACCTGGACGCTGACGCAAAACGGTTGCACGAGCACGGACGACGTCGTTCTTACGTTCAACGAAAACCCGAGTCTGGCCGATATCCTGCGCCAGTGCGATGCGGCGAATGAAAACTACACCGTTACGCTGACCATACAGGGAGGCACTCCGCCGTATCTGGTAAATGGCAGCGCTATTGCGGATTCGGTGTATGTTTCGGCGCCTATTCCGAACGGACTTACCTATTTGTATGCGATTACGGATGCCAACAGTTGCAACATGCCCGACATATCCGGGTCGTTCAATTGCAATTGTGCAACGGACGCAGGTACCATGTCGGCTGCCACACTGACCGCCTGTGAAGGAACGACAGTTCAGGCAGTAGCCAACGCCGACGATACACTCGACGGCAACGACATTATCTCATACGTGCTGCACAATGGCACCGGTCAGGCCCTGGGCACCATTTACGCACAGAATACCACCGGTACGTTCGGTCTCGAACCCGGGATGTCTTTCGGCGTCACGTATTACATTTCCAGGGTAGCGGGTAATCCGCTCAACGGGTTCCCCAATCCGCAGGATCCCTGCTTCTCCGTAGCGCCCGGTCAGCCGGTTGTTTTCCTGCAAAACCCGACGCCGGATGCCGGCCAGGATGCGGCAGTTTGTGGGCAAAGTTTTGATTTACAGGCCGTTGTCAGTGGGTATAACGGTGTTTGGACACAAATCAGCACGAATGGAACCGCCGTATTTGCGGATACCGGCGATGCAAACAGCACGGTGACCGTAGACAGTTTTGGTACCTATATTTTCCAGTGGGAAGAAAGCAACGGTATCTGTGTGGTGTCCGATCAGGTAGAAATTACCTTTAACGAATCACCCACCGTAAACGCGATCGATGAAACCTGCAACGGCACCAATACGCAATACACCGTTACATTCAGTGTTTCCGGTGGTACTGCCCCCTACAGTGCAGTCGGCATTGCGGGTACTTTCAGCGGGAATAATTTCACTTCCGTTGCATTGCCCAATAATTCCGTTTACTCGTTCACGGTAGAGGATGCCAACGGTTGCGAAAGCGAAGCGGTAACGGGTATTAAAAATTGCAATTGCCAGACAGATGCAGGTACCATGGATGTGGCGCCGGTAGCATTCTGCGCGGATCAACCTGCAACGGCTACCTGGAACAACGACGCGACAACCGATGCGGACGATATCGTTTTGTTTATCCTGCACAACCAATCAGGTTCGAGTGTAGGTACCATCTACGCTACTTCCGATCAGCCGACCTTCTCCTTCGGAGCAGGTTTGCAAACGGGAGTAACCTATTACATTTCGGCAATAGCCGGCAATGGTGTAAATGGAAACATTGACCAGAACGATCCATGTCTGTCCGTAGCATCCGGCACACCCGTTCAATGGCGGCCATTGCCGAATGCCACCCTGTTCGGCGACGCTACGATTTGCGACGGCAGCAGCACACCGCTGCAATTTACCGGAACCGGTAACTACCCCCTGACGGTAACCTATTCCGACGGCGTAACGAACAACAGCACGGTAACCATCGGTGGTCAGCAGGGAACTACGATTGACGTATCTCCTTCTTCAACAACAACTTATACGTTGATCAGTGTTTCCAGCGGCAGTAACCCGACCTGTACGACGGATTTGAATCAATCGGTAACGGTTAACCTCAATCAGGGCCTGTCGGCCGGCACGCCGAACGAACCGGTTGAATTCTGCCAGGGTATTTCCTTGCCGATCCAGTTGATCAATTTGCTGACGGGCGCCGATCCGGGCGGAACCTGGGCGGAAGTTTCGACCGTGCCTTCACTGGCAGGTGGATTCAATATTCAAACGGGTACTTTCCTGACCAACGGCCAGCCACCGGGCACCTACGAATTCCGGTATACGCGCACTTCGCTGCCGCCTTGCCCCGACGACGAAGCGGTGGTACAGGTGATCATCAACCCGCTGCCGGTAGCGGATGCAGGCCCTGACAAACAACTCAACTGCCTCAACCTGTCGGCTAACCTGGGTGGCCCGGCTACCAGTTCGGGCGCCGGTATTGCCTACGACTGGAGGCTCGACACCGCTTTTGTTGGAAATACCAGAAACCTGATAACAAGCAATGCCGGGGTTTATACCCTGCTTGTGACGAATAGCGCCGCTTGTACCGCTTCCGATGCTGCCATTGTAACGATAGACGATGAGTTGCCCTTTGCGGACATTATTTCCGTAAAAGACGTGCGTTGCTGGGGCGATAAAGACGGCAGTATTTCAGTCGATTCGTTTACCAGTTCGCACCCGCCGGTATTGTTCTCGCTGAATGGCGGACCGTTCACGTCCCAAACGTTGTATACGGCCCTGCTGCCGGGTGAATACACCATTACGTTGCAGGATGCCAACGGATGCGAATGGACTTCCGATGCTCAGGTGGTACATGAACCGTCGCAACTGATGGTCGATCTGGGCGCAAATATTAATGTTGTGCTTGGAGATTCCGTTCATCTGGAGGCGCTTATCAATGTTCCGTTCGCATTTCTGGATACCCTTTACTGGAATCCGGTTTACGATACAGCCAAGGCAAATACGCTTTACCAGGACTTTTTACCGTTCGCGTCCCATTACATTGATCTGCGGATTATAGACACGAACGGATGTGCTACCAGCGACCGGACGCTGCTGGTGGTCAATCAGGAAAGACACGTTTTCATCCCGAACATCATCAAGGTCGGTAGCGCTGAGAATGACGTATTAACGGTATTCGGTGGTCGTGACGTAGCGGAAGTGGAATTGTTGCAGGTATTCGACCGCTGGGGCGACCAGATGTTCGAAGAAGGTCCGTTCATGCCCAACGACATTACGAAAGGATGGAAGGGGAATTTTAAAGGCAAGGAGGTGAACCCGGGTGTGTACATTTACACGGCAGTTGTGCGATTTATCGACGGTGAAAAAATCCTGTTTAAAGGAGACGTAACCGTTTTCAAGTAATAATGCAATAGAGGACGCCGTGGTCAGTCACAAATGCTGCCCGGCGTCCTTTTGTTTCTTATTGGCATAAATCCGGAAATATTGATTCCGGATCATGTGAAATCCGGCAGGTATTTCTTTGTTTTGCCACCTGTCAAATATTGCCCAGGAAATCACTCTTGCTCCCCTGCAAACCAAGGCATCTCCACCCAATTATAACTAATCATTTCGCTTTACCTACATTCCGTTTTGTTGTGCAGCAACAAGGCGTGTTCGATTCTTTTTATCAAAGTGGTTACACAAACTGAGGTATCTCATGCATAAAAAAGTACTCTACTCTCTTATTGGGCTTCTGTTTTTTTGGCTGGAAGCAAAAACCCAGGTAACACAACCCTGCCCGAATCCGCCGCCTCCGGGTGGAAGTGCCTGTAACACAACCTGCGTATACTGCGATTTTGACGACTACAGCGGTACCAGTGGTGGAACCCCTTCCTCCAATATGCTCGTATGCGGGCAGATTGTAATACACAATGACCAGTGGCTGGGCTTTGTGGCCACCTCCACGAGCATGGAAATTGTGACAACTACGTCCAACTGTGCCCAGGGTGAGGGCGTTCAGGTGGCGTTTTTTGATGCCTGTAATGCAACGGATGCTGTTGCCTGTAATCCGGGCATCGATAACGGAGCGGGCATTCCGCTGGTGTTGTCATACGATCAATTCGTGCCCGGACAGACGTATTATCTGATGATCGACGGCTCTTTTGGAGACGTGTGTGATTTTACTGTGGATATTACCCAGGGTTCGGTAACGCCTCCTCCTCCCGGTATTCCCGACCAACCCACCGGCCCGACTGAACTGTGCCCGGGTGCTACGGCCGTTTATACCATTCCGCCGGTCGACGGTACTGCCTGGTATCGCTGGACAGGGCCGGCCGGCTCGCGCATCAACGGTACTAATTCAAATACGCTTCAGGTTCCTGCTCCGCAGGGTACCACTGTTACTATTACTTTCGGCAATACGCCGTTGAATGGAAACGTATGCGTGGGCGCGGGAAATGCCTGTTTCGCCCCGAACACGGCCTGTCTGCCGGTGCACCTGACGTTATTGGCGCCAACTATTAAACCTGATTTGATATTGTGTTACGAGGACCGGGTATTTACGAATCCGGAATCCCCCTATACCACCACGTCACTGCCTGTCGGGATCACCAATCTGACTGCTCACTACTTGTCTTACCTGGGTTGCGACAGTACGGTGCGACAGAAAATTACTGTTTTACCACAGAATATCAAAAACCTGGGAACCAAGTATATATGTCAGGGGACCTGCTTTGTTTTGAATGGTACAAGTTATTGTAACCAGGGGACGCAACAGCAACCGCTGGTGTATGACAATACCTGTGATACCATTCTTACGTTCAATGTCATCATTGTGCCGTCGGTAGCCAATATTCCGGCAGTGCCACAGATCAATTGCGCCATGCCGAGCCTGACGCTCAACAGTACGGGATCTACCACCTCTTCCGGCGCTACTTTCCGATGGACGAATGCCACCTGGACAACACTGGGGAGCGGGACTACCCAAACTGTGACGGGGCCGGGTATGTATAACCTGATTGTTACTACCTCGGTTTCGGGAACAACCTGCAGGGATACGGCGACGGTAAACGTCACCTCTTCCGCCGCATTCCCGGGTGCTACCGCTGTAGGGGGAACGATAACCTGCAACACGCCTACCGTTACGTTGCAAGGCAGTTCGCCGACTCCGGGAGTGAACTATCAATGGGCCGGGCCATGCATCACGCCTGCCAACCAGTTTCTGCAAAACCCGACCGTCAGTTGCGGCGGCACTTATACTTTATCGGTAACCAACCCGATCACCGGCTGTACTTCCATAGCCACCACTGCGGTCATTGCAAATGATACGCTTCCTACAGCGACTGCTGTGGGCGGAACGATTACTTGCCTCCAACCTTCCGTAACAATCGACGGTAGTTCGAATGTGGCAACCGCCACCTACAACTGGAGTGGCCCGGGCATTAATGCCGGCAATCAGCATCAGGAAAATCCTGTTGTAACAGTAGCCGGCACGTATACCGTTACGGTCACGAATCCTGCAAACGGATGTTCCCAAACGGCTACCACTACCGTCATTCCGAATAATTCGCCCCCAGTGGCGAATGCAGGCACCGACCAGACCATCAACTGTCAGACACTCAGCGTCATCCTGAACGGCTCGGCCAGCGGCGGCGCAGGTCCGTTCCAGTTTACATGGACGGGGCCGGGAATAACGCCGGCCAACCAGAACCAGCAAACGCCTACGGTGTCTACCGGCGGATCGTATACCTTAACCGTTTTGAATAGCAACAACGGCTGCTCCGGTACGGATGTGGTGCAGGTGACCCAGCTTACAACGCCTCCAACTGCAAGTGCAGGTGCTGATGCCTTGTTGAATTGCAATATCCTTACCGTTACACTCAACGGATCCGCTTCTTCACAGGGCGCCAATTTGTCTGCCTCCTGGTCGGGCCCCGGTATCAATGCCGGTAATCAGAACCTGTACTCGCCACAAGTGACCCTGCCGGGTACCTATACCATCACTGTCACCAACTCGGTGAGCCTGTGTACGGCGACTGATAATGTGGTCGTTACGCAGGACATTGTAAGTCCGACGGTCAATGCCGGTGTCGACCAGATCCTGACCTGTTCCTCTCCCAACGGTGTTACGCTGAACGGTACAGGCGGACCGGCCGGAATTACCTTCTTATGGACAGGTGCGGATATCGACGCAACCAATCAGGCCCTCCCGAATCCCAACGTCAACCTTCCGGGAACTTATACCCTGGTTGTGACCAACCCCGTCAACCATTGTACTGCTACCGATCAGGTCGTGATATCACAGGATGCCAATGCGCCGGTAGCGGCAGCGGGCGCCGATCAGGTGTTGAATTGCACCGTTTCCTCTGTCGTCATCGGCGGAGCGACAACGAGCACCGGCCCCGGTATCAGTTATGTATGGACCGGCCCGGGTATTACCGGCGCCAACCAGAACCAGGCCATGCCTTCCATTTCAACTGCGGGTACGTACATTATTGTTGTCAATAATTCCACGAACGGCTGCTCAACCAGCGATACCACTGTGATTACTTCGCAGGTAATGCTGCCGGTAGCACTGGCGGGCAATGACAGTACCCTGAATTGTACGGTGCTGAATGTCACGCTGAACGGCAGCGGTTCGTCACAGGGTGCTGATTTTACCGCCATCTGGACAGGAGCGGGTATCAACGCCGGTAACCAGAATTCATACACGCCGCAGGTTACACTTCCGGGCGTTTACACCCTTACCATTACAAATACGGTCAATCATTGTACTGCTACGGACAATGTGACCATTTTACAGGACATCGCTGTACCGACGGCGAATGCCGGAACCGACGAGATTCTGACGTGTACCACACCTAATGGTATTCCGCTGAACGGTAGCGGAAGTCCTGCGACGATCACTTTCCTGTGGACCGGCCCGGGCATCACACCCGCTAACGCGATGCTACCCAACCCCACGATCAATGATCCGGGAACGTATGTGCTGGTAGTGACCAACACGGTTAACCATTGTTCGTCTACCGATCAGGTGGTCATTTCGGAAGATGCCAGCGTTCCTACAGCGAATGCAGGTTCCGATCTGGTGTTGAATTGTGGTGTAAGCAGCGTGAACATCGATGGCTCCGCATCCAGTACCGGTGTGGATATCGTTTACACCTGGACGGGTCCGGGCATTTCGGGTGCGAATGGCACTGCGCAAAACCCGCAGAATATTACACTGCCCGGTACCTACAACCTCACGGTAACCAATAATTTGAACAGCTGCACCAATACGGATGTGGTGGTGATTGCCATCGATACAATCAGCCCGGTTTCCGTAGCCGGCAATGATCTTACACTGAATTGTTTCAATAGCCATGCGGATACGCTGGATGCTACGGGCTCTTCTACCGGCGCAGGATTTACACTGTTGTGGTCGGGACCTGCTATCAATGCAGCCAACCAGAACCTGATCAGACCGGTTGTAAACCAGTCCGGCACCTATACCGTTCTGATTACCAATACGACCAACCTGTGTACGTCTTCTTCGGATGCGCTGGTCGTTTCGGATACCCTGGCGCCTGTGGCGGATGCAGGTTTGGATCAAACGATCGACTGTGCAAACAGTTCCGTGCCGATCGGCGGCAACTCTTCATCGGGAAGTAATTTTGAATATCTATGGTCCGGACCGGATATCAATACAGGTAATGAAGCGCTCGCTACCCTGAGCGTAAGTATGGACGGCACCTATCAACTGGAGGTTACGAATACAGTGAACGGATGTGTTACCATCAACGACGTACTGGTAAGCGAGGACCTTGCTTATCCGGTCGCCAGTGCTGGTGCCGATGCTACCCTTACCTGTGCACAGGATACGATTGCACTCGACGGATCTGCTTCGTCCAGCGGTGCTGGTATCCAGATTTTGTGGAGCGGACAAAGCATTACACCGGCAAATGAAAGTTCGGCTACACCGGACGTAGATTCTCCAGATACCTACATTCTGACCGTTACTAATACTGTAAACAGTTGTGTATCAAAGGATACTGTAATTATTCTGGAAGATAAAGCATTCCCTGTAGCAGCAGCCGGCCCTGACGGTATATTGAATTGCCAGACGACCAGCATCATGCTGAATGGCAGCGGCTCCAGTGCAGGAATGGATTATTTGTGGACCGGGCAAGACATAACGCCTGCCAATGAAACGCAGCAAAGCCCTTCCGTCAGCGCGCCCGGAAATTACGCGCTCGTAGTGACCAATCCGGCCAATGGCTGTTCAGCCGTGGACGATGTCGAGATCGACGAAGATGTTGCACTTCCGATAGCCGACGCCGGAACAGATCTTGTACTCGACTGCCAGACACCTGCACAGGCGATTGACGGTTCGAATTCGAGCACCGGCCTGAATATCGAATATCTCTGGCAGGGTGCGGGCATCAATTCGGGCAATTTTAACGACATGAGCCCGATGGTTTCCGACTCCGGAACATACGTGGTGACAGTGACGAACATCGACAACCATTGCACAGCCTCGGATGTGGTATTCGTAGGCTTGAACGCCGATTTGCCAGTAACGTCTGCCGGCTCAGACCAGACATTGAACTGTGCCGTCGATACGCTGCAACTGGATGGCGCATTGTCGCAGGCAGGCCCCAATATCCTTTACGCATGGAGCGGTCCGGGTATTGTGAGTGGAGAAACGACTCAAAATTCTCCCAATGTTTTTGAACCGGGCAATTACTCGCTTACGGTGACCAATACAGCCAATGGTTGTAGCAATACGGATGAGGTGACTGTTCTGGAAGATGTTGTGGAGCCATTTGTAGTAGCGGGCGACGACCAGACGCTTACCTGTGCCAACAGTACAACGGGTGTTACCCTGAGTTCGGCGGGTTCCAGCAGCGGCGCAGAATTTACGATTCTCTGGAGCGGCTCTGGCATTACGTCTGCAAATGACACGGTTGCAAATCCTGTCGTTACAGGTGTAGGCCCTTATACGCTCACTATTGTCAATACCCTGAACGGTTGTAGCAAAACGGACGATGTAATTGTACTACAGGACCAAAACCTGCCAGTTTCCGTTGCAGGAGAAGATCAACTCATTACCTGTGCGGTAACGCAGGTGCTGCTGGACGGCAGCGGTTCCACTTCGCCCAGCGGACAACTGGAATACACATGGTCGGGACAAGGTGTGCCGACCGGTTCGGAGCACGCCGCTTCTATAACGGTCAGTGTTTCCGGCAACTACACACTGACGATTGTCAACCCGGTTTCCGGCTGCCAGTCCACGGATAATGTAGTGGTCGATCAGGATACGAATCCGCCGGTCGTGAGTGCGGAAGGCGATACGATTACCTGCCAGAATCCGACCGGTACGCTGACGGTTTCCAGTTCGGATCCTGCTTCGCTGTACGAATGGCAGGGTGCCGGCATCACCCCGAACAATGCCACGGCTGATACGCTGGACGTCAATCAGCCGGGACCGTATAATGTGACGGTAACTGCTTCGAACGGTTGTACTGCCGAGGCTTCCACCGTGATGAACGTAGATGCCAACTTCCCGCTCGGCGCTGCCGAAGGGGATGAATTGAACTGTTTGAACAATGGCGTAGGCAGTATTTCCGGTAGTGTGACCACTCCAGGCGCTACTTTCTTCTGGTCGGGACCGAACGGCTTCAATGCCACGACGGAAACGGTTGAGATCACTACTGCGGGCACTTATATTTTTAATGTAGTGGCCAATAATGGTTGTACCAATCCGATATCCGTAACCGTTGCTGCCAACTTTACCCAACCGACCGTAGCGGCTTCCGTTCCGGGCGACCTGAATTGCACGACCACGTCTCTGTCCATCAGTGGCGCGGGTACTTCCACCGGTAATACATTCACGTACGGGTGGACGACAACCGGCGGCAACATCGTTTCGGGCGATAATACGCTTTCGCCTGTGGTAGACGCTCCGGGAACCTACACACTTCTGGTCACCAACACCCTCAACGGCTGTACCAATACCCAGTCGATTGTGGTTGCGAACGACCCGAACGTGCCGACCGCTATCGACCTGACTGTTCGGGATATCAAGTGTTTCGGCGATATAAACGGTGTGATTGCTGTTTCGGCTGTAAATGGCGGCGTGGAGCCGTTTGTATACAGCCTGAACGGAGCAACGGCCAGCGCTGTAGACCAGTTCAGCAACCTGGCGGCAGGGGAATACACCCTCTCCCTGGAAGATGCGAACGGTTGTTTGCTGGATACGCTGATCACGATCTCGGAACCCGGCGAACTGTCGGTGGAATTGGGAGAGGATTTAACAGTACACCTTGGCGACAGCGTTACGGTACAGGCTGTAATTATGAATGAAACGCCGGTGGCGAAGGTGGACTGGAACCTGTCGCCCAACCGCGATTCGGCGGAATGCTGTTCGTTCAGTTACCAGCCTCTGCAAACGTACCGCCACGTGATTACCGTGCAGGACTCAAACGGCTGTAAAGCCAGCGATGTGCTCAACGTAACCGTAAGAAGAGAACGGCAGGTGTTCATTCCGAACATTTTCGACCTCAACAGCGACGATCCGTTGAAATCCGTGCTGATGATACATGGCGGAAATGACGTGGTGAAAATTCACAAATGGCTTATTTTCGACCGCTGGGGCGATGCCGTATTCGAGGTGCGCGATTTCCTGCCCAACGATCCTTCAAAAGCCTGGGATGGTACGGTACGCGGTAAAAAAGGTAATCCCGCCGTGTTTATCTGGACGGCCGAAATCGAGTTCATCGATGGCCAGACAGAAATGTTTGAAGGCGACGTTACCATTATGCGCTAAACAAAAACAATGATATAAAATGCCGGTCTCGCTTCATGTGAGACCGGCATTTTTTTTGATAATTCTCTCAAAATGCGGTTAAAACAGCAATGCTTCATGCCCCAAAAGATATTGCCAGATGAGCGCCACGCAGGCCAGTACAGGATACAGGAGTCTTCGGACCAGAAACTTCACCAGCGCGCGATCTGGTGAAAAATGCATTTTTTCCAGCAAATCCGTATAAAAAATCCGGTTTTCTTCTTCTTTCAAGCCGTGGTGTTCGTTCATCAGGCATCGCCCGAACAGGGTAAACTGCAGCATAACGGTGCCGTACACAGCCAGGCATAATTTCCAGGAAAAAAGAAACGGCGCGACCCAGGCGAGCAACGTCACAAAGAGGTGCAGCGCAAATACGAAGGTAGATTTCAGGTAGGTGTACATATTGATCTAAAAACAGGCAAAAGAATATTTTTTTTCAGTAAAAACATTCTTTTTCTGCCTGATTTTAAAACTCCACCTCCATGTCTTTGATCACCCGCCCGTCTGTAGTTTGCATGCGCACGGTGTATTTGCCGGCCGTGAGGTTCCAGACTTCCAGGTGAAGCCCGCTCCGATGCTCTCCGGCAATCATACGTTCTTCTTTGGAAATGTTAGTGACCACTTTGCCGGTGCTGTCGAGCAGCACCATGCGCACCTTTTCATCCTTTTCCAGGTAATACTTGAAGTTGCCTTCCACGACCATCGCCTTTCCCAGGTCTGCGGTTCTTCCCGGCACGGATTCGACCGTTTTATGTTTGATCGTATAAGTTGGCGTCGCCTTGCCCAATTGCTCGGCCACAAACCGGGTGAGCGCCGGATCCCCGATACTGCCCAGCGAGGAGCGGCTGGTAACCGCCCACACGGCAGCCTGTGCGGCGCCGGAATCCGTTTTGCCCTGTTCTGTAATGAATTTTAATACATTGCACAGGGTTTGGGGCGCCATGGCCGTTACGGCAAAAACAGAGCCCTTTGTTGGAGAAATGTCGCCGGCCTGGGTGCAGAAGGTCTTCAGCAATACTTCTCCCGGCGTTTTAGCCGTCACAGCGAGCCATTTTTCCTCGGCCACGACGAGCGTCTGTTGGGCGCTGTCCTGCGGTTCCATCAATTGTCCCTGCGGAAAACGGATGCGAACGGAAGAACCACGCAGGTTCCTGCAAACAATTTTCAGGCATTCTCCCTGGTGCCCGCCGGTACCTTCCGCCACTACGCTGATTACCTTTTGAGCAATCGCCTCCTTTAAATCGAAATTCCGCTGGACGGATTTAGCGCTTTTTTGCGCGTGGACAGAAAGGCTGACGAACAGCAGCGCATACAGAAAAAGTGGTTTTCGCATAAAATTTGTTTTTCTGTCAAACGAACAGCATGCGGGTATTTGTATGCGCCTGGTCAAGCAAGTTTGAAGAGTTGAGTATTCAAGTGGCCGCTCTCAACTCCTCAACCTCTCAACTTCTCAACCTCTCATCAAAACGCTTCCCCAAACGTCAGATAAAACCCCGAATTGCCCGGAAACTCTCCCCAGCCGTAGTCCATTCGCAAATGCTGGTGTTGGCGCTGATCGAATTCGACACGTAAGCCGATGCCACCGTTCGGGCGCCAGCGTACCCGTTCGTGGGGTGTGCCGAATACACTGCCCACAGCGGCGAAAGCGGTTCCTTTAAAACGCCAGAAGATTGGATACCGCAGTTCCGTTTGAAGCAGCACCGTGTGCCGGTCGCGGTATTTGGAATCGGGATACCCGCGCAGACGCCTGCTGCCGCCCAGGTAAGGCAATTGAAAAAAGGGCGGGTGCCCTGCGGTGAACTGGGCATAAAATTGTGTGGCCAGCACCCATTTCTGACCCAGAGACTGGTAATGGGCCGCATCCAGTAAATAGCGCATGTAACGGAATTCGCTCAACGTGAGCGGATGTTCGGCGGTAAGGGTAGACTCCACGTACCAGCCGCGGTGCGGAAAAAACTGGTTTTCCCGGGAATCGTATAACCATACAACGCCCAGACCGGAGGAAAAACCGCCGTCGGCGCCCGGCACTTCATGGTGGGCGATCTCGCCGCCGGGTTCTTTTTCAATAATCCGGTAGCCGTCGAGGTAATAACGAAGTCCGGCTGATTGCTTCCGATTAATACTTCTGGTCGCCGATACGCGCAAACGCGGATACTCCGCCTTGTAGTTTTCTACATAATTGTTGGGATAGGAATTGCCGTGGCCGAAATACCGGTAAGAATAATGGTACCAGCCCGCTTCGCCGTAAGCCCGCCAGTCGCCGTTCCGGCTGAACCACACGAACGGAAAAAGCGCCTGCCATTGTTTGCGTTGTGTATAAGTAAGGCTGAACGTGACGCTGGACCGCAACGTGTAACCCCGGAACGTAAGGACACCACCCGCGCCGAATCCCCATTTTGTGTCGGAACTGAAAAATACCAGGGGAACGCCGAAGAAGCGCACCGAAGAATCCTGGTTGATTTCCTGAGCCTGCATCCGGCCGGCCAGGAATAGCAAGAGACCTGCGCAAATGAATAATCGATGCAAGAACATGCCGAAACATACGAAACCTGTTGATTTCGGGTTCATAGAAATCGGATTAGAAGTGGTTTGAAAAAAAACATATAATATTTTTTATCTATGAAGTAATTTTTTGATTTTCACTGCGTTTAATGCCCTTTAGAAAAACTCCATATGTATTTGCAATGTTTGCAGGAATACCGGAATTAATATCCATATTTGCCCCGGATGCCAATATTTTATTTATTTTCTAATCAACCTCCATTGTTATATGACTTATTCTTCCTCCCTTTCGGAAACCCTCCAAAACCTGGCCGTCAAAGGCTACCGCATCACAGATCTCGAACACCTCGCCATCCCGGAAGATGCGATCCAATCGCACGACTGGCGGCTGGATGCCATGCACCACGTGAAAACGGGGAGCAGCCGGGAACCTCAAACGCTCGTAATCGCAGTTTCCAGTGCACATAAACACTTAAAACTGGCTTTTGTCCGCGAATTATTGTCAAAACAGGATTTTTCACCACTTACCTTGCTCAGACGTTTGTTCCCGACCCACAAAAGATCCGGAATCCAGCCCGTTTAAAAAAATCAGGCATGGCTGTGTTTGGTTTTGTATTCAGTTGAAAATCAACCGTATTCTAAACACCGTACACAAAAAACCAAACACCCTCAAAGGCTGCTTCGCAGGTAATTTTGAAACTTGCCGAAGCAGCCTTTTTATTTGGCAGTTAAGCGTACTTTTGCGGATGCAAGCCTATTTCGGTTTTTACATTCAAGCAAGCCATGCCCTATATTTTTAAAAAATCCTCCAAAGCCCACAGCGTTTTTCATTTGAAATGCCCGCGTTGCCATGAAGGCGCCACTTTTGAAACGGGCAGTTGGTCGTTTGTGAAATCCTTCGATATGCTGCAACGCTGTCCGAAATGCGACCTCAACTATTTTCCCGAACCGGGCTACTACTACGGCGCCATGTTCATCTCCTATATCTGGACCGGCTGGTTTTCGCTGGTATTTGTGGCAATTTTCAAATGGGGCCTCGGCTGGAGCATCAATGAGGCATTCGGGGTGCTTATTTTGTTTCTCGCTGTCAACTTTGTGTACATTTTTCGAATTTCCAGGCTCATGTGGCTGAACATCAATGTGAAATACGATCCTGCCGCTATCGAAAAATTCGGAAAAAATCCTGCCGGACCACAGGAGAAATAACCTGTATACTTTTCCCCTTTCTTCTCCTTCCTTCCCGGTTTCTCTTCCGGCAGGGGCATGCCTTGCCCAATGGGGCGCTTGATCGCCTGGCATCCCTTTTTTACCATGTTGTTCGGTAGTCAAATGCCGCCCGCTCCAACACCCAATGAATATTGATTTTTTAATTCATTGATTTTCAAGATTTTAGAACGAGTATTTTTTGACCTCGCCAGTATTTTCAGGTGAGGTAGCGGAAATGCCTGCGAACGCCCGGGAAAAAATACCGGGTAAGTTCAGGCGGTTTTTGCCCATTGGGGGGCGTTTTTCCCCACTTTCATTTTACCAAACACACTTACGAGTGCCTATAAGAAACAAGCATACTTTCATTCAACCATTATTCACAAAATTTTTTCAATCCTATGAAAGTATCCATTTTTAAGTCCGCAGCCTTCGCGGCGCTTCTCCTGATTGGTTTTACCAGTTGTAAGGACGATGACAACACTACCACGGGCAATGTCGCATTCGAAGTGACTGACGGCCCTATCGATGACACCAATATCGAAGGTGTCTTTGTCACGGTCGCCTCTGTGAAGGTTGACGGCGAGCAAATCAGCGATTTCAACGGCAAACAAACCATCGACCTCATGGCATATCAGAACGGCCAGACGAAAACGCTCGGCGGCGCCGATCTTTCGGCCGGCGTTTACAGTGATATTCGTCTCGTACTTGACTACGATCAGGATGCCAGCGGAAATACGCCGGGTACCTACGTGCTGACAAAAGACGGCGTAAAACATGCGCTGAAAGCCGGTGCAAGCGCTTCGAGCGAAATCAAAGTCAATGCGGCCACCCTCGACGTTCCTTCGAGCGGAGACGTGACGGCCGTCATCGATTTCGACCTGCGCAAGTCGGTTCGCTACAATTCCGGTTCCACCACGAGCGACTACCAGTTCGTAACGGATTCGGAACTGGCCGCTTCCACGCGTCTGGCCATGAAATCACGTTCCGGTACCATCAAAGGCCAGGTAACAGATGCCCTGAACCTGTCCGGCGATAAGGTAGTCGTATATGTGTACGAAAAAGGCACGTTTACTTCTGCCGAAACGACCCCGCAGGGTAGCAGCGGTGTTATGTTTAAAAACGCCGTTACCAGCGCCGTCACAGACTCCAATGGCAACTACAACTTGTCGTACCTGGAAGCAGGCGATTACGAACTGCACTACGTTGCTTACGACGATACCGACAACAACAGTCAACTGGAGGAAAAAGGTATGCTGGTGCTGACCGTATTGAACGGGCTGAACCTCAACGCCATCACAGTAGGCGCAGGCGCTACCGTTCAACTGAACGTTACGGTTGCGAGTATTCTGCCACTGTAACAACGGCCGGTTTTCGTAAAAATATTTCCCGAAGGACATGTGCGGTACGCTTTACAGTGTACCGCACTTTTTTTAAATTTGTACCTAAAACCTGAGCAAATGAAAAAATATTCCAGCCTCGTTGAGGCTATCGACGACCTGCGGGACCGGGGGTTTAACAATGATTTCAATTTGAGGGAAAACGGAATCGAATGCACCCGCCTGCAAATGCAATTACATCCGGAAGACTTCGAGATCGTGGAAATGCACCGCTTCGAAGGCGCTACCGATCCGGACGACAGTTCGGTTATTTATGCCATCGAAGGCAAGGATGGCGTGAACGGAATCCTGGTAGATGCCTACGGCATGTACGCCAATCCGGTTTCGACGGCGTTGTTGTCGAAATTGCACGTGAAACACGACGGATTGTAGGGTGGGTAGAACAGGATTAAAAGGATTAAAAAAAGGATTGTAAGGATTTACCACGCTCGGTAAATCCTTACAATCCTTTTTTTAATCCTTTCAATCCTGTTCCAATTCCCAACGGAGATTTGCCCGTGCATTCATTTCCAGCGCCTCATAAAAATGCGCCGTTTTAAAAATACGTTCCATTTCCAGAAAATGCCGCAGCACCTTTTTGCGACCCGGTTTGTATAAAAAATCGGGATAAACGGCGTACTCCCGCCGAACCTGCAGGCAATATTCCGCATACACCTGTTGCGGCTGCCCGAGTATGGAGAGATCCGCATCAGTGAACAGGTTGGTGTCGGAATCGACGGCAATGGAATGCCCTTTTGTCGCCAGGATATGCGCCACACATCGTTCAGTCCTTTCTTCCGGAATATTCAGTTCCGCAAGCCTTTCGCGGGCCAGTTCAGCGCTTTTTTCCTCGTTGTCGTGTCGCGATACCTTGTACACAATGTCATGGTAAAAGAGCGCAAACAACAGTATATCCCAATCTCCTGTTTCTGACCGAATCGTCTCCAGTTGCCGGTACAAATGCTCCAAATGTACCAGGTTGTGGTAATGCCGTTTTTTTCCTGAATAGGCCTTTTCAATTTCCTTCCAAAGCCGGTCGGATAATTGTTTGTCGTCGGTATAACGACTTGAAAGAGACAAGAATATAGATCGGAGGTCTGGCATCTGGATGTATCAATTCCCATAAAGATGAACACACAAAATTGGAGTAATCTTGTCAATACTGGAATTTCGACAGGCCAGAATGATTTTTTGGATCGGCGTAGGCCGGGTCTACTCAAAGTCTGAAATTCAACCCGATCGACAGCATCGTATCGTCCTGTCTGAAATCGCTTTCAGACACGTTGAAACTCTTCATCAACTGAATTTGCAGTTTTATCTTTTCAATACCGCCGCGCAAGGTGAGTGCGGGTTCGATCAGAAAACTGGATTTGTTGTCGGTCAGGTATTTCGTCTGGTCCACGTTGTCGAAGATCAGGCTGCCGTCGACGTTCGAAAAATTCAGACTGGCAAAACGGCTGGACCCCGAGATAGAAAAGTACTTGCTGCGGAAAGTGATGCCCGGTTGCAAGGCAAAACGGGCCAGGGTAGCCGAAATTTTACCAGTGGTAGACGGGTTGGCGGATACCGAAGTGGGAAAGTGGTTTTCCATGGAACCTACGCCGGCCAGCGCATAAACGTCGAACAGCAGGTTGTCGTTGATATTGGTGAAATAACCGATGCCTCCTTCTATAAGTTTGCCGGAGCCGCCGTTGCCGTTGTCTTCGTTTTTCGGGAACACGTATCCGCCGTTTAATTGTAACGCAATGTTGTCGGACACGCCTACGGCGCCCTGTAATTCGAACTGGTTGCCGTTGCCGGCTACGGAAATATTGGTTTCACCTTTGGCGCCAATCACCGGCACGTTCTGGGTATTGGGAATGTAATAGTTGGGGCTGCAGGCAGCCAGAAAACATAGAGCAAGAGCAATCAGGGAAATTTGACAGGTGATTTTCATAAAAATGGTCAGGTTGGTTAGGAATGGGCGGTGTTTGGTTTTTGGTTTTTCGTGTATTGTATCTGGTCGACTGTTACCCTCTACGAAACACGAAACACCAAAAACCAAACACCTCAATAGATGGGCAGGGTAGGTGGGGATTGCTGTTGCCGTAAAAAAAGTATGCCCGGCCTTTATTTGAATCCAATAAAATAATATGTGTTTTGATGCGCAAGTCAAGCCCAGCCGGCTTTTTCGTACCCGCACTTTTGCATCATAAAACACACAACACATGAAACACCATTCTATTTCTCTGATTTTAGCGATCACCATTTTCCTGCTTTCGACCACCTTACATGCACAAAAGAAAAATGCAGCCAGTTTTACGGTACTTCCGTTAACAGGCAAATTGGGAATCCAGTACGAACGCGTCATTTCACCTCATAACACGCTTGTGGTGGAATACCAACACTGGGAAACCGCACGCAAAAACGACAGCGGTTTTTTCATCCTGGGCGTGCTTTCCTCTTCTTCGAGTTCGACAAGGGTGAGCGGGAATCGGTTGATTTTGATGAGTCGTTTGTTCATGCGGGAAAATAAAACAGGTTTTTTCCTGGAGGGCGGCATCCATACGGGCAAGTTTGACATCGTAAAAACCGAAGAATCCAGTTACTTCAGTTTTTGGGGTTTCTGGACGGGCGATTTCGCCGGTGGCAGCAGGTCCGTTACACGAATAGACAATGTGAAGTTTTCCGGTATGCGCGGCGGCCTCGGCTGGCGCAGACAAAGAGGCCGCTTGTCGTTCGATTTTACAGTCGGAATGGAACTGGGTGATGCCAAAAAGGAAGCGGTGAAACTGGCGCCGGGGCTGAGATTTGGCGCGCCGTATTCGAAATTGATGATGGGGTTTCATTTTTAAGGGATAACATCCTCTCATTGCAGAGGGTGCATTTCAAATTGTCGCGCTGGAATAGTCATTCGATGACTCAAAGTCATCGGATGACTATTCCAGCGCGACAATTTGAAATGCACCCCTCGCAGGGCAGTTTGATGAAAAGAAATTACAACTAAAAGGTGCACCCTGACCTCATTTATCTTGCTTACTTTGCACCTTTCTTATCCGCCATGTACAGCAGGCTCTACATCTTTTCATTCCTCTTTCTCCCGCTTCTTGCGGCACCACAGGTCCATGCCCAGTGCGACCCCGTATTCAAACAACCCCTCAGCCAGCGCGCTGCCAACTACGAAATACATGTTGCGCTGGACGACCAGACACATACCGTCGATGCCACCCAAACGATCCGGTTCACCAACACTTCCCCGGTTCCCGTCAGCGAACTTCGGATGTACATGTACCTCAACGCTTTCAAGAACACGGGAACAACTTTCCTGAAAGGCACGTCCCAGATTTTCGGTCAGCCTTTTCTCGACCGCCCGGCCGACGAATGGGGCTGGATCGACGTGGCACAAATCACACGCGAAGGCGGCGCCGACCTGAGCGGCAGCATGCAATATATTCAACCCGACGACGGCAATACTGACGACCAATCGGTCCTGCAAGTGCTGCTCGACAAACCCGTTCAGCCCGGCGAAACGGCTGTTTTTAACCTGAAATGGCGCGCGAAAATGCCCAAAACCATTTCGCGAGCGGGCCACAGCAAGGACTTTTATATGTTTTGCCACTGGTTTCCGCAACTGGGCGTTTTCGAACAGAACAGGGCAGGGGAGTGGGGCTGGAATTGCCACCAGTTTTTCCGCAGCACGGAGTTTTATGCCGATTTCGGGGTGTACGACGTGCACGTTACCCTGGCCGACAAATTTGTGATGGGCGCTTCCGGATGCCTGGTGGAAGAAAAAAACAACGGCAACGGCACCGTCACCCGGCATTTTCATGCGGAAGACGTGATCGATTTTGCCTGGTCCGTGTATCCGCGTTTTCAGGTGCGGGAGGAGCGCTGGAAGGACGTACAGATCCGGCTTCTGATCGCTCCGGAACATGCGGCCCTTGCGCCGCGGTACCTGCACGCACTGAAATTTGCGCTTTCTTACCTCGAAGAACACGTTGGCAAATATCCGTATCCGGGTATCACAGTCGTGGATCCGCCGTTTCACGGACTGCATTCGGGGCTCATGGAATACCCTACGCTCATCACCGTAGGCACGTTTTACGGTATGCCTTCCCACCTGCGCATGACGGAGTCGCTGGTGGTGCATGAGTTTGTGCATCAATACTTTATGGGCATGGTGGCCTCCAATGAGAAAGAAGAGGCGTGGCTGGATGAAGGGTTCGTAACCTACTTTGAAGACCGCATCATCGATGCGGAATACGGTGAAAAAGAATCGCTGGTAAATGTATTCGGGTATCGTTTAGATAACCGCGAACTAACGCGGCTGGAATACACCACCATGGCCAACCCGAGGGAAGGAACGACGGCCCGGCCCGGCTGGCTGTTTTCAGAATCCAATTTTAAAGCGCTGATTTACAGTAAAACGGCCACTACGCTGCGCACCGTGCAGGAACTGATGGGGGAGGCGGAAATGGACCGCATTGTAAAAGCCTATTTTGAAAAATGGAAATTCCGCCACCCGCGTGGCACCGATTTTATGGCGGTGCTGAAAGAACAACTGCTGGCCGGACGAGATCCCGCATTCGCACTTCAGGTGTACGGATTGTTTGAAAAAAGTATTTTTGACGCAGTGGTGCTCGACTACGCTGTGACACGTATTACCAACGACGCCATGCCTGCCGAGCAGGGTGTTTATGGCAACAACGCCCCTTCCTTTACCTACCGCGACGGCAGTGGCGCTCCCGGCTTTAAAGCAAAAGTGGAAGTGCAGCGCAAGGGCGACTGGGTTTTTCCGGTGGAGATTCTGGTGACTTTTGAAGACGGTAGTACGCAGGTATTGAACTGGTCGGGTGTGGAAGGCTCCAGAATATTTGAATTTACAGGCAGCAAAAAAGTGGTTTCCGCACAGATCGATCCGGAGCAGAAGATCGGCCTGGATATCGACCTGAACAACAACAGTCTGACCCTTCAGCCTGCCACGGCGCCTTGCTGGAAATATGCGGCCAAAACGATTTTCTGGGTGCAGAACCTGATGCAGACGACCGGCTTTTTGATGTGAATAAAATAAACGAATGAGTAGCGTATTTTCCAAGGCATTTAAAACCGGAACGAGCCAGTGGCGCGTAGCGGCAATCGTGTACTTTGTGCAGTTTTGCCTGGCCCTCACGCTGGGTATGGAAGTGCACAACGTGCTGGGCGCTTCCATCGGCAAATCCCTGGAAATCAACAAGTTGTTGGCGCATTACGACCACACTGTTTTCAGCGACTTTCTGAAAGTACACGGCGCTTCCATCACGCCGCTCATCGGGCAGTTGCGCTGGCTGCTGCTGATCTGGCTGTTGTTTTCCGTTTTCATCGATGCGGGGCTTCTGTACGGCGCCACCGAACCGGAACAGGTGAAAGGCAGCACTTTCTGGCAGGGGGGAGCACGCTATTTTTTCCCGTTCCTGAAAATTTCCCTGGTGTTTCTGGTGCTGGTGCTGATATGGACGGCCCTGATTTTTGTGCCGATCGCGATGTTCCTGCAACCTGCACTCGATTATTTTACTTCTGAAATCATTCCGGTCTGGACTGTACTCGGGCTGCTGGTATTGTATGTAGTCGGCCTGATCAAATTCTTTATCTGGTCGGTCGTCAGCCGCTTGTACCACATTCAAATGGGCGCTACCGTACCCGGCAGCCTGAAAAACGGCCGCCGCATATTCTGGAAAAATAAAGGCGCATTGCTCACCTTCACTTTTGGTTTTTTTGCGCTCCAGGTATTGCTTTTCGTCATTTACTGGTGGCTGGAATCCATGAGCGGCATGACGACACCCGTGCTGATCGCCGTATTTTTCGTACTGCAACAGGCCTTCGTATTTTTCAGGATACAGATACGGCAAATGGTGTATGACGGAATTGCTGCTATTGTGGGAGTATAAGGTTTTTTGTTGATGAGGGTTGATAAGGTTGATGAGGGTTGATATTCGGCGACTCACATCCTCAACTCCTCAAAAAAACCGACGCCAAAGTGCCTGAACCTTATACTCCCGACTTCGCACTTCAAACTTCGCACTTCGCACTTTTACTCCTCCATTCCTGCGGTGTCATGCCGAATTCTTTTTTAAAGACCCGGGCAAAATAAGCCGGATCGCTGAAGCCGGAATCGAACGCCACGGAGGTGATGCTCAGTTCGCGTTCCGAAAGCAATTGTTTGGCTTTCTTCAGCCGCAATAAACGGATGAATTTGTTGGCGGAAAGCCCCGTGAGGGATTCCATTTTCCGGTACAGTTGGGAAGTACTTACGTGGACTTCCTGGCAAAGTTGTTCCACATTAAAATCAAGATCATCCAGGTGCGCTTCAATGGTCATCCGCACCTTTTTGACGAAAGAATCTTCCATAGGTTTCAAGATTAAAACGGTTTCAGGAAGCACGGCAAGTCAGGTAAGTTCAAGCCGCAAGTCAGCAGTTTTCCGGAGCAGAAGAATAGCAGGTTTATGGAAACAGCACACGTAGCCAGCAAGACAGGCACGTGTGTTTCAGAGAAGTAAAATGAAGGGATACTTGATGCTCCCGTTTAAAGAAAAACCGACAAGTGGAAAAAGGCGTCTGCACGCGGGCAGAAACGGAAGGGCCTGAAATGATGGCGAAGGCCGGGAGGGTAGACGTTGTTACCATTTACAGTATAAGTAAAAGTTTCTTTCAACGTCGCGTGTTTTGCTGTTCGTAATACAATGATACGGATAATAAAACAGAGATGCTACAATATTTTGTGATGACATTTTCAGTGCCGGTAACAGTGGAAAGTGCATAAACAAAAACACCCCGGATGTTGTATTGCTGCAACTTCCGGGGTGCTTTTGACCTCTCACCGAACCAGCATAATATCACCCGCCTGTACCTGCACACTTCCGTCGCTTATGTCCTGATATTCAATCCAGTAGGTGTACACGTCGGAAGGTGTGCGCTGGCCATTAACCGTGCCGTCCCACACGGGCGTTTCGCCTTTATAAGTAAATACCAGACCTCCCCAGCGGTTGTAAATATTCATCGCCTGAATAAAAGCAATGGAAGTCGGGAACGCCTGCAATACGTTATTGGGTTCGGGACCGTCGGGCGCAAATACATTGGGAACGAAGATCACCTGTCCTTCCGACGTGCATTTTTTTCTCGGCACCGTGTAGTAGCCCTGCACCGTACAGGCCGTGTCGGGCACGTAGCGCGCGGTATAAAAATGGGTGGCGCCGTCCAGAATGAGGATAGAATCGGTCACCGGTTTCTGGTCCCAGAATATCCGGTCAAAATCGGTTCGCAGCGCCACGAGCACTGTGTCGCCGAAACAATACGTGCTGTCCAGCGGAAGCAAGGCCGGTTCAAATTCAACGATGCGCACGTCGATGTCTTTTTCAACTGAGCAGGCGCTGTTTTCGAGTCGGATGGAGTACGTGCCGTCCTGATTGATCTGAATCATGGGGTTCACCAGCACGTCATCCAGATAATACCGCGTGGCGGCCGGCTGGCTTAAATCGAGGTTGAAAACTGCGGGGCCGCATACCAGAGTGTCGCCGAACGGAATGGTTGGGTGCTCCAGTACCCGCACATTGCGGCTGGTTGTGTCGTGGCAAAACTCGTTTTGCACATCGTGGTAAATAACCTGGAGCCCGGGTTGATTCATGGAAAATACCGGAATGTTGTCTTCACTTCTGAAATTGCCCAAATCCCAGGTGTGGAGAATGCCGGCATTGGTATCCACGTTTTCCGGGATGATCTGATCGCCGAGGCAAACCAGATCGGGAATGGTAAAGGAGGCGTCCATCCGGAAACAAAAATCGCTGCTCGCCGAACTGCCTGCCGTTAGTGCAAGCGTTCCCGGCGTTTGAGGAACTTGAAAATCAAAATACCCCGTGGGACTGTAGGTGACCCAATCCAGGAAAAAATCGTTGTACAGCACCGGCGCAGTGCGTGGATAGGTAATGCAGGCGCTCAGGGTTCCGTCGGATAATACTTTGGCTACCACGGTATTATCATCGATATTTCGCACGGAGTACACAGAGCCGTCCGGGGCTATTTCCGCTTCGAAATGATTGGTCTCATTACAATTATCCAGTTTGATGCTCCAGACGGCTTCCAGTCCGGCATCGTATTTCACCAGCATATTGTCGGCGGGAATGTAAAAAACAACGTCGCCCGAGCGGCTGCGAATGGGTTTGAACACACTGGGCGTGTAACGAACGATGCGCCCGTATTTGCCCGTTTTGTCGAGCATGCCGATCACGGTCAGGCTGGTGGGAGTGAAATCGCCGTTCGTTGTCCAGCCCGCGAAATAGAGCAGTGTATCGGAATGCGCCAGTGCGTCGATTTTGTAATTCGTAAATTTTTCATCAAACACAAAAGCCCCGCTGCAATATCCGAAGCAGGAACGGCCCCGGTTGGGCGAAGAAATGTACGACTTGTTAAATGGCACGCCGAAATCTTCCACGTACACCAGCCGCTGATTGACGTTGTCCCAGTTCAAATCCGTGTACCGGCACGCTTCGTAACCGATGTTCGGAAAATAATGGAAGTAGTTCTGTTTGCTTGCCAGCGGGAGCCCGTCGGAGCCTGCTTTTGTCAGGAAATGATACGAGGAATCGCTCATCGCAGTGGCCAGGTGCAAGCCGCTCAGCCATAGATTGCCATTCGGATCTGTTTCAATATCAAACAGTTGTGTGAAATTTTCTGCGCCGTATCTGCGGCTCCAGGCAAGGGTGCCGTCGGTATCGACTTTCAAGAGATCGGCATTCGATTCTGTTGGCGTAACGGTATTGAACAGTAAAACCAATCCGTCGGTCACCGCTTCCATCTGGATCAGTTTCAGATCGGGATGGATATTGAATTGTTCGAGCCGCCACAACACGTTCCCCTGCGCATCGAGTTTGAGCACGTATATGCGGTTCACCCCGTTGAGTATGAATACATCGGCCAGGTAAAATCCGTCCCCGCCGGGCGTCACCCGCAGCATAGGCGATTCGAGAAAGATGTCCAGTTTTTTCTGGAAAGTCGCCTGCGAAAAAACAACCGCAGCAGGCAGAAAAAAGAGGCTAAGCAAGAAGAGTTTTTTCATAATCGGCGAATTTTTTGAGGTTGTTGATAAGGGTTGATGAGGGTTGATATTCAGCCACTCGAAAAAAGAGGAATTTGTTCATTCATCGAGTGGCTGAATATCAACCCTCATCAACCCTTATCAACCCTCATCAACAATCTCCACCTCCCTACCTGATCTTAGAAAACTTCAACGCCCTCATATACACGGATTCAACCTTCTCCGCCAGCACGCCGTTCTTTTCGGATTCCGCTTTTACTTTCACCCATTCCGGGGATTTCCGGAAATTTTCGAACATCTGTTTTCCTTTTTCTTCGCTGTCGTGAGCGAGGATGTAAACGAGTTTGGGCTGCACTTTTTCTTTTTCAATTGTAGTCCAGTAAGCGATATTCACCATGTCGTATTTTTCAAAAAGGGCCAGTGTGTGGTTGCGGAAACGCGTTTGCAGGTCGTCGAGTTTGCCGGGGCCGGCGGTATACGTGCGCAATTCGAACACCCGGTTCTTCTTTTTGGATGATCTGATTTTAGGAGAAAAATCAGTTGCCGCCATAAAATACGAATCCACCTTGTTCACGATTTTTCCGTTCGCTTCCGATGCCTGCTGCACTTTTTTCCACTCCGGATCGCTGCCGAACGCTTTCCAGGCTGCTTCGCGTGCGGCCAGATTCGGGTAGGCGAGTACGTAGACGAGTTGGTTTGGTTCGTTGTGGATGGGCAGCCAGTAGCCGATATTTTCCATCCCGTGCTTTTTGAACAATTTGGTCGTGTGCTTTTGAAAACGCTCGATCAGCGCATCCAGTTTGCCCGGTTCGGCATAATAGATACGTAATTCGAAGAGCCTTTCGTCTTTTGGCCGCGCAGCAAAGGCATAGGTAGCCAGGAAAATGGCGGAAACGAGGAGGAAGATTTTTTTCATGGAATGCAAGTCAGGTTTGTACGGATAAATGTAGAACGAATGTATGAATTGATCTGTTCGGCTGCTCCCTTCGTAGGAATAATGGCTGCGCGGATGACGCGGATTAGGCGGATTGACGCGGATTTATAGTGGCCTGACGGCCACAATTTCAGACTATGATTTTTGTATGATTTATATGATAGCCATGATTAACATCAGACGTAATCATGGCTATCATATAAATCACATTAAAATCATAGTCAAAAATCTAACGCAGGTGGCCGTCAGGCCACTTAATCCGCGTCAATCCGCCTAATCCGCGTCGTCCGCGCAGCCATTATTCCTACGAGAGGCGTAGCCGAACATATCCATTATAAGGTCGTCACGGCCTCGAATCGCGCCGTGAAATGCCTCAAAAACGGCGGTTCATACGTAATCCTGTAACCGGTGTGACGCACCCGGTGTTTGGTGAGTTCTGCAAACGTTTCGATGACATAGTCGATGTGGCTTTGCGTGTACACCCGCCGCGGAATGGCCAGCCGCACCAGATCCATGGTTGCAGGAATGAGTTTGCCCACTTCGTCGTATTTCCCGAACATCACCGACCCGATTTCGCAGCAGCGAATACCACCGAGGCGATACAGTTCGCACACCATCGCCTGTCCCGGGTACTCATCGAGCGGAATATCCGGGTAAAATGCTCGCGCATCCACGTACACCGCGTGGCCGCCCGCCGGGCGCATGATCGGAATGCCGAGCGCATGGAGATTTTCTGCCAGATATTCGGTGCTTTTGATGCGGTAATGCAGGTAATCGGGCTCGAACACCTCTTCCAAACCGATGGCAATGGCTTCCATATCGCGTCCCGACAGTCCTCCGTAGGTTGAATAACCTTCCGTAATGATCAGCACCGTGCGGCATTGTACCGCCAGATCGAGGTCGCGCAGCGCCAGAAAACCGCCCATGTTCACCAGCGCGTCCTTTTTGGCGCTCATAATGCAGCCGTCGGCCAGCCCGAACATCTGCCGGGCAATATCGCGGTAAGAAAGGGTTTCAAAACCGGGCTCGCGGTGTTTGATAAACCAGGCGTTTTCAGCAATGCGGCACGCATCGAGAATAAAGCGGATGCCGTGTTTTTTGCAAATTTCCGCAACTTCCCGGGCATTTTGCATACTCACCGGCTGTCCGCCGCCGCTGTTGTTGGTGACGGTGAGAATGACGGCTGCGATGTTTTCCGCGCCGTATTGCGCGATGTTTTCGAGCAACAGTCCCGTGTCGAGATTGCCTTTAAAAGGATGCAGCAGTGCCGGGTTGCGGTTTTCCGGGATGGGAATATCGATGGCGGTAGCGCCGGAAAACTCGATGTTTGCCCGTGTGGTATCGAAATGGGTATTGCTGATGAATATTTTTCCCGGCCCGCCGATGCGGGAATACAGCAGGTGTTCTGCCGCCCGACCCTGGTGCGTGGGCAACACGTACGGACAACCGGTGAGGTCCTGCACGGCTTTTTCCATGCGCAGCCAACTCGATGCGCCGGCATAACTCTCGTCGCCGCGCATAATACCTGCCCACTGTTCGCTGCTCATGGCCGACGTGCCGCTGTCGGTCAGCAGGTCGATGATGACCTGGTCGGAACGCAACAGAAACGGGTTGAAATGGGCGGCGTGCAGGTACTCCTCACGTTCTTCCGGCGTGGTGATGCGGATGCGTTCGACGGTTTTGATGCGGAACGGCTCGATAATCGTTTTGAAGTGCATGTTTTTCGTGCTTAAAATGAAAGCGCGAATGTCAGGCGTTTGGATATCAGGGATGATGACGGCGGTCATGGGGGAGTGAGATTTTGTTCGGCTTCGCCTCACGTAGGAGAGGATGGGGACCTGGATTTTGCGGATTATGCGGAT
>JAKQJD010000531.1 GCA_029561355.1 Bacteroidota bacterium | reverse complement strand
CGCAGGCGCCAATGGGCAACAATACTTTTCGTTTTCAACTGGGCAATATAGATTGGGGTGATTGCGGGCAATTTTCCCTGATCGTGCATGTGGATTGCGACTCCACCGTGATCGGTCAAACCCATTGTGTGGAAGCCCACGCCTTCCCCGACACCCTGTGTACCCCCGTTCCCAACTGGTCGGGCGCTACCATCGAAGCCAATGCCACCTGCCAGGACAGCGTCGTGCACCTGCAGCTGCAAAACATCAGCACAACTCCTTCTGCAACACTGAATTACATCATTATCGAAGATGATGTCGTGCTCTTCGACGGACAAAAACAATATGACGGTAACGAAACCTTTAACCTCGAATATCCCGCCAACGGCCACACCTGGCGTATCGAATCCCAACAAGAGCCCGGCCATCCTTTCTCCAACGTAGCCCTCGCTTTTCTCGAAGGCTGCGGCGGTTACCAAAGTCTGGGTTATGTCAACCAGTTCAGCGTAAACGGCTGGACGCCTTCCGTCAATCAGGCATGTGTGGAAAATACCGGCTCTTTCGATCCCAACGACAAACAGGGATTTCCGCTGGGGTTTGGCGATACCAACCGCATCCGGCCCGGACAGGCGCTGGAATACCTGATCAGTTTCCAGAATACCGGTACCGATACGGCTTTTACCGTACAAATCCGCGATACCCTGTCGGCCTGGCTGGATGCGGGAACGATACGGCCCGGCGCGTCCTCGCATCCGTACACCTGGAACCTGAGCGGACCCGGCGTGCTGACTTTCCGGTTCGACAACATTATGCTGCCCGACAGCAATGTGAATCTCACCGGTTCGCAGGGGTTTGTCAGTTTCTGGATTGATCAGAAACCGGAGGTGCCGCTGGAAACACAGATACTGAACACGGCGGCGATTTATTTTGATTTTAATGCGCCGGTAATCACGAACCAGACTTTGCATACGGTGGGGGTTGACTACATCACGGCAGTGAAGGATTTTGAAAAGCAGGAAGTGCCGACTATCGGCGTGCAGCCAAATCCGGCAGAAAAAGAGACGCTGGTGAGTTTGCCGCCGGGAACGGAGCGTTTGATGGTGTTCGATGTGCTGGGGAGGCCGCTGCGCGTTTTGCAGGTGCGCGGTGCTACAGTTCGTTTGGAACGAGGAAACCTTCCGGCGGGGATGTACGGGTTACGGGCGGAGGACAAACATGGAAATTTGACAGGCGCCGGAAAAATAATCTGGAAATAAACGCTGACCACTGATTTGAATGATTGGTATGATGAAATG